>JBLRXD010000115.1:0-13098 GCA_047920935.1 Pseudomonadales bacterium | reverse complement strand
GAGTGCCGCGAGATCGGCCACGGTATGCCTGAGTTCGAGATTCTGCGTGGCGATGCCGTCGTCACCGTCACCGCGCCACTGCGCCGGCAGCACCACCGGTTCCCCAGCGCGCCAGCCGTGACGGGCAAAGTAGTTGGCAACGCTGCCGATGGCATCGTGCGTGTTGGCCCAGATGTCGCGCAAGCCGTCGCCATCGAAATCCACCGCGTATGCCCGATAGCTGGACGAGATGAACTGGCCGTATCCCATGGCCCCGGCATAGGAACCCATCAGTTCGACGGGGTTACGCCCTTCCTCCCGCGTCAGCAGCAGAAACTGGGTGAGCTCCCGACGGAAGAAGTCCGCCCGGGGCGGGTAGTCGAAACCCAGGGTCAGCAACGCGTCCAGCACCCGGTGGCTGCCCATGACCCGCCCGTAGCGGGTCTCTACGCCGATGATGGCCACCACATACTCGGCGGCGACGCCAAACACCCGCTCCGCTTCGGCCAGCACCTCCTCATGCTCGTTCCAGAATTCCACCCCCTGGGAGATACGCGGCTCCCCGAGAAAGATCTCCCGGTACTCATGCCACTTCAGCACCCGTTCCGCCGGGCGGGCGATGGCATCGAGAATGTTCTGCTTGCGCTCCCCCTGGGCAAACAGCTCCATCAACTCATCGGCGGCAAAGCCATGCTCGGCCACCAGTTGCGCCACGTAGGCGCGGACATCCGCGCGCTCGCTGTAGTCGGCGCGCACGCCCGCAGCCGCCAGCAGCAATCCGGCCAGCACCAGAATCCGGCCGATCCGGCTCATGCAACTCATCCTAGTCAATTCCCGGTCTCCGAAATATGTTGATTACCAGCCACGGTGACTGCGCACCGCCATGATGATCCCGAAGCTCGCCATCAGCGTGATGGCCGAGGTACCGCCATAGCTGACCAGTGGCAACGGCACCCCAACCACGGGAAGCAGGCCCGAGACCATGCCGACGTTGACGAACACGTAAACGAAAAAAGTCAGCGTCAGCGCGCCTGCCACCAACCGCTCGAAGGTGTGCTGCGCCTGGGCTGCGATCTGCAGCCCCCGGGCCAGCAGAATCAGATACAGCGCGAGCATGGTCAGCACGCCCACCAACCCCAATTCTTCGGCGATCACGGCGATGATGAAGTCCGTGTGACTCTCCGGCAGGAAGTCCAGGTGACTCTGGGTGCCGGCAAACAGCCCTTTACCGTAGACGCCGCCGGACCCTATGGCGGTGGTGGACTGAATGATGTTCCAACCCGCCCCCAGCGGGTCGCTCTGGGGATCGAACAATGTCAGGATCCGCTGGCGCTGATAATCCTGGAGCAGGAACCACAGCCCCGGCGCCGCCATGGCCAGACCCGCCCCGGCCATCGCCACCCACTTCCACGGCAGGCCCGCCAACAGCACTACCGCAACGCCCGCGCCGGCCACGAGGATGCCGGTGCCCAGATCCGGCTGCAGCATGATGCAGCCGGCCGGCAGGCCGATGATCAGCAGCGCCGCGCACACGTCTCTGAAGCGGGGCGGCAGCGGCCGATCGTGGAAATACCAGGCCACCATCATCGGCACGGCCAGCTTCATTATTTCCGACGGCTGGAACCGCGGCAGCCCCGGCAGGTCGAGCCAGCGCTGCGAGCCCTTCACCGAAACGCCCATGGCCAGCACCATGATCAACAGCAGCAACCCGCCCCCATAGAACACCGGCGTCCAGCGCAGATAGAACCGCGGATGCAGCTGTGCGGCTATCACCATGGCGGCAAACGCCATCCCCATGCGCGCCACCTGATTGCCGAACAGGGTCGGGTCCCGGTCTACCGCGCTGTAGAGGATGGTGAGGCCAAGGGCGACCACGGCGAGCAGCGTCACCAGCAGCAACGGATCGAGATGGATTTGCCGAAGGCGCGCTTGGGCGCCAGTTCCGCCGTACGGCGGCAGGCTGCGGACGAAATCCTGACTGCTCATGGACCCCAGGGCTCATTGACCAGACGGCTCATCGGGCGCTGACGCTGAGCGCCTCCAGCTGAGGCAGCAGGTAAGCATCGATGACCTCACGTGCCACGGGGGCGGCCACCGAGCTGCCGCCGCCACCGTTTTCCACCAGCACCGCCAGCGCAATCACCGGATCCTCCACGGGAGCGAAGGCAATGAACCAGGCGTGCTTGCGCTGATATTCGTCGAGCTCATCCTCGTCGTACTCCTGACCCTGCCGGATCTCAACCACCTGGGCGGTGCCGGATTTGCCGGCCATGCGGTAGGAAATGTTTCGACCGATGTGATACCACGCCGTGCCGCTCTGGCCGTAGCCGAGGTTGCCGCGGTGCACCACGGCTTCCATGGCCGCGACCATTCGCTCCCAGTCATCCGGGCTCGGGCCTTGCACCGCCGGCAACGGCAGCGGCGGATCGACCTCCACCAGCGGCCGGTCGCTCGCCAGCAGCATGCGCGGCCTGACGATGCGGCCGCGGCTGGCGATGGTGGCCGCCACGCTGGCGAGTTGCAAGGGAGTTACCAGCAGATCGCCCTGGCCAATGCCGATATTGACGCTGTCACCCGGATACCACGGCTCGCCCTTGGCGCCGCGCTTCCAGATGCGGTTCGGCATCAACCCGGGGCTGGTCTCGGGAATGTCCCAGGCAAACCGGGCGCCGAGACCGAACTGACCGGCGAAGGCAGCCAGGTCGTCGATGTCCATGCGGGTGCCCAGGTCGTAAAAGTACACGTTCGACGAGCGGTAGATGGCGCGGTGCAGGTCGACCCGCCCCTGGCCGCCGGCGTTGCCGGGTCGCCAGCTCCAATCCCGATAGATGCGCGCCTGGCCAGGCAGGCGAAACGAGCCGTTGTCGAAGATCTCCTCATCCCAGCGAATCGCGCCCATGGCCACGCCGGCCAGGCCCATGACCGGCTTGAACGTCGACCCCGGCGAGTATTGACCGCTGATGGCGCGGTTGAACATCGGCGTATCCCGGGAGGACACCAGCGCCCGGTACGCGTCACTGCTGATTCCGGTCACGAAGGGGTTGGGATCATAGGCCGGCGTGCTTACCATGGCGAGCACGCCACCGGAGCGGGGGTCCAGGGCAACCACGGCGCCGCGGCGCTCACCCAAGGCGGCTGCGGCCGCGCGCTGCAGCCGGCTGTCGAGGTGCACGGTGATGTTCTGGCCAGCCACCGGCGGGTTGATGTCCAGCACCTGGCGGATGCGCCCGTGGGCGTCGATCTCCACCTTCTGGTAGCCCACCTCACCGTGCAGCGACTGCTCGTAGAAACGCTCGACCCCATGGCGGCCGATGAAGCGCGTACCGCTGTAGCGCACAGGATCGAGGCGGCGCATGTCGTCTTCGCTGATGCGTCGCACCGAGCCGATCGAGTGAGCAACCAGGTCGTTCTGTGGGTAATAACGTACCAGCTCGGTGGCGACTTCCACGCCGGGCAACCAATGCCGGTGAACGGCCAGCCGGGCAACTTCTTCCTCGCTGAGGTTGAGCTTCAGCGGCACCGCTTCGAACGGCCGTCGAGTGCGTGCCAAGCGCTGCTGGAAACGCTCCACGTCGTCGCCGCCGAGCTCCACCAGCTCCGCGAGCTGCTGCAGCAGAGCGGGCATGTCGCGCACCCGCTCCCTCACTACCGTGAGGGTGGAAATGGGCCGGTTGCTGGCCAGCAGCTCTCCGTTACGGTCGTAGATCAGCCCTCGGGGCGGGGGCAGCGGCTGCACCTGAATGCGATTCTGCTCCGAGCGCGTCTGGTAGGTCTCGTGCTCCCATACCTGGAGCTGGACCAGCCTCAGCACCAGCACCCCGACCAGGGCCACGGCCAGCACCAGAAGGGTCAGCGAACGCACGACGAAGGCACGCTGTTCTCGCTGGTTGTCCTTGATGGAGAAGTGCGGTGACAAGTCAGCCCCCCCGATGGTACGGATGGCCGGAATTGACGGTCCAGGCGCGGTAGAGCTGTTCTGCCAGCAACACCCGAACCAGGGCATGGGGGAGGGTCATTGCCGACAGCGCCAGCACGTCGTCGGCGCGGCGCAGACAGCTGGCATCCAGACCGTCCGCACCACCCACCAGAAATGCGACGTCTCGTCCCTGCATGCGCCAATCATCCAATTTTTCCGCCAGCCGAAGCGTGCTCCAGGTCGTGCCGTGCTCATCGAGGGCGACTACCCAATCCCTGGCGCCAACCTGCGCCAGCAACCGCTGCGCTTCCAGCGCCCGGGCCTGGGCCGCGGGCAGGTTCTTGCGCGCCGCAGGGGCCACTTCGAGCAGCTCGAGAGGCATCTCTCGCGGTAACCGCCGCGCATATTCGGAGAACCCCTGCGTTACCCACTCCGGTGGGCGCAGGCCCACCGCAATGAGCCGCATCTTCACCCGCCGGTTTCAGAGTCGGCCGGCAGTTCCGACCAGAGCCGCTCCAGGTCATAGAACGACCGGGTCTCGGCCTGCATGACATGAACCAACGCATCCCCCACATCCACCAGCACCCACTCGTGAGTCTCCCGACCCTCCACCCCCATGGGGCGGCATCCGGCCAAGGTGGTGGCTTCGACGACCTGATCGACCAGCGCTTTCACGTGCCGGTTGGAAGTGCCGCTGGCGATGATCATGTAGTCGGTGATGTCGGTGGCTGCAGTCACGTCTATGACGACAACATCCCGGGCTTTCCGGTCTTCCAACGCATTGACGATGAGATTCCGCAGTGCTTCAGGCGTCACTAACCACTCCGTATAAGTGATGCTCGTTAATATATGTGTAGACCGCAGCAGGGAGCAAATCCGCGACCGCCTGCAGCTGTCTTTCGCAACCGCCGCCGCTCGCCAACCCGCGCCGGATTCTCGTCGCGGAAACGTCGCGCATCGCCGCCTCGAGAACGAGTACGCCGCCGGCCGGCTGCCGGAGAGGCTGCGTCGATCGACGCTCCCGGGTCAGTGCCGCCAACTCGTCGTCATCGAACTGCAACGGCGCGCCCGGCCGATGCAGCACCACCAGATTGGTGAGATCGAACACCTCGCGCCAGCGATGCCAGCTCATCAGCTCCCGATAGGCATCGCTGCCGACGACCCAGGCGACCACCGCGTCTGGATGCTGCTGTCGCACCTCCTCCAGCGTCTCGACGGTGTACGACGGCCGCCCCAACCGCGCTGCCCTGCGCACTTCGGTGTCGTCGGGCAGCAGCCGCTCATCCTCGGCGCAGGCCAGCTCGAGCATCCGCCAACGGTGCTCCACCGGCGCCCCGGGATCGGAGCGATGCCCGGGCCGGGCAGAAAGCAGCATTCTGATCTGATCGAGGCGCAGGACATCGCACACCACTCGGGCCGCATGCAGGTGCCCCACATGCACCGGATCGAACGTGCCGCCAAACAGACAGATCAACGGAGCCGGATCTCGCCGTTGCCGAACACCACGAACTTCTGCGTGGTGAGGCCTTCGAGCCCCACCGGACCGCGGGCATGCAGCTTGTCGGTGGAGATGCCGATTTCGGCACCAAGGCCGTACTCGAACCCGTCGGCAAACTGGGTCGATGCGTTGACCAGCACCGAGGATGAGTCGACCTCGGCAACGAAGCGTCGTGAGCGGGCGTAGTCGGTGGTGACGATGGCATCGGTATGGGCCGAACCATAAGTGTTGATGTGGGCGATGGCGGCATCGAGACCGTCGACGACCTTGATCGCCAGCACCGGGCCGAGATATTCCTCGAACCAATCCGCCTCGGTGGCCGCCGCGACCGCGGGAATCAGCTGCCGCGTACGCTCGCAGCCACGCAACTCCACGCCCGCCGCTGCAAACCGCTCCGCCAGCCTTGGCAGCACCGCAGGGGCCACCGATGCAGCCACCAGCAGCGTCTCCAGCGCGTTGCAGACGGCATACTTCTCGGTCTTGGAATTCACCGCCACCCGCACCGCCATCTCGAGATCGGCGGCGTCGTCGATATAGACGTGGCAGACACCGTCGAGATGCTTGATGACCGGAATCCGCGACTCACCGCTGATGCGCTCGATCAGGCTCTTGCCGCCCCGGGGGATGATGACATCCACATATTCGTCCAGCTTCAGCAGGGCGCCCACGGCTGCCCGGTCGACGGTATTCACCAGCTGCACCGTCGCCGCCGGCAATCCCGCGGCCGTGAGGCCGGCAGCGACGCTTGCGGCGATGGCCTGGTTGGAGCGAAACGCCTCGGAGCCGCCCCGCAGGATGCAGGCGTTACCGGACTTGAGGCACAGAGCGGCGGCGTCCACCGTGACGTTGGGCCGCGACTCGTAGATGATGCCGATGACCCCGAGCGGGACGCGCATGCGCCCCACCTGAATGCCGCTCGGGCGATACACCAGGTTGGTCACCTCGCCTACCGGGTCCGGAAGCTTCGCTACCTGCTCCAGGCCGTCGATCATCTGCGAGATGGCGGCGTCGTCGAGGCCCAGACGGTCGATCAGCGGCTGGGCCAGGTGGCGCTCCCGGGCGGTCGCCAGATCGCGGGCATTGGCCTGCTTCAGGGCGTCGCGCGATGCGTCCAGCGCAGCGGCGATGCTCAACAGCGCCTGGGACTTCGGCCCGGCAGGCGCCGCCGCGATGGCTCGGGAAGCGGCACGCGCCTGGCGGCCGACATTGGTCATGTAGGTTTCCACGTCGACCGGGCCGTCGAGTTGGGTTTCAGCCGAGGATTGCACTGCGAATCTCCTTTCGTGGGCCGGCGATTATACGCCAGCGGTCAACCCCGGAGTTTGTCTACCAGCCGCGTCAGCTCCTGCAGGCGCTCCCGCGGCCATTGCAGCTTCAGCAGGCTTTGTTTGATCTCCGGCTCGATGGGCAACAGCTCCGCCAGCCGCCAGCCGACGGAGCGGGCGTCGTCGAAGTGGATCTCCAGACCGAGCTTTTCGATCATCGGATGCTTGATCAGCTCGCGAAGGATATCCACCAGATCACCGTGTTCCTCTCCCACCGGCAGGGCCGGCTCTTCCGGCAGATATTCCACCTGACCCAGAAGCAGGTGATCCTCCTGCTCCCGCGTGGCGCGGATGCGGAATTTGCGCCCACCACGAACCACGATGCCGAGGCGGCCATTGGACAGCTGATTGAAATCCACCACGTGGGCATCGGTGCCGACATCGAAGATTTCCGGCTGCGGGCTGTCGGAGAACAGCCGCGCGTCGACGCCGCGGCGGATCAGCACCACGCCGAACGGTTCGGACGAGCGCATGCAGCGCACCACCATGTCCATGTAGCGTGGCTCGATGATCTGCAGCGGCAGCCTTCCCCCGGGAAACAGCACCGGATGCAGGGGGAATAGGGGTATTTCCACAGTGTCCGCCATGGCCGGAACCATATCATGGAAGGCGCTGGAACGAAGCACACGTCGCTCACCCGGGAACCGGCAGGTAGACTACCGGGATGGAATGGCTGCAGATCATCACCCTGGCGCTGATTCAGGGCATCACCGAGTTTCTCCCGGTCTCCAGCTCGGCGCACCTGATCCTGCCTTCACAGCTGCTCGGCTGGCAGGATCAGGGCCTCGCCTTCGACGTCGCCGTGCACATGGGCTCGCTGGTCGCGGTGGTGGTTTACTTCCGCCGCGACCTCGGCGGCTATGCTCAGAGCGCGGCAACCCTGGTGCTGCGCCGGCGTCTGGACGCCCACGCCGAGGAACTGGGCAAGCTCGCCCTGGCCACGCTGCCCATCGTGATCGTGGGCTTTTTCGCAAAAGGATTGGTGGAAACCGAGCTGCGCAGCATCGCGGTGATCGCCGCCACCACCATCGGCTTCGGGCTGCTGCTCGGCTTCGCAGACATGCGTCACGGCGCGCGCGCGCTGGTTACCTGGCGGGATGCCCTGGTGATCGGCATGATGCAGACGCTGGCGGTGATACCCGGGACCTCGCGCTCCGGCATTACCATCACCGCCGCGTTGCTGGTGGGCTTGTCGCGCACCGGCGCAGCGCGCTTTTCGTTCCTGCTTTCCATCCCCACCATTGCCGGTGCGGGTCTGCTGTCTACCGTGGATCTGGCCACCGGGGACGACGATCCCCAGTGGGGGCTGCTGACCACGGCCGCGATCCTCTCAGGCATGGCTGCCTATGCGTGCATTCGCGCGTTCATCTCGCTGGTGGAGCGCACGGGCATGTTGCCGTACGTGGTTTATCGACTCGCGCTCGGCACGCTGCTACTGGTGCTGTGGCTGGGTCTGTGGCGATGAGCCGCGCGCGCTCCGCACCACACCGCTGCCCGCAGCACTGAAGGCCGACCGAAATCGGCCGTGAGAGCTGGCTCGGCTTGCGACGCTCAGAACGGAATGTCGTCGTCGAAGTCGTCTTCTGGCAGCGTCGGTCGATTCGCCGGCTGGGACCGCCGCGACTCGAAGCCGGTGGGGGCGCCTTCGTCGGCACCGCTGCCACTGCTCGCGCCGCCACCGCCACCGCCACCGCCACCGCGACTGTCGAGCATCTGCAGCTCGCGGGCGATGACCTCGGTTTTGTAGCGTTTCTGACCGTCCTGCTCCCAACTGCTGGTCGACAGGCTGCCTTCAATATAGACCTTCGAGCCCTTGCGCAGGTACTCGCCGGCGATTTCCGCCAGACGGCTGAAGCACACGACGGTGTGCCACTCAGTGCGTTCCTGCTGCTCACCGGTCTGCTTGTCGCGCCAATTCTCGCTGGTTGCCAGTCGCAGCCGCGTCACCGCGTTGCCGCCCTGGGAGTACCGGGTTTCCGGGTCTGCGCCCAGATTGCCGATAAGGATGACCTTGTTGATCCCCCGCGCCATATTCGTCTCAACCGTGTCCCAAGAGATGCCGCGCAGTCTAGCGCATTTGCCGTCGCGACACCTATCGGCACGCGGCCTGGCCACCCGTGCGTCAGACGCCCTGGTGCCGATGAAGTCGACGTTGACTGCGCTTGCTCCACCCCGGCGATGCGTTTAAGTTGGCGGGTTATTCTGCTATGGCCTGACTCTTGGACACAATCAGCGTACGCGGCGCGCGCACTCACAACCTTCAGAACGTCAACCTGGACATTCCTCGCGACAAACTGGTGGTCATCACCGGTTTGTCCGGGTCCGGCAAATCGTCCCTGGCATTCGACACCCTGTATGCGGAGGGCCAGCGCCGCTACGTAGAGTCGCTATCCGCCTACGCGCGGCAGTTCCTCTCCATGATGGAGAAGCCGGACGTCGACCACATCGAAGGTCTGTCGCCGGCGATCTCCATCGAGCAGAAGTCCACGTCCCACAATCCCCGCTCCACGGTGGGCACCATCACCGAGATCTACGACTATCTGCGGTTGCTGTTCGCGCGGGTGGGTGAGCCCCGCTGCCCGACCCATGGCGAGCCGCTCGACGCCCAGACGGTGAGCCAGATGGTGGACCAGGTGCTGGCGCTGCCCGAGGGCAAGCGCATCATGATCCTGGCGCCGGTGGTCGCGGAGCGGAAGGGCGAGCACCTGCACGTGTTCAAGGAACTCCTCTCCAACGGCTTCATCCGCGCCCGCATCGATGGGCTGGTGGTGGACCTCGACAACCCGCCGCAGCTCGACAAGAACAAGAAGCACAGCATCGAGGCGGTGGTCGACCGGCTGCGGGTCCGACCAGACATGCAGCAACGCCTGGCGGAAAGCTTCGAGACCGCCCTCGGGCTGGCGGACGGCATCGCCCGGGTCAGCGACATGGACGACGAGGCCGCCGAAGAGCTGGTCTTTTCCGCGCGCTTCGCCTGCCCCGTCTGCGGCTACAGCATCAGCGAGCTGGAGCCACGGATGTTCTCGTTCAACAATCCGGCAGGGGCATGCAGCGACTGCGACGGCCTCGGGGTGAAGCAGTTTTTCGACCCGGCTCTGGTGGTGCAGGATGAGGAACTCACCCTGGCGGAAGGCGCCATCCGCGGTTGGGATCGCCGCAACGTCTACTATTTCCACATGCTCAACTCGCTGGCCGAGCACTACGGCTTCGACGTCGAGACCCCGTTCAACAAGCTGAAGAAGAAACTTCGGGACGCCATCCTCTTCGGCAGCGGCAACGAGCGCATCGATTTCAGCTACGCCAACGATCGCGGCGACGTGATCCGCCGCAGCCATCGCTTCGAGGGGGTGATCCCCAACATGGAGCGTCGCTATCACGAAACCGACTCCAGCATGGTGCGCGACAATCTGCAGCGCTACCTGCGGGTGCGCGCCTGCCCATCCTGCGATGGCACCAGGCTGCGGCAGGAATCCCGCCACGTGTTCATCGGCCAGGTGAATCTGCCGGAGGTGACGTCGGGATCGGTGGAAACCACCCTCGAGTACTTCAAGAAGCTCAAGCTCAAGGGCCGCCGCGGCGAGATCGCCGGCAAGATCCTCCAGGAAATCCGCGCCCGATTGCAGTTTCTGGTGGACGTGGGCCTGAACTACCTGACCTTGGACCGAAGCGCTGAGACGCTGTCAGGCGGCGAAGCCCAGCGCATCCGTCTGGCGAGCCAGATCGGCGCGGGCCTGGTTGGCGTCATGTACATTCTCGACGAGCCGTCCATCGGCCTGCATCAGCGCGACAACGAGCGGCTGTTGCGCACGCTCACCCACCTGCGTGACCTGGGCAACAGCGTGCTGGTGGTGGAGCACGACGAGGAAGCGATCCGCGCTGCCGACTTCATCATCGACATCGGCCCCGGCGCCGGCGTCCATGGCGGCAGGGTAGTTGCCAGCGGCGGCATCGACGACATCATCAATGCCAAGGAATCCATCACGGGAGACTATCTCTCCGGCCGCCAGTTCATCGCCGTGCCCCCCAGCCGCCGAGCGCCGGACCCGGAGGCCATGCTGCGCCTGATCGGTGCCAGCGGCAACAATCTCAAGGATGTGACGGTGGAGATCCCCTGCGGGCTGTTCACCTGCGTCACCGGCGTATCGGGTTCCGGCAAGTCGACGTTGATCAACCACACTCTGTATCCGCTGTCCGCCACAGCGCTCAACAAGGCTACCACGCTTACGGCCGCACCCCACGAAGCGATCCAGGGCCTGCACCACCTCGACAAAGTGGTGGACATCGACCAGAGCCCGATCGGCCGAACCCCACGCTCCAATCCAGCCACCTACACCGGGTTGTTCACCCCCATTCGCGAGCTGTTTGCCCAGACTCAGGAGGCTCGCACCCGCGGCTACCGGCCTGGCCGCTTCAGCTTCAACGTCAAGGGCGGGCGATGTGAAGCCTGCCAGGGCGACGGGGTCATCAAGGTCGAGATGCACTTTCTGCCGGACATTTACGTCCCCTGCGACGTCTGCAAGGGCAAGCGCTACAACCGCGAGACCCTGGACGTGCGCTACAAGGGCAAAAACATCACCGAAGTTCTCGACATGACCGTGGAGGAGGCGCGAGCGTTCTTCGATGCCGTGCCTATGCTGGCGCGCAAACTGCAGACGTTGATGGACGTCGGCCTGTCTTACATCCGCCTGGGGCAGAGCGCCACCACCCTATCCGGCGGCGAGGCCCAGCGGGTCAAGCTGTCGCGGGAGCTGTCGAAGCGGGACACGGGCCGGACGCTGTACATCCTGGATGAGCCTACCACCGGCCTGCACTTCCACGACATCGCCCAGTTGCTGGCGGTGCTGCACAAGCTGCGCGAGCACGGCAACACCATCGTGGTGATCGAGCACAATCTCGATGTCATCAAGACCGCGGATTGGGTGATCGATCTCGGGCCGGAAGGGGGGGACGGCGGCGGGACGATTCTGGCGGAAGGCACCCCGGAACAACTCGCCAGGGTGAAGCGTTCTTACACCGGTAGGTTTCTGAAGCAGGTTCTCTGACTACGATTGGATCGGCGGGGAGCGTTGCGCCCCTGCCGCCGACCATGCTCGCAGGTAATCAGCCGCGCTCGGCTTGCTCCGTCTCTTCTTCGAGATCCTCATCGATGTCTTCCGCCATCGGACGACCGACCAATTCGATGTAGGCCATTGGCGCCGCGTCGCCGGCCCGGAACCCGCACTTGAGGATGCGGGTGTAGCCGCCAGGACGTTCCTCGTAGCGGGGACCAAGCTCGGTGAACAGCTTGCCTACAGCGCTTTTGCTGCGCGTTCTGGAGAACGCCAACCGGCGGTTGGCCACCGAGTCTTCCTTTGCCAGGGTGATGAGCGGCTCCGCTACGCGGCGCAGCTCCTTGGCTTTTGGCAAGGTCGTCTTGATGACTTCGTGCTCGAACAGCGACACCGCCATGTTGCGGAACATGGCCTGCCGATGGGAGCTGTTGCGGTTAAGTTGACGACCACTCTTACGATGGCGCATGGCTCGTTCCTAAGTATTCTGCAAACGTTGGTTGTGCAATGCGCGCTCCTGGGAGCGCGCTGGTGAGATATCGCGGTCTCGAGACCGCTCCTACGAGGCCTAGGCGACCTTGTCGTCGCCGCGCAGGCTCGGCGGAGGCCAGTTTTCCAGCCGCATCCCGAGCGACAGCCCGCGCGAGGCCAGCACGTCCTTGATCTCGGTGAGCGACTTCTTGCCCAGGTTCGGCGTCTTCAGCAACTCCACCTCGGTGCGCTGAATCAGGTCGCCAATATAGTAAATGTTCTCGGCCTTGAGGCAGTTGGCCGAACGCACCGTCAGTTCCAGGTCGTCCACCGGGCGCACCAGAATCGGATCGATTTCGTCTTCATGCTCGATGGTGGCCGGCTCGCCCTCGCTCTCGAGATCGACGAATACCGCCAGCTGCTGCTGCAGAATGGTGGCCGCGCGGCGAATGGCTTCCTCCGGATCGATGGTGCCATTGGTCTCGATATCGAGCACCAGCTTATCCAGGTCGGTACGCTGCTCTACCCGCGCATTTTCCACGCTGTAGGCTACCCGACGCATGGGGCTGTAGGTGGCGTCGAGCCGCAGCACGCCGATGGGCCGGCTTTCCTCTTCTTCTTCCAGGCTATCCACCGGCGCGTAGCCGCGACCACGGGTAATCTTTGCTTCCAGGCGGATGGCGCCCTTCTCGTTCAGGGTGCAGATCAGGTGATCTGGGTTGGCGATCTCGACGTCGGCCGACAGCTGGAAGTCACCGGCAGTGATCGGCCCTGTGCCCTCCTTTGCCAGGCTGATGACCACTTCGTCCTGATTGTGCAGCACGACGGCAACGCCCTTGAGGTTGAGCAGGATGTCGATGA
>JBLRXD010000114.1:0-13100 GCA_047920935.1 Pseudomonadales bacterium | reverse complement strand
CTGGCCGTTGTACTGAATCTTGTAGAACTGCAGATCGCTGCCGGGGGCCGCAAGCTCCAGCCCCAGCGACTGGGAGGTACCCCGCGTGGGAAACAGGCCACGGTTGAGCGTCGAGCTGCTCCACGACAGGTTGAGCTTGTAGTTCAGCGAGTCGTTGCCGTTCTTGTCGATGAACTCGGAGATCTCCTGGGCGGGGAAGGCGCCTTCGGTGATGTCGGTGTACTCCACCGTGCCGCCGAAGTTGATGCGCCGGGTCTCGCCGATGGGGAAGCCGAAGTTCAGCCCGGCGCCGAATGAGTTGGTGGTGAAGCGCGCGATGTTGGCCCGATCGAAATTCGACTCGCGGAAGAACACGTTGTAGCCGCGGCTGATGCCGTCCTGAGTGAAGTACGGGTTGAAGTAATTGAAGCTGGCCGAGCGCTGGAACTGGGAGTACGACAGCCCAACGCCCAGGCTGTTGCCGGTGCCGAGCACGTTGTTCTCCTGATAGTTGGCGCCGAGGATCAGGCCGAAGCCCTGGGAGAAACCCAGCGTCGCCGAGATGCTGCCGGACGGCTGCTCTTCAACGGTGAAGTGCACGTCGATCTGGTCGTCGGTGGCGGGCACCTCGGGCGTTTCCACGTTGACGGTGCGGAAGTAACCAAGCCGCTCCAGCCGGACCTTCGACAGATCGATCTGCGCCGTGGATGCCCAGCCACCTTCGAGCTGACGCATCTCGCGACGCAGCACCTCGTCCTGGGTCACGCTGTTGCCCGAAAAGGTGATGCGCCGTACGTAGGCACGCTTACCGGCATCGACGAAAAACTCCAGGTTGACGGTGCCGTCGTCGTTGATCTTGGGAATGCCGCTGGCGCTGGCGAAGGTGTAACCGGAGTTGCCCAGCGCCTGGGTGATGCGGGCTTCCGTGGCGGTGACTCGGGCCTGCGAGAACACCTGGCCGGGCTCGACCACGAACAGCCGCCGCAGATCCTCCGGGCGGATGTCGCTGAGCTCCCCCACCAGATTGACGTCACGAACGGTGTACTTCTCGCCCTCGTCGACGTTGATGGTGATGTACACCTGGCGGCGATCGGGGGTGATGCTCACCTGGGTGGAATTGATGTCGAAGGCGACGTAACCGCGGTCTTTGTAGAACGACTCGAGCCGCTCCAGGTCGCCGGCCAGCTTCTCACGCGAATACTTGTCGTCGTTACGATAGAACGACAGCAGGCTCGGATGCTTGAGCTCCATCTGACTCAGCAGATCCTCTGACGGGTAGACTTCCGTGCCGACGATGTTGATATGGCGAATACCGGAGTTTTTGCCCTCGACTATGTCGATCTTGATGCCGACGCGGTTGCGCGGCAGCTGCTCGACCTCGGTGGTGAGGCTGGCCCCATAGCGGCCCTGGGAAACGTACTGACGCTCCAACTCGATGCCCACCCGCTCGAGGGTGGCCTGCTTGAAGATCTCGCCCTCCTTCAGCCCCTGCTGCCCAAGCCCCTCGAGCAGCGCCTCGGTTTTGATCGCCTTGTTGCCCTTGATCTCGATGCTGTCGATGGCCGGACGCTCGGACAGGGTGATCACCAGCACGTCTTCGTCCCGCGCCATGCGGATGTCGTTGAAGAACCCGGACTGGAACAACAGACGGATCAGCTGGCGCAGTGCGAGCTCGTCCACGGTGTCGCCGACGTTCACCGGCAGCAGATTGAAAACGGTCCCCGAACTCACCCGCTGCAGACCCTGCAGGCGGATGTCGGAAATGGTGAATGGATTAGCGTGCGCCGTGGCAGCACACCACAGCAACAAGCAACTCAGCCAGCGTAGCGAACGCCTCATGACCCTCCCTCGGGCAATACGATCAGAATAACCGGGTGATGTCGTTGTAGATCGCCAACATCATGAGCCCCGCCACCAAAAACAAGCCGATCTGAGTGCCCACGATCTGTGCCCGCTCCGAGACCGGCTTTCCCCTCACCGCCTCGGCCGCGCAGAACATGATGTGACCGCCATCGAGTATCGGGATCGGCAGCAGATTCAGCACCCCAAGGGAGATGCTCAGCAAGGCCAGTACCCCGAAGAAGAACTGCCACCCCGATCGGGCAGAATCACCCGCCACCTTGGCGATGGTGATGGGGCCGCTGAGGTTCTTCATGGACACGTCGCCGGTGACCATCTTCTTCAGCAGACCCAGGGTCAACGCCGTCTTGTCCCAGGTTTCGACCAGGCTGCGGGGCACCGCGGCCAGCGCGCCATAGCGAATCTCGTTGGTATGCGGGCCGACGCCCACATAGCCCATGTCGCCGCCGTCGGCGCCAGCACGTGCCTCCGGACGGACCCTCAAGGCAAGCTGCCGGTCGCCGCGCTGCACGAGCACGTCCACCGGTCGACCGGGGGCGGCCTGAATCCGCTCGACCCAGCCGACCCAGCCGGTCACTGGCTCACCGTCGGCGCTCAACACCAGGTCGAAGCGCTGCAAGCCGGCACGCTCCGCCGGGCTGTCGGGCAACACCTGCCCGATCACCGCCGGCAGCGCCGGCTGGATGCCAAGGGAACCGAGCAGATCGGGCTCGTCCTCACCCCGGTGCCATGAAGCTACGGGCAGCCGAGCATCGCGCTCCTGCTCCGCACCCGGGGTGCGGGTGGTGAGAACGATGCTGCCGGTGTCGCCGAGGCGCCCGGCAAGCGCCATCGTGACTTCCTGCCAACTGCGTGCGCGCTGCCCGTCGACGGCGACGATTTCCTCGCCACCGGAAAGCCCGGCGCGCTCGGCGGGCGAGCCTTCGGGAACCGAACCCAGCATCGGCGCGATGCTGGTATTGCCGACCACGAACAGCAACCAGTAGACCACGGCGGCCAGCAGGAAATTCGCCAGCGGCCCGGCGGCGGCAATGCCGATGCGCCACCAGACGCCAAGCTCGTTGTAGGAGAGATCCCCGGGCTGGCGGACGGCCTCGACGACCCCGGGTTCGCGCTCGTCGAGCATGCGCACGTATCCGCCGAGCGGAATGGCGGCGATCGCGAACTCGGTACCATGACGGTCGAACCAGGACCAGAGCGGCTTGCCGAAACCGACCGAGAAGCGCACCACGCGCACCCCGGAAAAACGGGCGACGATGAAGTGCCCGAGCTCATGAATGGTCACGAGCACGCCCAGCGTCACGATCAGCGCCAGCGGATATTGGAGAGCTTCCATCACGTAGCTGAGACCTTGGAATTTCCTATTGGTTCTGGACCGTGGATCTGCGGCGCTCTGGCCTCGAATCGCGGCGGCAAGTGCTTCGGCGAGCGCGATGATAAACGATCGGAGCGGGGTTTACAGACGAGTTCTCATGCTTGTAGGGCCGGATGCTAAGTAACGCGGTCGGCGAGCACCAGAGCAAATACCGGCAGCACTGCCACCAGCGAATCGATCCGGTCCAGAACCCCGCCGTGACCGGGCAGCAGCGTGCCCGAATCCTTCACGCCCCGCTGCCGCTTGAGCACGCTCTCGAACAGGTCGCCGAACACCGAAAGCACCGCCAGCAGCACCACCACGGGCACCCACCACCACGCCACAGCCCCCATGGGCACGAGCATGGCGAGGGTGACGACCAGGCTCGCCAGCATGCCGCCGGCGAACCCCTCCCAGGTCTTGCCGGGGCTCACCCGCGGAGCGAGCTTGCGGCGCCCGAAACGCCGCCCGGCGAAATACGCACCGATGTCGGCGCTCCAGACCAGCAGCAACAGCCACAGCACCCAGGTCGCCCCGCCGGGCTGGTCGCGGACGACCACGAAGGCGAGCCACGCAGCCCACGTCACCAGCAAGCCGGCCGGAATGATCACCAGCGGGTGGCTGACGATGGGGCCGCTGCGGGGGTAAGCCACCACCGCGGCGGCGGCCAGCAGCCAGAAGATGGCCGCCAGCCACAACACCATGACCCAATACTCGGGCAGCTGCCAGGTCACCAGCGCCAGCACCGCCAGCGCCGTCAGATAGGCGACCCGGCCCAGGGTGCTGCCGATGCGCGCCAGGCCCGCCCACTCGTAAGCAGCAGCGGCAGCGAACAGCCAGAAGAACAGCGCGTACGCCGGAAGCGGCAGGAAATAGAGGGCCGAAACAACCAGCGGGGCAAGGATGAGGGCCGTGAGGATTCGAGCGCGCAGCAAACTCGACTACTGCCGGCGCCCGAAACGACGCTGCCGCTCCTGGAACCAGGCCAGGGCAGCCATCAGATCCTGCAGAGAGAACTCCGGCCAGAACGCTTCGGTGAAGTACAGCTCGGTGTAAGCGAAATCCCACAGCAGAAAGTTGCTGATGCGGGCATCACCACCGGTGCGGATGCAGATGTCCGGCGCTGGCAGACCACCCAACGACAGGTAGCTGCCAAACAGATCCTCGTCGACATCGGCGGGGGCCACGCGCCCGGCGGCCACGTCGTGGGCCAGCTGCCGCGCCGCGCGAGCGATGTCCCAACGTCCGCCGAAGTTGGCGGCGATGTTGAGCATCATGCGGCGATTGTCACGGGTCAGGTTCTCGACCCGGTTCATGCGCATCTGCAGATCGGGCGCAAAGCGCTCCCGGTCGCCGATGACTCGCAACCGCACGCCGCGCTGGTTGAGTTCGTCGATATCGTTGTCGAGAACGTTGCGCATGAGATCCATGAGCAGGTTGACCTCGCGCGATGGGCGCTGCCAGTTCTCGGTGCTGAAGGCGAACAGGGTGAGAATTTCGACGCCGGCGTCGGCACAGGCTTCGGCCACCGGGCGGACGTTCTTGGCGCCGGCGCGGTGACCCGCGGCGCCGGGCAGATGGCGCTGCTTGGCCCAGCGGTGGTTGCCATCCATGATAATGGCGACGTGCCGGGGCTGCGTGATCGGCGCCTGCGTGGCGGGTAGCTGCCGCTCAGCGGTGGACGATTCCGCCGCTGGCGCTTTGTTCATCGCTACCCTGACTTCCGACATGTACCCCGTCGATCCCCCGCAAACGAGCCGCCCGCATCAGCAGCCTGTAGGCCAATCGTTTGACGACGATCGGCTTTGAAAGTGTAGCCTCAAATGACCATCAGGTCGGCTTCTTTTGCCTCCAGCGCCTTATCCACCTCGCCGATCCGCTTGTCGGTGAGTTTCTGGATCGCATCTTCGCCCCGATGCGCATCGTCCTCGGCAAGCTCCTTGTCTTTGACCTTGCTGCGGATGCTGCCGATGGCGTCGCGGCGGATGTTACGAATGGACACTCGGGCGTGCTCGGCTTCCTGCCTGGCTTGCTTGGCGAGATCGCGACGGTTCTCCTCGGTCAGCGATGGCAATGGCACGCGCACCAGTTCCGAGGTGGCGCTGGGAGTGATTCCCAGGTCACTTTTGAGGATCGCCTTTTCGATCTCCGGGATCAGCTTCTTTTCCCACGGGGAGATGGCCAGGGTGCGGGCATCCTCCACCGAGACGGAGGCCACCTGGTTCAGCGGGGTGGGGTTGCCGTAGTAGCTGACCTCGATGCCATCCAGCAGTGACGGGCTCGCGCGCCCGGTGCGGATGCGGCCGAACACGCCCTGCAATGCTTCCAGGGATTTCGCCATGCGCTGGTCGGCGCTCGCCAGAATGTCGTCGATCATTGCTGTCTCCCTGCCCCGCTGACGCGGGTTCCAACCTTCTCACCCCTCACCAGACGGGTCAACGCATGCTCCACGCCGAGATCGAATACCACCAGCGGCATGTCGTGATCACGACACAGGCAGATGGCGGTGAGATCCATTACTTTGAGGTTGCGCACGAGCACCTCGTCGTAGGAAAGCTCGTCGAAACGTGTTGCCGAGGCATCCTGCATCGGATCTGCCGTATAGATGCCATCTACCTTGGTGGCCTTGAGCACCGCATCCGCTCCGATCTCGATGCCGCGCAGACAGGCGGCGGTGTCGGTGGTGAAGAACGGATTGCCGGTTCCGGCAACGAAGATGGCGACCTCCCCGCGCACCATGGCAGCCACCGCACGATCGCGATGGAAGCGTTCGGCAACGCCGGGCAACTCGATGGCGGAGTACAACGTTGCCGTCACCCCCGCCTGACGCAACAGGTCGCGGAACGCCAGCCCGTTCATCACCGTCGCCAGCATGCCCATCTGGTCGCCGGTTACCCGGTCGAGGCCGGCAGCCTGCAAAGTCGCGCCGCGAAACAGATTGCCACCGCCGAGCACCAGGCCGATCTGCACACCGTCGGCCAACGCCGCAGCGATGTCCCGGCACAGCCGGGCCACCACCACGGGATCGACGCCGACGCCCTCGCCACCGGCCAGGGCCTCGCCGCTCAACTTGAGTAGCACCCGCCGCACGGCGGCTACTCACCTACCGGTCGGTGGGGGTGCAGCACTCAGCGCGCACCCTTCACCTGGGCCGCAACTTCCGAGGCGAAGTCGGTTGCTTCGACATCGATGCCCTCACCCACCTCGAAACGCACGAACTGCCGGCATTCGGCCCCCGCGTCCTTGACCAGCTTACCCACCTTGGTGTCGGGATCCTTCACGAACGGCTGATCCACCAGGCTCACCTCGGAGAGAAACTTACGCACCCGCCCTTCCACCATCTTTTCGACGATGTCGGCCGGTTTGCCGCTGTCCGCGGCCTGCGAAGCATAGATCTCGCGTTCCTTGGCGATGACCTCCGGTGACACCTGGTCCGCCGACACCACCATGGGATTGAGGGCGGTGATGTGCATGCAGACGTCCCGTGCCAGCTCCGCGTCGCCACCGGAAAGCTCCACCAGGGCGCCCTTGCGACGGTCACCGTGCAGATACTCACCGATACGCCCGTCGGCGGTCTCGAGGTACGCGGCCCGGCGCACGGTGATGTTCTCGCCGATTTCCTGCACCAGGGTCTCCCTCTGGCTGCCCAACTCGCCGCCCAGCAGTTTGCCGACGTCGGTCTCACCGCTGCCGTAAACGGCATTGAGCACATCGTCGACGAAGCCGATGAACTTCTCGTTCTTGGCCGCGAAATCGGTCTCGATGTTGACCTCGATCAGCGCGCCCTTCTTCGCGTCGGGGGAGACCTTGAGGCCGAGCAGGCCGTCGGCCGTGGTGCGCCCCGCCTTCTTGGCCGCCTTCAAGGCGCTCTTCTTACGCAGCTCCTCGATAGCCAGCTCCATGTCGCCGGACGCTTCCTCGAGTGCTCGCTTGCAATCCATCATGCCGAGCCCCGTGCGCTCTCGCAGCTCTTTCACCATTGCCGCTGTGATGGCCATGACCTACTCCTCCGTTTGCTTGGCGCCGCTGTCGGCTTCAGCCGTTACCGGCTCCTCGGCTTCCTCGGCAACCTCGACGAACTCTCCCGGACGCACGTTGCCCGAGGCGTACTCACGGCCTTCCTCGATGGCGTCGGCCACGGCGATGACGTACAACCGGATGGCGCGGATGGCGTCGTCGTTACCCGGGATCACGAAGTCGACGCCTTCGGGATCACTGTTGGTGTCGACGATGGCGAATACCGGGATGCCCAGCTTGTTGGCCTCTTCGATGGCGATGTGCTCGTGCATCACGTCCACCACGAACAGCGCGTCCGGCAGGCCGCCCATCTCCTTGATCCCGCCCAGGCTGCGCTCGAGCTTCTCGAGCAGCCGCTGCTTCGACAGCGCCTCGCGCTTGGTGAGCAGATCGAAGGTGCCGTCGGCAGCTTGAGCCTCCAGGTCGTGCAGGCGCTTGACCGACTGACGGATGGTCTTGTAGTTGGTCAGCATGCCGCCGAGCCAGCGTTGATCTACGTACGGCATGCCCACCCGGGACGCCTGCTCGCGGATCGTCTCGGCCGCCGCCCGCTTGGTGCCGACGAACAGCGTCTTCTTACCCTGCGACGACATGTTACGCAGGGCTTCCAGCGCCGCATTGAAGGCCGGCACGGTTTTTTCGAGATTGATGATGTGGATCTTGTTCCTGGCGCCGAAGATGTAAGGGCTCATCTTCGGATTCCAGAAGCGGGTCTGATGGCCGAAATGCACGCCAGCGGCGAGCATGTCACGCATGGTGATATTCATGATGTTCCTCTGTTGGGTTGAGCCTCCGCCATCCCCGTGCCTCAACCATGGCGCCGAACGAATTCGACCCCCTGGCACCCGGAAGCACGTGCCGGATGACGTGAGTGATTTTGGTTAAAGTGCCTTCTGCTACCGCCATCGAACCGCAACGACGGCGCGGAAGCCGTTCGCCCGGGAGCGATTTCATTGCCCCGAGGCGGCGCGCTTTATACCATAATCGCCCCCAGGCTGGAACAAGCCCGTTCCGGTGGGTCAAGAAGGTTGTTCGAGCCACATGGTTGCACGGGTACAGACAGAAGACGACATCGCCGGCATGCGCACGGCAGGCCGCCTGGCAGCACAGGTGCTGGAGATGATCGGAGCCCACGTCAAGCCCGGCGTCACCACCGATGAGCTGAATGCCATCTGCCACGACTTCATCGTCGAGCTCGGCTGCATTCCGGCGCCGCTGAACTACAGCAACGGGGTCGCGCCGCCGTTCCCGAAATCCATCTGCACCTCGGTCAATCACGTGGTTTGCCACGGCATACCATCCGACCGTAAAGCACTGAAAACCGGTGACATCCTCAATATCGACGTCACCGTCATCAAGGATGGCTATCACGGCGACACCAGCAAGATGTTTCCGGTTGGCAAGCCCAGCGTGCTGGCAGAGCGGCTCATGCGCATCACCCAGGAATGCCTGTATAAGGGCATAGAGGCGGTGCGCCCCGGCGCCCGCCTGGGCGACATCGGCCACGCCATCCAGACTCACGCGGAGGCCAACCACTTTTCCGTGGTTCGCGAGTTCTGCGGGCACGGCATCGGCAAGACCTTCCACGACGAGCCGCAAGTGCTGCATTACGGCAACCGCAATACCGGAATGACCCTCGACGAAGGCATGACCTTCACCATCGAGCCGATGATCAACGCCGGCAAGCGCCATGTGAAGATCCTTCCGGACCAATGGACGGTGGTCACCAAGGACCACAAGCTCTCGGCCCAGTGGGAGCACACCATCATGGTGACGGCAAGCGGCGCAGAGGTACTCACCCGGCGCAACGACGAGCATCCGGCTTGAGCTCGCCCGAACAGGGCGCCCGGGGCGCGGGGCGCGCGCCCGCTGCCGCGCCGACCGCCCCCGTCGTCGCCCCGCGCCGCTACGGCGCCGGCCCGGGCGCGCTGGTGGATCGCCTGCGGGCGCAGATCGCCAGCAAAGACCAGGAACTGGCCGAGCGCTATTGGCAGAACGCCGACGTCGATGCCCTGGTGGCCGAGCGTTGCGCGCTGTTCGACCAGATCATCCGCGAGATCTGGGAAGAGAAGGTTCCCGAAGCTCACCGCCAGGATCTGGCGATCTTCGCCGTTGGCGGCTATGGGCGCGGCGAGTTGTTCCCGCACTCCGACATCGATCTGCTGATCCTCGCCCGGCGGCCGAAGCGGTTGCGGGGCGTGATCACCGCCCTGGTGCACTGCCTCATCGACCTGAACCAGGAGCTCGGCCACAGCGTGCGCTCGGTGAGGGACTGCAAGCGCGAGGCGCAGCGTGACATCACCGTGGCCACGGCCATGTTCGAGCGACGTCAGCTGGTGGGTGCCGCGGATCTGGCGGAGCAACTCGACCGGGGGCTGACATCCCGGCGCCTGTGGCCGCCGGAAGCGTTCTTCAAGGCCAAGCGCGACGAGCAGGAACTGCGCCACCGCCAGTACGACAACGTCGAATACGGCCTGGAACCCAACGTCAAGACCTCCCCCGGGGGGCTGCGCGATTTGCAGACGGCGATCTGGGTGATGGCCAGGAAATTCGGCACCACCGACCTGGCGGTGCTGGAGGAACTGGGCATGCTGACGGCTCAGGAGCGGGTATGGCTGGTGGACGGCCAGCGATTCCTGTGGTGGGTGCGCTTCGGCCTGCATCTGCTGGCCGAGCGCAAGGAAGATCACCTGCAGTTTCAGCATCAGCGGGCCCTGGCCCAGCGGCTGGGCTTCGCCGACACCCGCGCCAAGCTCGGGGTCGAGCGCTTCATGCACCACTATTACCGTCACATCATCGCCCTTCGGGAGGTCAACGACATCCTGCTGCAGCACTTCGACGAGTCCATCCTGCGGGCCCGTGAGCGACCCAAGATCGTCGCGGTCAACGAGCGCTTTCGGATCCGCAACAACTACATCGAGATCACCTCCCCGGACGTGTTCCAGCGCTCGCCCAGCGCGCTGCTGGAAATCTTCGTCATCATGGCCAACCGCCGCGACATCTCCGGCGTGCGCGCCGATACCATCCGCGCGGTGCGCGACAACCTGCACCTCATCGATCAAGGCTTCCGCCACGACCGCGCCAACACCAAGCTGTTCATCGATCTGCTGAAGGCGCCCTACACCCTGGTATCGCAGCTCACCCGCATGCGCCGCTACGGCGTCCTCGGCCGCTACCTGCCGGAATTCGGCGAGGTGGTGGGGCAGATGCAGCACGACCTGTTCCACATTTACACCGTCGACGCTCACACCATGGCGGTGATCCGCAACATGCGCCGGCTGCACTACCGCTCGGCGCACCAGCACTACCCGGTGGCCGCCCACTGCGTGCGCAACCTGCCAAAGGTGGAGCTGCTGTACATCGCCGGCTTGTACCACGACATCGGCAAGGGGCGCGGCGGCGACCACTCCCAGCTCGGGGCGGCGGACGCGGAAGCCTTCTGCCGCCGCCACGGCCTCTCGGACAGCGACATGGAGCTGGTCACCTGGCTGGTGCGTCAGCATCTGCTCATGTCCAGCACGGCACAACGCAAGGACATCTACGACCCGGACGTCATCCATGCCTTCGCCACCGAGGTGAAGTCCGAGATGCGGCTGAATTACCTGTATGCGCTCACCGTGGCCGACATCACCGCCACCAATCCGACCCTGTGGAACAGTTGGCGGGCGAGCCTGCTGCGCACGCTTTACGGGGAGACCCGCAAAGCGTTGCGACGCGGGCTGGAGTCACCCCTGGATCGCCAGACGAGCATCCGCGCCTGCCAGGAAAGCGCTATGGAGAAACTGGTCGGTCGCGGACTCGCGCCGCCCCAGGTGCTGGCGCTGTGGGAGGTGCCGGGAGACGACTTCTTTCTGCGCCATTCCGCCCGGCAGGTGGCCGACGTCACCGA
Source organism: Pseudomonadales bacterium (assembly GCA_047920935.1). Lineage (GTDB taxonomy): Bacteria > Pseudomonadota > Gammaproteobacteria > Pseudomonadales > Azotimanducaceae > UBA7803. Next base: position 2,001 of record JBLRXD010000114.1, on the reverse strand, counting down.
GCGGATGCACCGTCACGACGTCTCGAGCTCGCCTCTGGTGCTGCTGGTCGACCTCAAGGGCCAGGTGTCCAATGAAGGTGCCACGGAGATCGTCCTGTATACCCACGACCAGCCGAGTCTGTTTGCCGCCAGCGTAGCGGCCCTGGACCAGCTCGATCTGTCGGTGTACGACGCCAATATTCATACGGCCACCAACGGCCTTTGCCTGAACACCTATGTGGTGCTCGATGACGACGGCAGCCCGCTGTCGCGCGAGGGCGGCAGGCGTGAAGAGGTGCGGCAACGCCTGACCCGGGAGCTGGCGGACCCAGCGGACTACCCGGGCGTGGTGCGGCGCCGCATGCCGCGGCGGCTGCGGCAGCTGACCCGCCCCAGCGAAGTCAGGATCAGCAACCGCCGCGGTGCCGCGCACACCGAACTGGCCGTGCTTGCGTCCGACCGCCCCGGGCTGCTCGCCACCCTCGGCCTGCTGTTCCACGAGTTGGGGCTGTCGGTGAAGTCCGCGCGCATCGCCACCCTCGGCGAGCGGGTCGAAGATGTGTTCGACATCGTCGACGATCAGGGCAAACCCATCCGCGACAAGGAACGCATCTACCTGTTGGAAAACACCCTCCGGCAGCGTCTGGACGAGCAGATCAGCAAGAGCCTGTGAGCGCCGTATGAATCCGTTCCTCGACCGACTGCAGCCATACCCGTTCGAGCGCCTCAACGCGCTGAAGGCGGGCGTCACGCCCGCGCCGGGGTACGCCAGCGTGATGCTTTCCATCGGCGAGCCCAAACACCCGCCGCCGGATTTCGTGCTGCAGTTGCTCAGCGACCCAGAGGTCATGCGGCGCGATCTTGCGGCCTACCCGGCAACCCGGGGCAGCGCCGAGCTGCGCGCCGCCATCGCCTCGTGGCTGGCAGCGCGCTTCCGGGTAAGCGTCGACCCGGAGGGTCAGGTGCTGCCGGTGGCGGGCACCCGCGAGGCGCTGTTTTCGTTCGGCCAGGCGATGCTGAGCGGGCGCCCGGGCGCGCTGGTGGTGCTGCCGAATCCGTTCTATCAGATCTACGAAGGCGCCGTGCTGCTGCGCGGCGCCACACCGTACTTCGTCAACTGTCATGCCGGTAACGGCTACCTGCCCGATTACCGGTCTGTGCCGGAGGACGTCTGGGCTCGCTGCGAGTTGCTGTACCTGTGCTCGCCGGGCAACCCCACCGGGCGCACCCTCGACGTCGAAACCCTGTGCTGGCTGCACGAGCAGGCCCAGCGCCACGACTTCCTGATCGCCGCGGACGAATGCTACTCGGAGATTTACCTCGACGAATCTCGGCCTCCGGCAGGGCTGTTGCAGGCCGCGGCGGCTGCCGGCCACGACGACTTCAGCCGCTGCGTAGTGTTCCACAGCCTCAGCAAGCGCTCGAACCTGCCGGGGCTGCGCTCCGGATTCGTTGCCGGAGACGCCCGGGTGCTGGCAGCCTACTACCAGTACCGCACCTACCAGGGCTGCGCCCTGCCCAACTACGTGCAGCTGGCCAGCACCGCCGCCTGGCAGGACGAAGCCCACGTGCGCGAAAACCGCGCCGCCTATCGCCGCAAGTTTGCCGCGGTGACGCCCATACTCGCCCCCGTGCTCGACCTGCCACAGCCCGAGGGCGGCTTCTACCATTGGGTCGCCACGCCCGGCGACGATGAAGCCTTCGCCCGCGATCTCTACGCTGCGCGCAACATCACCGTGCTGCCCGGCAGCTACCTGGCCCGCGACGCCCACGGCAGCAACCCGGGCAAAGGCCACGTGCGCATCGCCTGGGTGGCCCCGGCGGAAGACTGCGAAGCGGCCGCCCGTAACATCGCCGAGTGGCTCAGCGCTCGCTAGCACCGCGGGTTGCCGCAGCCGAATGAGACGACGAGCCTGCACGGGGCGCGGGTCGGAAACTCGCCTTGCACAACCCGTGAAGCGCGACCGAACGCAGCAATATTGACGCCGCACCGTCGGGGTCTTCGGCCCCAGCGGTGCGGTG
>JBLRXD010000113.1:0-13106 GCA_047920935.1 Pseudomonadales bacterium | reverse complement strand
GGTGCCGTATGCGTGGCGCGTTCCGGTGGTATAATCCAGCGCGCTTTTCGGGGACTGAACTCACAGACAGACGGAGTATTAGATGGCCTATAAGCACATACAAGTGCCCGCCGGTGGCGAAAAAATTACCGTATCCGCTGACCACACGCTGAACGTACCGGACAATCCGATCATTCCCTTCATCGAAGGTGACGGTATTGGCGTGGATATCACCCCCGTGATGAAGCGGGTCGTAGACGCTGCCGTGGCCAAGGCCTACGGTGGAAGCAAGCAGATTCACTGGGTAGAGATTTACTCCGGCGAGAAATCGCTCGAGGTGTATGGTGAAGATCAATGGCTGCCCGAGGAGACTCTGGACGCCATGCGCGAGTTCATCGTCGGCATCAAGGGCCCCATGACCACGCCGGTCGGCGGCGGCATTCGCTCACTCAACGTCGCCCTGCGTCAGGAACTCGATCTCTACGTGTGTCAGCGGCCCGTGCGCTGGTTCACCGGCGTGCCGAGTCCGGTGGTGCACCCGGAGAAGACCGATATGGTCATCTTCCGCGAGAACACCGAAGACATATACGCCGGGGTGGAGTGGGAAGCCGGGTCCGCGGAAGCCGACAAAGTGCTGGCGTTCCTGCAGCAGGAGATGGGGGTCAACAAGATCCGCTTTCCCCAGCAGTGCGGCATCGGCATCAAGCCGATCTCAGAAGAAGGCAGCAAGCGGCTGATTCGCAAGGCGCTGCAGTACTGCCTCGACGAAGACCGGAGCTCGCTGACGCTGGTCCACAAAGGCAACATCATGAAGTTCACCGAGGGTGCCTTCAAGGATTGGGGCTACGAACTGGCGGTGGACGAATTCGGCGCTACGCCGCTGGATGGCGGCCCCTGGCACGAGATGACCAACCCGCACACGGGCAAGAAGATCGTCATCAAGGACGTGATCGCCGACGCCATGTTGCAGCAGGTTCTCACCCGTCCGGATGAGTACGACGTGATCGCCACCATGAATCTGAATGGCGACTACCTGTCGGACGCTCTGGCGGCCCAGGTGGGCGGCATCGGCATCGCGCCGGGTGCCAACATCGGCGACACGGTGGCTCTGTTCGAAGCGACCCATGGCACCGCGCCCAAGTACGCCGGTCAGGACAAAGTCAACCCGGGATCGCTGATCCTGTCAGCCGAGATGATGCTGCGCCACATGGGCTGGCGCGAGGCCGCCGACCTCGTCGTCCAGGGCATCGAAGGGGCCATCTCCGAAAAGAAGGTGACCTACGACTTCGAACGCCTGATGTCAGGCGCTACCCTGATGAAGTGCTCCGAGTTCGGCGAGGCCATGATCGCCAGGATGTGAAGTCCCAGCCATCGCGCCCGATCAATCGTGGCCGGTCAATCGTGGCCGGTCAATCGTGGTGCACTGCCGAAGCCCCTTCGGGGGCTTCGGCGCCTTCCGCAAATTCCGCTTCGAAGCCGTTCTCAGCCCCGCCGTTGGCTGCTGGCGATTGCGTCTGACTCGGCAATGCATACCCGTCCACCAGCAACCCATCGGCCATGCGGATGTTCACGGCGTGATTACCCTTGGGGCCTTCGAGGAGGTCGTACTCGACGTCCTGCCCCGCCTTGAGGGTTTTGTAGCCGTCCATCTGAATCGATGAGTAGTGAGCGAACAGATCTTCACCGCCGTGTTCCGGCAATATGAACCCGTAGCCTTTGGCGTTGTTGAACCACTTAACTTTGCCTGTCGCCATCGAGAGATTCCCCCTTACGACCAGGAATTCCAGGCAATTTCGCAGCATATCGGCGCTTGGGCTGTGACCGCCCATTTCTCCCCACAAACATGCTGCCCCCAACGCGACTGTCTACGCAAATCTTGGCAGAGTCAAGTGGGCTTACAAAGTGAGGTTTCGCAAGCGCCGGAGCGCTAACGCCTGCGGTTTGGGGTAGCCACCCGCGATCTTGTAATATGGCCGAGCACCCCCACATACTGAGGTGCCGGTCAGCGGTTGAACGAATTCGGGATATGATTGGTATATGAGTGGCGACCACTGGTGGACGGCAGGGCAGGCGCCGAGAGCGCAGGACGAAGACCCGGAGCGCGATTCGGGGCTGGCGACCGAGGCGGCCAAACCTCAGTTAAAGCGCCCGCCGCTTTACAAGGTCATCCTACTCAACGACGACTACACGCCCATGGAGTTCGTCGTTCACGTGCTCGAGGTGTTTTTCGCCATGGGACGAGAGAAGGCCACCCAGATCATGCTGACCGTGCATACTCAGGGCAGGGCCGTGGTCGGGACATTTCCCCGGGACATCGCGGAAACTAAATCCGAGCAGGTGAATCAATATGCACAGGAGAATCACCATCCACTGGTATCCACAGTAGAGGTAGCCGACTGATTCTCGTTGTATCCTCAATCGACCGGCATTCAGGCCGGTGAACGGAAAGTGCACTCTTTATGCTTAGCAAAGATCTCGAAGTCACCCTGAACGAAGCCTTCCGTGAGGCGAAATCCAAGCGTCATGAATTCATGACGGTGGAGCATCTGTTGCTGGCTCTGCTGGACAACAGCGTCGCCCTGGACGTGCTGCGCAAGATCGGCGCCGACGTCGACAAGCTTCGGGCCGATCTGATGGAGTTCATCGACTCCACCACGCCGCTCATTCCGGCCGGTGACTCCGATCGCGAGACGCAACCGACCCTGGGGTTCCAGCGGGTGTTGCAGCGCGCCGTATTCCACGTGCAGTCCTCGGGCCGCAAAGAGGTCACCGGCGGCAACGTGCTGGTGGCGATCTTCAGCGAGCAGGAAAGCCAGGCCGTATTCTTCCTCAAGCAGCAGAACATCGCCCGCATCGACGTGGTCAACTACATCGCCCATGGCATCTCCAAGGTGGGTGGCGAAGGCGAAGCGAGCCCCATGGGCCAGGAAGCCGACGAAGAGGGTGCCGCGGCCGAAGGCGGCCAGCAGAGCGCCCTCGAAGCCTTCGCTACCAATCTGAACGAGCAGGCCAAGGCCGGCAAAATCGATCCGCTGGTGGGCCGCGACGCCGAGCTCGAACGGGTGATCCAGGTGCTGTGCCGGCGCCGCAAGAACAACCCGTTGCTGGTGGGTGAATCCGGCGTCGGCAAAACGGCCATCGCCGAAGGGCTGGCCAAGCGCATCGTCGATGGCGAGGTGCCCGAGGTGGTCGCCGAGAGCACCATCTACGCCCTCGACATGGGCGCGCTGCTGGCCGGCACCAAGTACCGGGGCGACTTCGAGAAGCGCTTCAAAATGGTTCTGGCGGAGCTGCGCAAGCGCGAAGGCAGCATTCTGTTCATCGACGAGGTGCACACCATCATCGGCGCCGGCGCTGCCTCCGGCGGCGTCATGGATGCCTCGAACCTGTTGAAGCCGTTGCTCACCTCGGGCGATCTGCGCTGCATGGGCTCCACCACCTATCAGGAATACCGGGGCATCTTCGACAAAGACCGGGCGCTGTCGCGCCGCTTCCAGAAGATCGACATCCTCGAGCCCGACGTCGAGGACACCTACAAGATCCTCAAGGGGCTGAAGTCGCGCTACGAAGATCACTACGGCATCCGCTACACCGACAAGGCTCTGCGGTCGGCTTCGGAGCTGGCCAGCCGCTACATCACCGACCGCTTCCTGCCCGACAAAGCCATCGACGTGATCGACGAGGCCGGGGCCGCCCAGCAATTGGCGGCGCCCAGCAAGCGCAAGAAGAGCATCGGCCCGGGAGACATCGAGCTGGTGGTGGCGAAGATCGCCCGCATTCCCTCGACGCAGGTGACCACCTCCGACAAAGAGGCGCTGCGCGATCTCGATGCCAAGCTGAAGATGGTGGTCTTCGGCCAGGATCCGGCCATCAACGCCCTGGCCTCGGCCATCAAGCTGTCCCGGGCCGGGCTGAAATCCGGCGAGAAGCCCATCGGCTCGTTCCTGTTTGCCGGTCCCACCGGCGTCGGTAAGACCGAGGTCTGCCGCCAGCTCGCCAACATCATGGGCGTCGAGCTGCTGCGCTACGACATGTCCGAGTACATGGAGCGCCACACGGTGTCGCGCCTGATCGGCGCGCCGCCCGGCTACGTGGGTTTCGATCAGGGTGGCCTGCTGACCGAAGCCGTCACCAAGCATCCCCACAGCGTGGTGCTGCTCGACGAGATCGAGAAGGCGCACCCCGATGTGTTCAACCTGCTGCTGCAGGTCATGGATCACGGCACGCTCACCGACAACAACGGCCGCAAAGCCGATTTCCGCAACGTGGTGCTGGTGATGACCACCAACGCCGGCGCGCAGGAAATGAGCCGGCCCTCCATCGGCTTCGTCGAGCAGGACAACGCGCCCGATGGCATGGAAGCGATCAAGAAATTCTTCACTCCCGAGTTCCGCAACCGGCTCGACGCGGTGATCCAGTTCGGCTCGCTGGGCCCGGATGTCATCAAAACGGTGGTCGACAAGTTCCTCACCGAGCTGCAGGCGCAACTCGACGACAAGAAGGTCACCCTCGACGTCGACGACGAAGCCCGCGAGTGGCTGGCGCGCGAGGGTTACGACGAGAAGATGGGCGCCCGGCCCATGCAACGGCTCATCCAGGAGCGCATCAAGCGTCCGCTGGCTGAGGACGTGCTGTTCGGGGTGCTGTCGAAGCACGGCGGAACCGCGTACGTCACCGTGGAAGGCGACGATCTCAAAGTGCGCTGCGAGTCTGCGGAAGGCGCGAGGGCCGAAGAGGCCACCGCCGAGTAGTAGAGCGGGCGGGAGTCGAGGGCCTATTTCCGGAAGGTAATACGGCCCTTGCTCAAATCGTAAGGCGTCAGCTCGACCTTGACCTTGTCGCCGGTGAGAATGCGGATGTAATGCTTGCGCATCTTGCCGGAGATGTGCGCGGTCACCACGTGGCCGTTATCGAGTTCCACCCGGAACATGGTGTTGGGAAGGGTGTCGATCACCGTCCCTTCCATCTCGATCTGCTCTTCTTTGGCCATAGGCTCCTGCTGTCGTACAAAAAGAGGCGGGATTCTGCCCGAAGGCACGAGCAAAGGCAAAACCTCATCGCCGCACAGCGCCTGCTGGCAAAGGCTCTGCGAGCTGTCGGCCGGTTTCGGACGGTTTTCGGTAAGCAGTTTTCGGGCCAGCGCGCCGACGGTTCAGCGCAGCTCCGCCCAGCGGCCGTTGATCAGCAGTTCCACCGGCCGGTACTCGGTTTTGTAACCCATTTTGTCCGAGTCGCGGATCCAGTAGCCCAGGTAGACGTGGGGCACGCCCATGCGCCGAGCGAGTTCGATCTGCTGCAGCACGCACCAGACGCCCAGGCCGCGTTCCGGACGATCGGGGTCGAAGAAGCTGTAGATGGCCGACAACCCCTGAGGCTGTCGGTCGGTGACCGCAACCGCCACCAGTTCATCACCCAGGTAGCTGCAGACGAACAACGTTTCCGACCATTGCGACAGCAGAAACGAGCGGAATTGATCTTTCGACGGCGGAAACATGTCGCCATCGCTGTGGCGCCCGACGATGTAGCGCGCGTACAGGTCGTAAAAGCGCGCTGAAAACGTCGCCCGATGCACCTGCACGGTAAGGTCGGCGTTGCGCTGCAGGCTGCGGCGCTGGCGGCGCTTGGGGGCAAATCGGGCCACCGGAATGCGCGTGGCGATGCAGGCCTGGCAGGTGCGGCAGTGGGGCCGGTACAGATGCCCGCCGCTGCGGCGGAAGCCCTCCTCGGTGAGGCGCTGATAGGTTTCCTGGGTGATGATCTCCCGGGGGTCGAGGAACAGCGTGTGCGCCTGTCGCCGCGGCAGATAGCTGCAACCGTGCCCAGGGGTGATGAAAAACTGCTTGTTACCCAGTTCTTCCTGCATGCCAGCTTCCGTCTTCGTCCATTTGCCAGACACCTTTGCGGGTGGGTTGGCGATTGCTCTGCGCCAGTCGCTCGAGGAACTCGCTGCGCGGGATCTCACGGGCCCCGAGGGAGCGCAGATGCGGATTCATGACCTGGCAGTCTAGCAGGGTGAAGCCCCATCTTTCGATCTGCCAGAGCAAGGCCACCAGCGCGACTTTGGAGGCGTCCGGCGCTCGCGAGAACATGCTCTCGCCGAAGAACATGCGCCCCAGCGAGACGCCGTAGAGACCGCCGACGAGCTCATCCTGCTGCCAGACTTCGATGGAGTGGGCGTAGCCGGCCCGGTACAGGCGCTGATAGGCCCGGCGCATGCGCGCGGTGATCCAGGTGCCGGTCGAGCCTGCCCTCGGGGCCGCGCAGCCCTGCATCACGGCGGCGAAGGCGCGGTCGAGGGTGACGCTGAAGCCGCCGCTGCGCAGGCGCCGCTGCAGGCTGCGGCTGACGTGCAACTCGTGCGGCAGCAGCACCGCCCGGGGGTCGGGCGACCACCACAGGATCGGCCCCAGATCGTCGTCGAACCACGGAAAGATGCCGCTGCTGTAGGCGGCCAGCAGGCGCTTCACCGACAGGTCGCCGCCCACGGCCAGCAACCCGTTGGGATCGCGCAGCGCCTGCGTCGGTGACGGGAATTCGCAACGGTTGGCATCGAGCTGGACCAGGCGACGGCTCATGAGCAGTTTGCCGGCGCTCGCAGGTCAGCCTCCGGCCGCGGCGATGATCTGCCGGAACGGCTCGGCGTGGCGGTGCGCGGCCAGGGTCTCGCGCAACGTCTTGCCGGATCGGCTGCGGGCGCCGAGGTCGCGGCCGGCAGCCGTGTACAGACGGATGAACCGGGCGAAGTCGTCCGGGCGCATGGCCCGGTAGGCGTTCAGCAGCACGCTGAACTCCGCATCCTCGTCGCCCATGGGGGGTTTGTGGAGGAAGCTCTCGACCCGGGCGTCGTCCCATACTTCGTCCACTACCTTCTGCTTGTCCGGGCGCACGGCCACCTCGTATTCGGTACTGATGAGGCTCGTATGATAGCGTCGCCCTCCGAGCCTGCACAGCCACGCCGCCGGGTTAGAGATCTCTTCTAGATAATTCAGGTAACAGCATGAATTGGATGGATATTTGTTCGCACGCCAGATTGGGGATACACTTCGAATGAAGAAGGCGCACGCATCCGCGCCCAAGGCCGGGCGGCCGCGGGGCGACGCCACGGCGAATCAGGAGGAGTCAGTGACCAGTACCCACGTGCCCATTCGGGAGATCGGGCTCATCGGCCTCGCGGCTGCGTCGCTGTTTGCGATGCTCGCCATGCTTTCCTACTCGCCGAACGATCCTGCTTTCAGCTTCTCCGGCAGCGGCGGGGAAGTGCACAACCTGGTGGGTCGCAGTGGCGCCTGGTTCGCTGATGTCATGCTGTACCTGCTGGGCTGGGTAGCCTATCTGCTGCCGTTCGCCATGCTGGTGACCGGGGTCCGCCTCATCCGTCACCGCAACGCCAGCCTGTCATGGCCGCTGTTCAGCGTCCGGCTGCTCGGCTGGTTGGGGCTGGTGCTGTGCGCCAGCGTGTTGATTCAGCTGCACTTCGTGGCCCCGGGCACGCTGCCGGCGGGCGTCGGCGGCATTCTCGGCCAATGGCTGGCGGAACTCGGTGTGCCGGTATTCGGCTGGGTCGGTCTCACCCTGCTGGCGCTGACGGGGCTGGTGATTGGCGCCCAGGCGGCAGCCGGGTTTTCCTGGCTGCAGGTCGCCGGCTTCACCGGCCGTCTGCTGCATAGCCTTGCGGCCTGGCTGATGGCCTGGGTGGATCGCCGCCTCGACGTCTGGCGGCATCGTCGCGAGACCCGACAGACGGCGGATGTGCTGCGCGAGACGCGCAAGGTGAAACTGAAGGAGAACAAGCAGAAGCGCGCCACCCGCAAGCAGCCGGAGATTCAGCCGCCGGCACCGAAGATCGAAGTGAAGCCGGCCCGCCAGCAGCGGCTGTTCAGCACCCGTACCGCCGGCGAGATGCCCGATCTGGATCTGCTCGACGAGCGCCAGCCGGAAGACGAAGGCGGCTATTCCGAGTCGTCGCTGGAGAAGATCTCGCAGATGCTCGAATCCAAGCTGCGCGACTTCGGGGTCGAGGCAGAGGTCGTGTCGGTGCTGCCCGGGCCGGTGGTGACCCGCTTCGAACTGCAGCCGGCCCCCGGGGTGAAGGTCTCCAAAATCAGCTCCCTGGCCAAGGATCTGGCGCGGTCGCTGTCGGTGATCAGCGTGCGCATCGTCGAGGTCATTCCCAATAAGCCCTACGTGGGCATCGAGATCCCCAACGAAGACCGCGAGGTGGTGCGGCTGAAGGAGATCCTCGCCAGCCCGGCGTTCCAGGACAACAAGTCGCCGGTGACCCTGGCCCTGGGCAAGGACATCGGCGGCGAGCCCATCGTTGCCGACGTGGCCCGGATGCCGCACCTGCTGGTGGCGGGCACCACCGGCTCCGGCAAGTCGGTGGGGGTCAATGCCATGCTGCTGAGCATCCTCTACAAGGCCACACCCGAAGAGGTACGGCTGATCCTGGTGGATCCGAAGATGCTGGAGCTGTCCATCTACGAGGGCATTCCCCACCTGCTCACCCCGGTGGTCACCGACATGCGCGACGCCGCCCAGGCGCTGAACTGGTGCGTGGCCGAGATGGAGCGGCGCTACCGGCTGATGGCCGCCCTCGGGGTGCGCAACCTGGCCGGCTACAACCGCCAGGTCGAGGATGCGGAGAAGCGCGGCGAGCCGATCCTCGACCCGCTGTGGAACCCGGACCAGGACGAGCAGGCCCAGCCCCTGGAGAAGCTGCCCACCATCGTAGTGTTCATCGACGAATTTGCCGACATGATGATGGTGGTCGGCAAGAAGGTGGAGCAACTCATCGCCCGCATCGCGCAGAAGGCCCGGGCCGCCGGCATCCATCTGATCCTTGCCACCCAACGGCCGTCGGTGGACGTCATCACCGGCCTGATCAAGGCCAACATTCCCACCCGCATCAGCTTTCAGGTTTCCTCCAAGGTCGACTCGCGCACCATTCTCGACCAGGGCGGCGCCGAGCAGCTGCTGGGCCACGGCGACATGCTCTACCTGCCGCCAGGCACCGCCATGCCCACGCGGGTGCATGGCGCCTTCGTTTCCGACGACGAGGTGCATCGGGTGGTATCCGACTGGAAGGCGCGCGGTGAGCCGAACTACCGCAGCGACGTCATCACCGGCGGCGACGATGAACCCTTTCTGCCGCTGGAGTCTAATGGCGGGGCGGAGCAGGATGACGCCCTGTACGACGAGGCGGTGGCCTTCGTGCTGGAGTCCCGGCGCGCGTCCATATCCAGCGTGCAGCGCAAGCTGCGCATTGGCTACAACCGGGCGGCGCGCCTTATCGAGGCAATGGAGGAGGCAGGGGTCGTGACCCCGATGAACACCAATGGTAGCCGTGAAGTACTCGTTCCGAACCGCGATTGAGCTCGCCCTGGCCGGGGTGCTGTTGGCCTTTGCCACGCTCGCCCTCGGCAACGCCAAGGATCCCTGGGCCGAAGACCGCAGCGTGCTGGTGGAGCGCCTGCAGGAGGTGGCGGTGTATGCGGCAGATTTCACCCAGTCCGTCTACGGTCTGCGCGGCGAGCTGCTCGAGCGCTCCGAGGGCTATGTGCGGCTGCAACGCCCGCAGTTCAAATGGGTGGTGAACGAGCCCTATCCGCAGGTGCTGGTCACCGAGGGCGAGTATCTGAAGCTGTACGATCCGGATCTGGAACAGCTGACCATTCGCCCTCTGGAAGAAGCCCTCAGAGACACACCGGTATCGCTGCTCACCCAGGAAGCGGTGGTGCTCGGCGAGAACTTCAATGTCATGAGAATCGCCGACGGCCGCGGGCAGTCGTTCGTCATCGAGCCGACGGCGCCGGATACCCTCTACCGGGAGATCCTGCTGCACTTCAACGCGGCCGGCCTCTCCGGGCTCGACATCCTCGATCACCTGGGGCAGCGCACCGAGATCCGCTTCGATCCGGTGCCTGCGGATGAGGCCATCGGCGATGACGAGTTCACCCTGGAGGTTCCGCCCGGCACCGACGTCATCGGGGGATGACGTCGCCGATGCCGCCCGAGGATGCCACCGGGCAGCCGCTTGCCGAGCGCCTGCGGCCGCGGACGCTGGCCGAGATCGTCGGTCAGACCCATCTCCTTGGCCCTGGCCGCCCGATGACGAAAATACTCGAGTCGGGCAAGCTGCACTCGATGATTCTCTGGGGGCCGCCGGGCACCGGCAAAACCACCCTGGCCAGGCTCATGGCCGGGCAGGTGGACGCCCACTGGATCGCCCTGTCCGCGGTGCTCACGGGGGTCAAGGAAGTGCGCGCGGCCATCGCCGAGGCCGAGCAGCAGCGGGCCCTGGGGCGCGACACGGTGCTGTTCGTCGATGAGGTGCATCGCTTCAACAAGTCCCAGCAGGATGCCTTTCTGCCCCACGTGGAGAACGGCACCATCACCCTGATCGGCGCCACCACCGAGAACCCGTCATTCGAGGTCAACGCCGCGCTGCTGTCCCGGGCGCGCTTGTACGTGCTCAAGCCGTTGACTGCCGAGGAGCTGACCACGCTGATCCAGCGGGCGGCGGAGCGGATCGGTCTGACGCTGACCGATCAGGCCACGGCGACCGTCGCCGATCTGGCGGATGGGGATGCGCGCCGCGCGCTCAACCAGCTCGACGTGCTGGCGCAACTCGCCGATGGCGAGGTCGACGACGCGCTGGTGCTCGAGGCGGCCGGCGCCCGTCACCGCCGCTTCGACAAGGGCGGCGACGTCTTCTACGAGCAGATCTCGGCCCTGCACAAGGCGGTGCGGGGCAGCGATCCGGATGCGGCCCTGTACTGGTTCTGTCGCATGCTCGATGGCGGCTGCGACCCGCACTACGTGGCTCGACGGCTGGTGCGCATGGCCAGCGAAGACATCGGCAATGCCGACCCGCGGGCGCTGCAGCTGACCCTGGCAGCCTGGGACGCCTACGACCGGCTCGGCTCCCCCGAAGGCGAATTGCCCCTGGCCCAGGCGGTGCTGTACATGGCCAGCGTGCCGAAAAGCAACGCCGCCTACGTCGCCTACGGGGCCGCCAGCGCCCACGTGGCCGCGACGCCGTCGCATCCGGTGCCGCTGCACCTGCGCAACGCTTCCACCCGGCTGCTGAAGCAATTGGGCTACGGCGCCAACTATCGCTATGCGCACGAGGAAGAGCACGGCTACGCCGCCGGCGAGCGCTACTGGCCCGACGACCTGGCGCCGCAGGCGTACTACCAGCCTACCGAACGCGGCCTGGAGGCGAAGATCCGCGCCCGCCTCGAGCGCCTCAAAGCCCTCGACCGCTCCCGGGAGGGCAAGCCGTGACCCAAGCCATGCTGTGGGTGGCCGCCGGCGGCGCCGTCGGCGCCATCGGGCGGTTCCTCATTTCCACCTGGATGTTCGTTCCCGGCCGGTTCCCATGGGCAACCTTAATCATTAACATCGCCGGCTCGTTTGCCATCGGCGTGCTCTGGGGCGTCGGTCAGAACCAGGTGTGGTTCGATACCTGGGGCCGCTACCTGCTGGTGGTGGGTGTGCTCGGCGGGTTCACCACCTTCTCGGCGTTCTCGCTCGAGACCGTGGCGATGGTCGAAACCGGGCGCTACCTGCAGGCCGCCAGCTACGTGGTGGGCAGCGTCGTGGTCTGCGTGTTCATGGCGTTGCTGGGGCAGCGCCTGACCTACAACTGAGTCCGAGAGAATCACATGTTGGACATCAAGGCGCTGCGCCAGGATCCGCAGCTCGTGGCGCAACGGCTTCAGGTCAAGGGCTTTCAGCTCGACGTGGCCGCCTTCGTCGCCATGGAGGAAGAGCGCCGCCAACTGCAGGAAGAAACCGAGCGGCTGCAGAACGAGCGCAACGTCAAGTCCAGGAGCATCGGCCAGGCCAAGGCGCGCGGCGAGGACATCCAGCCGCTGCTGGACGCGGTGAGCGATCTCGGCGCCCGTCTCGATCAGGCCAAGGCCGGCTTCGAAGCCCTGCAGGCCCGCCTGCAGAGCTTCCTGCAGGAGATCCCCAACGTCCCCGACGAGTCGGTGCCGGCTGGCAGCGACGAACGCCACAATCAGGAGCTGCGCCGCTGGGGTCGCGTTCCGCAGTTCAACTTCGAGCCCAAGGATCACGTTGACCTGGGCGCCGGCGACAGCATCGACTTCGAGACGGCGGTGAAGATCACCGGCAGTCGTTTCGTGGTGCTGAAAGGGCCGACGGCGCGGCTGCAGCGCGCGCTCACCCAGTTCATGCTCGACCTGCATGTCGACGAACACGGCTACGAAGAGGTCTACGTGCCGTTCATCGTCAACGCCACGTCGTTGTTCGGCACCGGGCAGCTGCCGAAATTCCGCGAAGACCAGTTCCGGCTGGAAGGCGAGCACGACTACTTTCTCGTGCCCACCGCCGAGGTACCGGTCACCAACATCTACCGCGACGCGATCCTGCCCAACGATGCGCTGCCGGTGCGTCACGTCTGCCACACTCCGTGCTTCCGCAGCGAAGCCGGCAGCTACGGCCGCGACACCCGCGGCATGATCCGGCAGCATCAGTTCGAGAAGGTGGAGCTGGTGCAACTGGTGCGTCCGGAGGAGTCGTGGGACGCCCTGGAGGCGCTCACCGGCCACGCCGAGGAGGTGTTGAAGCGGCTCGAGCTGCCGTATCGGGCGGTGGTGCTGTGCGGCGGCGACCTGGGATTCTCCGCGGCCAAGACCATCGATCTCGAGGTCTGGCTGCCGGGGCAGGGCGCCTATCGGGAGATCTCCTCCTGCAGCAACTTCCGGGATTTTCAGGCGCGGCGCTTGCAAGCCCGTTACCGTCATCCCGACACCGGCAAGCCGGAGCTGGTGCACACCCTGAACGGCTCCGGATTGGCGGTAGGCCGAACCCTGGTGGCATTGCTGGAAAACTTTCAGGACGGCGATGGCAGAATTCACGTTCCGGACGCGCTGCGGCCGTACCTGGGCGGCGACGCCAGCGTCACCCTGAGCCGCGGCTAGGGCAATCATGGATTACCTGCCGCTGTTTCTCGATCTGCGGGGCAGACCGTGCCTGCTGGTAGGCGGCGGCGAGATCGCTCGCCGCAAGCTCGAGCTGCTGCTGCGCGCCGGTGCGGCGGTGGAAATCGTCGCGCCGCGCCTGGCCGAGGACACCGCGGTCCTGGCCGACGCTCACGG
>JBLRXD010000112.1:0-13165 GCA_047920935.1 Pseudomonadales bacterium | reverse complement strand
CTGGCTGGCGCCTCGAGCAACTCCGTTTGAGCCATGGTCTCCTCCCAGCGGCGTGCAGCAACCGAACCGATTGGGTTCGCGGCCTGCTGGCAGGATGGATAGTACGAAGAACGGCCTGGTATTGCGAATCGGCAATCGCCACGGGTCTGGCGCAGGGGGTTGCGCGCGGGGAGGTGAGCTGGGTGCGCGGTCCTGCGGGTACTGGGTGCCCGCAGGAACGCGCCGCCTTGGAGGTCACTCCCTCAGGATGGTCTGCAGTCTGGCAACCAGCGCCGGATCCGTCTGGATCTGCTGGGCGATCAGGTTGAACTCGTCGACCGACAGCCCCGATTCCTCGACCGCTGTAACCATCTCCTCCTGAGCTTCCTGGCGCAGGTCCTGGGCTTTGTCGACATCTTCGGCGGCCTGGATCTGGGCCGCGTAATCCTGCTGCACCTCCTCGACGCTGTTGACTGCATCGACGAACTTTTCCAACTGTTCGTCGGTGACTTCCAGGCTCTCGACCTGTTCTTCCGGGAACGGCTGCTGTTGCTCCTCTTCGGCGTAGGCGGGGACGCTCGTGGCCGAAAGCAGCAGCGCCAAAGCGCTGGCGCAGGTGAAGGCAAAGCCTTTGTGGAGTTTGTTTGTCAGGTTCATGGGGTTTCCTCTGGGGGCTGTGTCATCCGGCGGTGCCGGCCCTCCTGCATGGAAGCAAGATGGGGACCAGTTCGCCTGATCGGGGCAGCCGCCGGAGCAGCCGGCTCAGCCGTCTTCGGACTTCTTGTCGGTTCTCGATTTGTCGCCGTGGGGCTTGTCGCCGGAGCGACGGCGCGGATCGGGGAATGCCCTCTCTACCGCCTGGCGCATGAAGTTGAACGGGTTGAGGTCGCTCATTTCGCGCATGCGGCGGCGCAGCTGATCCTGGTGCTCGAGGAACGTCAGAATGCTCTGCTCGATGTAGCGCGAGACCACATTGCCGGCGTTATTGCCATAGAAGCGGATGATCTGCTCGATGGCGCGGTTGGTGAGTACCGGCTCGTGGCCTTCGGACTCCTGCTCCGAGAGGATCTGCAGCAGGATGGTTCGAGTAATGTCCGAGCCGTCTTTACTGTCGCACACCTTGATGCTGTCGCCGGCAAGAATCATCCTCCGGACATCTTCCACGGTGACGTAGTGGCTGTCGGTCAGGTCGTACAGGCGGCGGTTGGGGTACTTCTTCAGTTCTCGCACGCGGTTACCTCTTGATCGGAGCACATTCGTCGGGGATTGAGCTTCTCTGGCGCCGGATACAGCAGGGCACGGCAGCCCTGGTGGCGCTTGAAGGGCTGCCACGCGTTCATCGGCTGACTCAGGCGGTCGGCGATGGCGTGGTAGACCAGCGGATTCATCGCCATGCCCGAATGGCTGCCGACGATTTCGATGTTCTCGGCCTGCGACCCTTCGTACTCCAGGCACGACGACCAGTGCACCACCCCGTCGGATTTGGAATAAATGGCCGTGCTTGGCACCGGCGGGGCCTCAGCGGTGAAATTCAGCATCTGATCGCGCATCTCCTCGCGCGTCATGCCCGACAGGTACTGAAACAGACGGCTCACCATGGCATTGGTGGTCTCAGGGCCGGAGGATGAAAACGGGCTGCCCAGGGTGATCACCAGGCGCACGTGGGGTGCGAACTGACGCGCCAGCTCGCGGGCGAACACGCCCCCCAGGCTTTGGCCGACGATGGAAATACGCTCGTCATATTCGCGCGTTAGCGTGTAGAAGCGTCGCACGAGTTGTTCCTGAAGATCGAAGCTGCCGGTGTTCTGGCCCAGCTCCCAGGCCAGGGGCCGATAGCCGAGCCGCTTCAGGAAGCGGCGCAGCACCGTGGTGGATTCGTCGCCGGCGGTGAAGCCGGGGAGCACCAGCACCGGGTGGCCGTCGCCCGACGGCGCGCTGCCCAGCAGCGGCCATGCGTACGCCAGGGAGGTCATCTCCATGAGCACGCGGGGCAGTTCGGTGGCCGAATGCAGCGAGCTGGGGCCGCGGCTGCGATGTTTGTCGACTTCGAGTTCCTGGTACACCCGGATCGCCAGAAAGTACGGATTTCCGAGTGTCACGAAGAATACCAACCGGGTCAACGAGTAAATGGTGCGGTGCAAGAGTGGAAGTGACGGCTATCAATTGTGCTGGTGGCAGGAATACGTACAATGCGCGCCCGGCGGCGCCGGGGTTCGTGCACCAAGCCCGAGCGCAACGGCGTGAACGCGCACCGGGACGGGTCACGCCGGCCGCGTCTGATTCGGAATAAAAGTATAATAATCAATCGCTTGGGATCGGCCGGCGGGCTGGCATGGCGGTTGCAGGAGCCTGGTCAGCTTCTTCAGCTTCAGGTACCAACGCAGGAGTCATCAACGTGCAAAAGCTTGCCGGACTGGATGCCGGGTTTCTCTACAATGAAACGCAACGCGCTCCACAGCATATCGCCTCGGTTCAGGTGCTCGAACTGCCACCGGGTGCAGAGGTGTTTGGCTTCATCGCCGATCTGAAGAAGCTTCTGCTGGTGCGCAGCCATCTCGTGCCGTACTTCACCAACAAACTCCAGTACGTGCCGCTGCAGCTCGACCACCCGGTCTGGGTGCGTGATGAGGCCTTCGACATCGAGCACCACGTACGCCATGTGGAAGTGCCGCAGCCCGGCGGGCGCAGCGAGTTCGAAGCCACCATCGCCAAACTGCACGAGCAGCCCCTGGACCGAAGCCGGCCGCTGTGGGAGATCTGGGTGTTGAGCGGGCTCGAGGGCGGGCGCGTAGCCTATTACCACCGGGTGCATCACGCCTGCCTCGATGGCGTATCGGGCCAGTTGGCGATCCAGGCGATCATGGACGTCACCCCGGAACCCCGGGCCGTGGAGCCGCCGCCGCCGGCATTCGCGCGGCGGCCGAAGGCGCACAGCACCTTCGATCTGATCGTCGGCGCCATGGAGAACATCGCCAAGTTCCAGATCCGTCAGGCCAGCCGGCTGCTGCAGCACGCCGACACCGCGGCCCGCCTGTGGCAGCGCAGCGTCGACCCCAGTAAGGGGTTGGGTGCGGTGGCGGATGAAGCGCCGCGCACCCGGCTCAATCGCCCCGTCCACAATGCGCGCAGCTACGCCACCGGGGAGTTGCCGCTCGGCGACGTGAAGCTCATCGGTAAGGCGACGGGGACCACCATCAACGACGTGTTTCTCGCCATCTGCTCCGGGGCATTGCGGCGCTATTTCAGCCGCAGTGACGAACTGCCCGCTAAGTCGCTGATCGCGGGTTGCCCGGTGTCCTTGCGTCAGCCAGGCGACGAGGCCGGTAACAATCAGGTCACCATGATGCTGGTGAGCCTCGCTTCCAACGAAGCCGATCCGGTGAAGCGGTTGCTGCAGATCGGCCACTCCTCGGTGCAGGCGAAAGGCTTCGTCGCCGACGTCGCCGGCAGCTACGACACCGACCTGGCGCTGCCCGGTCTGCCCGGACTGCTCAGCGCCGCGGCGGGAATGCTCGAATCCGGAAATCTGACCGAATCGGCCCTGCCCAGATTGCCCTGCAACGTCGTGGTCTCGAACGTGCCGGGCCCGCGGGAGCAGCTGTACTCACTGGGGGCCAAGGTGCTGACCCATTATCCGGTGTCCATTCCGGCTCACACCCAGGGCGCGAACATCACCGTGCAGAGCTATCAGGGGCAGCTGTTCTTCGCCATCACCGCCTGCGCCCGCGCGCTGCCGGATGCCGCGGTGCTGCGCGACGACATGCTGGCCGCGTTCGCCGAGCTCAAAGAGCGGGTCTTGAAGACGCCGGCGACCCTGGTGCCGCGAGAGCGATCGGTGGGGCCAGCTCAGCAGCGTTCGCCGGCGCCCAGGCTGGCCGATATCGGCGAGTCCGAAGCGGCGTGAGCGTGCGCCAGCATTTATGTGCGGGTGCACAAAAAAGTGCTTGCAATGCTTTTTTGTGTGGTGCAACATTCCGTTGTGCACCGCAATATGAGTGCTGCAACCCTTAGCTGATTCCATCGCCAGATGCTGATGGACCGAACACAGGAGCTTCGCAATGAACGCATTCGAAAAAAGCGCCCAGGTTGGCCGCGAGCTGTTCGAGATCAACGCCGGCACGCTGCGCAAGATCACCGAACTGTCTGCCGAGAACTTCAAGCGCTACATCGAGCTGAACCAGGAATTCCTCCAGAAGCTGCCGGAAGTGCGCGAAGTCGCTACTTTCGTCGAGCTGCAGCGCGAGTACGGGCAGAGCTTGTGGAAAGGCATGCAGGAAGACATGAAGGCCCGCGGTGAGATCCTCCGCGAAGCGGTGGAAGGCAGCGGCACGGTACTCCGCAGCGCCTTCAGCGCGGCCGCAGACCAAGCCGAGGAGACTGCAGAAGCTGCTGCAGCCTGAGCCGATCCGCCTGGCTGCAGGCGGTAACCGCTCGCGCACGAAGCCTGCAAATTCTCACGAATTGGCAGGCTTCGTCGTTTTCGGAGTCGCGTTTCAGTAGAGGCAACAAGTGGACAAACCAACAGCGCTGATCACCGGGGCCTCCGCCGGCATAGGCTCGGAGCTGGCGAGAATATTCGCCGACAACGGTTACGACCTTGTGGTGACGGCGCGACGCGAGGACCGTCTGGCGGAGCTGGCCGCCTCCCTGCCCGGCGGCTGCCGCGTCGAGGTGGTGCCGGTGGATCTGGCCAAGGCGAAGGGGCCGGGTAGGCTGGTCGACGCGCTCGCGGGTCGGCAGATCGACGTGCTGGTGAACAACGCCGGCGTGCTGGCTTCCGGGCCGTTCCAGTCCATGGGCCCCCAGCAGATGCGCGGCATCCTGCAGCTCAACGTCCGCGCTCTGACCGAACTCACCCACGCGCTGCTGCCCGGCATGATCGAGCGCGGTGGCGGCAGGATCCTCAACGTCGCTTCCGTCGCCGCATTCCAGCCGGTGCCGGGGCTGTCCCTGTACGGCGCCAGCAAGGCCTTCGTGTTGTCGTTCACCGAGAGCCTGTCAGAAGATCTGCGTGGCACCGGGGTCAGTGTCACCGCGCTGTGTCCGGGCCCCACCCGTACCGACATGGTCGCTGACATTCAGGGTCTCGAGCTGGCCGGGCCTTTCCTGTCCAATGCCCGGCAAGTGGCGCTCGAGGGTTACCAGGCGTGCATGGCGGGGGAGGTGGTGCGGGTTCCGGGCATGATCAATCAGGCACTGGTAAGCTGGACTCAGTACCAGCCGCGCTGGCTGGTACGCATGGTTTCCGGCATGCTGGCTCGCAGTACTTACAAGCCCGCGGCCAAACAGTAAGGCGCCGGCGGCTACGGCTGCGGCTGCGGGTGCATGCAGGGGGAGGGGCATGACGGCAAACGGTAAAGGTTCTGCTGACGGCGACGCCCCGAATCTGGACGCCGCCGTCGTGCCCGGCGCTGCTGCGCGGGATGCGGCCTCGTTCGAGGAGATCGCCGATCGCACCGGAGGGGTCGCGGCGGCATCTGCCTTCGGCGTCGATCTGCGGGCCATCGTCGACTCCTGGGGGGTGATTCTCGGGCGGGCGAGGGCGCAGCCGGCTGCGGTACTCGAATCCACACGGCATCTGGGCGCGGAACTGGCGCGCATCTGGCTGTCGAGCAGCGACCTGGCGGCAGACCCTGCGGATGCGCGTTTCGCGGATCCGGCCTGGCAGGAGCACCCGGTATTTCGCCGCATCGGGCAGTCCTATCTCGCCTGGAGCAGATCTCTCGACGACTGGCTTGCCCGTTCGGGGCTGGAAGGTATCGATCGGGAGCGCGCGCGCTTCGTGCTCGACGCTGCGCGCGACGTGCTGGCGCCGGTGAACGTACTGGTCAGCAATCCGCAGGCGCTGCGAACCCTGCGGGAATCCGGCGGAAAAAGCCTGATCGCCGGCTTGAAGAATTTCGTCGACGATCTGCAGCACAACCACGGCTACCCTGCAGTGGCCGATCGTCACGCCTTCGAGCTCGGCCAGGACGTGGCTGCCAGCGCAGGCTCGGTGATATTCAAGAACGACATTCTCGAGCTGATCCAGTATCAGCCGAAGACGCCGTCGGTGGCGGCCACGCCGATGCTGTACGTGTTCAGCCAGGTCAACCGCTTCTATCTGGGTGATCTTACCCCCGATCGCAGTCTGTTCCAGCGCCTGCTGGATGCCGGCATCCAGGTGTTCGCCGTCAGCTGGAAGAACCCCACCGAGGCCGAGCGCAACTGGAACATCGACAGCTACGCCGCAGGGGTGATCGATGCCATTGGTGTCATGCGCTCGGTCACCGGGCAAAACAAGGTGCACCTGATGGGGTTGTGCGCCGGCGGGCTGGTGTCGGCCGCCGCCGCAGGCGTGCTCCAGGCCCGGGGCGATGATTGGATCGACGCCCTTTCGCTGTTCGTCAACGTGCTCGATTTCCGCCCCGACGACAGCGATTTCGGCCTGTTCGTCAGCGAGCGCTCGGTGGAAGCGCAGAAGGCCATGGTCAGGGCGCGGGGGGTATTCAACGAGAAGAACGTGTTCGAGATGTTCGCGCTGCTGCGCATCGAGGACAACATCATGGGCTTTTTCCGCAGCAACTACCTGCTCGGCCAGCCGCCCCTCAAGCATCCGCTGTTGTTCTGGTCTATGGATTACACCCGCGTGCCGGCAGAAATGCAGTGCGACTTTCTCGATCTGTCACAGTACAACCGCCTGGCCGAAGGCGAGCAGCGGGTGCTCGGGCAGCAAATCGACCTGGCGAGCATTCACTATCCCGTCTACGTGATGGCCGGCAGTACCGATCACATCACCCCCTGGAGAGCCTGTTATCGCAGCACCCAGCTTTTTGGCGGCGAGGTGACGTTCGTGCTCACCAATCAGAACCACACCCAGACCATCAGCGGCCGGCTGGACAACCGTCACCTCAAGCATTGGGTGGCGCAGGCGCTTCCCGCTGACCCGGAACTAGCCCTCGCTGGCGCCGAGGAGCAACCGGGTTCGTGGACGTTTCACTGGATCGACTGGCTGCGCGCCCGCTCGCACGACGCCGTGCCCGCACCGCTGGCGCTGGGCAGCGCGGATTACCCGCCGCTGTACCCCGCCCCCGGCAAATACGCGCGCGCGTAGGAGCGATCTCCGATCGCGATTCCTGTAGGAGCGATGCCTGCCCGGCCGGCTCAGATCGCGATCTGGAGATCGCTCCCACAGAAAGCATCGCGATCGGGAGATCGCTCCTACAGGCGGTTAGCGGATGCGCACCGCCAGCACGTCGCAGGTGATGCCGTGGATCACGGAGTTGGCCACCGAGCCGAGCAGCAACTGCACGCCCTTCTTGCCGTGGGTTCCGATCACCAGCAGGTCGCTGCGCAGTTCCTCGACCGCGTCGTGGATCTCCAGGTTCGGTGAGCCGTGACGAACCTGCATGGCGTCTTCGGCAAAGCCGCGACTGAGTGCGATGGTGCGCAGTTCCGCCCGGGCCTGCTGATCGGCTTCCTGTTCGAAGCGCAGGCCGACGTCGGAGAGGGTGGCCGGATTGATGCCTGCATAGGCGTGGTGGAACGGCTTGATGACGTGCACCACGTTGATCTGCGCGTGCTCCTTGTCTCCGAGGTGCTGCGCGACGTCGAGCACCTGGGACGACTCGTCGGAGAGGTCGATGGCCGCGAGCACGCGCCGGTATTTGATGTGTGCCGGCGGTACCGTGACGTCGGCGCTGGGTACCCGTATCGCCAAAACGTTGCTCTGGGTGCCATGGAGCACGGCGTTGGCGGTAGAGCCGAGCAGCCGCTTGATGCCGTGACGCCCGTGGGTGCCGAGCACGATCAGATCGAAGTCGTGCTCCTCGGCATGCTGCTGGATCAGCGTCGCCGGGTGGCCCTCGAGAAGAATGTGTTCACCGACGCCATGTGCCCGACACAACTTCTCCAGGTAGGTCTTCACCTCGGCGACGATGCGCACATGGATGTCGTCCACTATCGAAAAGCTCGCGTCGCCCATGTTGTAGAAGTGGCTGCGCTCGAGTACGTGTATCACCGTGAGCGCGACGTCTGGCAGCAGCTGCTTGGCGCTCTCCAGCACGTAGTTGGCGGAGCGCTCGTCGAGATCGACGGCGACGAGAACTTTCTTGAATGTGCTCATGGTTGTACCTGTACTTTGATGGAGCGGGTGGACTTGTCTGCCGCGGTTGCGAATGCCTCGGCTACCTGGTCGAGCTTGAAGCGGTGGGTTACCAACGCACCGAAGCTGTCCCGATGGATATCGATCAGCTTGGTGGCGATGGCGAAATCTCCCTGATGGCAGTCGCGCCCGTAGCAGTTCGAGGCGCGCAGGGTCAGCTCTTTGGCGAAGAACGCCAGGCCCGGCAGGCTGCAATCACCGTCGAACACGCCGAGCAACGCGATGCGCCCGCCGCTACGCGCCACGCTCACCGCCTCGCGCAGCGTATCCGCCTTGCCGCCGACGGTTTCTACCACCACGTCGACGTGCTGGTCGCCCACCGCGTGAAGCAACTCCTGGCTGCTGGTGAATACCCCGTCTGCGCCCAGCGCAGCGGCCATGTCCCGTTGGTGTGGATGGCGCGCCGTCACCAGAATTTCTCCCGCGCCGGCAGCCCGTGCCGCGGTAATGCTCAACAGGCCGATGCTGCCGCCGCCGAGGATGGCTACGCGATCGGCGAGTTGCACCCGGGCGAGGCGAATACCGCGCACGCACACCGCCATGGGCTCGGCGAGCGCGGCAACATGCGCCGGCAAAGCGGCCGGTAAAGGGTGCAGCGCGCCGGCGGGCACGGTGAGGAATTCGGCCATGCCACCTGGCCTGGTGAAGCCGCACAGCTTCACCGTGAGGCAGAGGTTGTGCAGACCGCGCCGGCAGTAGTCGCAGTGTCCGCAGGCGACCAGGGGTTCCAACGCGACGCTGGCGCCGCTTTCGAGGGTGACACCGTCGCCAACGGCGTCGATGACGCCGGCGACCTCATGCCCTGGTTGCACGCCGTTCGACATGCCGCCGTTGGCGTACAGCAGGTTGAGATCGCTGCCGCAGATGCCGACCGCGCTGACCGCGAGGCGCACCCAACCGGGGCGTGGCTCGGGCTGCTTGCGCTGAACCACGGCGATCTCTCCGGTATCGCCGAACACGGCTGCACGCATTGCCCCTTCCCCCCAAACAGTCGTTTATCAATCCGACATGCTAAACCTCGATGGCACACCCGACAACGCTGGCGGTGTGGTGGAATTCCCGTAGACTCACGACCAGGAAGAGGGAGAGATCATGGGCACGTACATCATGTTGAGCACGTTGACCGACGAGGGCCGCAAAACCCTCAAAGAGCGGCCCGAGCGGTTGCGAGAGGTCAACAAGGAAGTCGAAGCCATGGGGGCGCGGGTCATGTCCCAGTACGCTTTGCTGGGTGGCTACGACTTCGTCAACATCATCGAGGCGCCAACCAACGAAGTGATGTCGCGCATCGCCATGGAGTTGGGGTCGCGAGGCACCATCAAAGTCACCACCCTGCCGGGTATGGAGATCAACGCCTTCGTTGAGATGCTGCAGGGGACATCCACCGGCGGATCATAGCCATGCCCGTCTACGTCATGCTCATGCGCTACCACTCCGCTGGTATGCGCGCCGCGCGCGACAACCCGCAGTCATTGCTCGACGTGCACACGGCGCTGATGCGCTGGGAAGCGAAGATCATCGAAAGCTACCGGGTGCTCGGTGAGTGGGATCAGTGCACCATCTTCGAGGCGCCAGACAACTTCCGGGCCTACCGCGCCACGCTTGGGCAGGAGTTCGGCACCACCGTCGATACCGACATCCTGCCCGCCATCGATTACGAACTGTTCAGCAGGCTGATCACCAGCGATAGCGGCACCGTCGGCCCCCACGAATGGCAGGTGCGCTGGTGGGCGAAGGTAGCGCGGCTGGCATTTCGCCGGCATGCCTACGGTCAGTGGGTGAGCCGCTACTGCAAGCCGCTGACGGTGATCGGCAGGGAGAAGTTCAGCACGTTCCAGGGGCCGTGCATCGTCGTTGCCAATCACACCAGCCACATGGATAGCCTGGTGCTGCACGCATCGCTTCCCGAGCGCGTGCGTTGGAATGTCTATGCCGGCGCGGCGGCCGATCGCTGGTTCGTCAAGGGCCGCAAAGAACTGGTCATGCAGCCCTGGTATCAATCGTTGGCCATGGGCACGTTTCCCATTCAGCGCGGCGGCGGGTCGCGGGCCCTCGACTACCCGAAGTGGCTGCTCGATCGCGGCTGCAACCTCATCATCTTCCCCGAAGGCACCCGCTCCACCAGTCGCAGCATGTCGAAGTTCCGCCACGGCGTGTCGATTCTGGCGCTCGAGAAGAACGTTCCGGTGGTACCGGTGTTTCTCACCGGCTTGAGTGCCATTCGCCCCAAGGGCTCGCGTGAGTCAACGCCCGGCCCGGCTGGCGCCTTCGTGCTGGATCCGCTGCACTTCGCCGCCGGCACCGCGGTGCCCGAGGCCACGCGGCGTATCTACGACGCCATGAACGAGGTGCACCAACGGGTGGCTCAGTTCGGTGACGCCGCCGTTTCCGGGGTGCCCGCGGGCATGGTCGATGGCAGCGTGGCGAGCCAGGCGAGTACGTCCTGAACGACCTCGGCGCGATTGGTTTCGTTGAGCATTTCGTGGCGCCCACCGGGGTACAGATGATAATCCACCCGCTGCAGATGGTCGCGGTAGGCGCTCAGCAGCCGCTGCAGATTACGCGTGCCGTCATGCACCGGATCATCGCTGCCGGAGAACACGTACACGGGTAGCGCCTGAGGGATCTGCAGCACGTTTTCCCGCTTCCGGGCCTGGCGCGCGCCGGCAAACAGGTCGCACAAACTGCCCGTGCGCAGCACGAATCCGCACAGCGGGTCCGCGGCATACGCCGCCACCTGCTGGGAATCCCGCGACAACCACTCGTAGCCGCTGGCATCGGGGCTGGCGAACGCCTTGTTGGCATCGCCGAACAGCAACTTCTGCATCAGCGGGCTTTCTGCGGACGGCCCCAGCCGCCAGCGTTCGAAGCGCGCCAGGGTGTGCGACAGCCAGCCGCGAAAGCGGCCGTGCATGCCCGGCGAGCCCGAGAGGATGACGGCATCCACCTGCGCACCGAAGCGGTAGAGGAACTGCTGCGCCAGCATGGCTCCCATGCTGTGCCCCAGCAATACGTGAGCTAGCCCCGGATGGCTGGCGCGAACGTGGGCGGTGATGTCGGCGGCGTCGTGGATGCAGCGGTTCCAGCCGTCCTCGCCCATGTCCCCCAGCAGATTCGGATCCGCCGTTTGCCCGTGACCGCGATGATCGTTGGCGTAGACGGCGTAGCCCGCACCTGCCAGCGCCTGGGCGGTCTCGTCGTAGCGTGCCGCGTGCTCGCCCATGCCGTGGGCGATCTGCACCGTCGCCCGCGGCGCGGACTGCGGCAGCCAGCGATACAGCTGCAGGCGCTTGCCGTCGCTGGCGTTGAGCTTCAGATGCTCCATGGCGGCAGTCATTACAGCATTCCCGTGGCGAGCAGGCGCTCCACCGCCCGGGCGACTCCGGCTTGATCGTTGCGCGCTGTTACCGTGGTGGCGGCCGCCTTGGTGCGCTCGTCCGCCTGACCCATCGCCACCGAAGCGCCGGAAATACGAAACATCTCGATGTCGTTCTCCGCGTCGCCGAAGGTGATCACCTGAGACGGCAGCAGCCCCAGGTGCTCGCACGCCCGGGCCAGCGCCTTGCCCTTGCTGGCCGCCGCGGCGGTGAGGGTGTAGATCACCTTGCCGGTGGGGCCGATGCTGTCGAAGAAGTGCACCCGATCCGCGTACCGCGGCTTCAACTCCTCCTGGATGCGCCGGTAAACGGCGCTGCCCTGGATGTTGGCCACCCGAGGCAGGGTGGGGTCGGCGCCGGTCAGCTTGGGCACCCACAGCATTTCTGCCGCCAGCTTTGCCGGGTCGGGCTCCCCATCGAGCTTCAGCAGCACGCGGTCTTCCACGGTGATGGTGGCGACGCAGCGCTCTTCGTCGCAGATGGCATACAACTCCCGGGTGAAATCCTCGGGCAGGCGCACGTCGAAGATGTCGCCGACACCCGGCACATACACCTGGGCGCCGGAGCAGGTAATCGCCGGGCCCTCGATGCCGATCTGCGCCTCCACCCGCTGCGCCATCTGCTTCCACCGCGCCGTGGCGATGATGATCTGGAAGCCGGCGTCTCGCGCCGCCCGCAGCGCGGTGATGTTGTCCTCGGGCAGATGCTCGCCGACGAGCAGGGTGCCATCAAGATCTATGGCCAGTGCCTTGAATTGCATGAAGTTCCTCGGACAACGATGAAGGGCGAGGCTATTCTAACGTGACCTTTGCCTCCCGGTCAGTTGTAGTATGCTGCGCCTCCCGCCCGGGTGGTGAAACTGGTAGACACAAGGGACTTAAAATCCCTCGGCTGAAAGGCCATGCGGGTTCGATTCCCGCCCCGGGCACCACCGAGGGCCACCTCGTCCCGCACTCAACTTCGAAGGGTAGGTTGACCAACAGCATCTCCGCCAGCCGCTGGGTCGGCTACGATCCGCCAGATGAATCGTCTCCGACTGAACCTGCATCGCCTGCTGGCCAGAGTGCTGTATGGCTCCGAGTACAAGACGGCGGAGTTGCAGCTGCGCACGGCGGATATCGAGCCGGAGTTCTGGGCCGTATGGGAGCAGGTGTCGGCGTTCACGATGACGCCGGCGGTGCGGGCCTACGCCATGTATCAGGCCTGCAGCACATCGACCGCAATGGCCTGCCCGGGGCGGTGGTGGAATGCGGCGTCTGGCGCGGCGGCAGCGCGATGATCGCGGCGCTCATGGCCCGGGCGCGGGATCTCTATCTGTACGATACGTTCGAGGGCATGCCGGCGCCGACGGCTGCGGATGTGACGTGGCACGGTCAGCCCGCCAGTCGCAAGTGGCGCCAGCGCCGCAATGGCGCGCGCAGCGAATGGGCCTATGCAGGCATCGACGAAGTCCGGCGGAACCTCAAGCGTACCGGATATCCCGCGGGGCGGCTGCATCTGGTGAAGGGCAAGGTCGAAGAGAGCATTCCCGGGGTCATGCCCGAGCGAATCGCGCTGCTGCGTCTCGATACCGACTTCTACGAGTCGACGCGGCACGAACTGCAGCATCTTTACCCGCGCCTGTGCGCCGGCGGCGTGTTGATCGTTGACGACTATGGCCACTGGC
>JBLRXD010000111.1:11695-13294 GCA_047920935.1 Pseudomonadales bacterium | reverse complement strand
TGTACGACCTGACAGGAGGCTTCGACGCGGCACTGTATGGGCTCGCCGCGGTCGCCGGGGCCATGGCCCTGGGTGCCGCCGCGCTTGCGCCATTGACGCGGCGAGGCCGCGATTCCGCACCGGCGCCACGTTGAAGCTCCGGCGCGGCTTGCCGCCGTTCGTCAGGCGCCGGGGTCGAGGCGATAGATGCGTTTGACGTTGTCACCGAGGAATTTCGCTCGCGTCGCCGGGCTGAGCTGCTCCGCATAGCGGGTGAGATCGTCCACCCAGGTATGCGGATGATCCGGGTGAGGGTAATCCGAAGCCCACATGAAGCAGTCGGCGCCGACGTGATCGATGATGTGGGCGGCAGCGGTTTCGTCCGGGTCGCCGGAAATGAAGCATTGCCGGCGAAAATACTCCGTCGCCGTCGGTCGGGAGCCGCCGAGGTTCATGGATTCGCTGAAGGCGTCGAGACGATCGAGCAGGGCGCCGATCCAACCGGAGCCCGCCTCCAGGACCCCCAGCCGGAGATGGGGAAATCGATCCAGCGTGCCCAGACTGAAAAACGAGATGAGTGCCTGCTGGACGATGGCCCGCAGCCAGATTGCCTCCCCCCAGGGCCGGCCCTCGGGCGGCCAGTCGAAGATACCCGCTGCAGCGGCGTGCGGCGTAAACGTCGGGTGAATCGCCAGGGGCACGTCGAGCTCGCAGCACTTCGCGAACAGAACGTCGTGGCGGCTGTCACCATGGATGATGCGCCGGTGGTTGAAGGGGTTGACCCAGGCGCCTCGGCAGCCGTCCTTGACCGCCCGCTCGAGTTCCTCCGCCGAGCCTTGCGGATCGAGCAGGGTGAGTTGCGCGATGGGCACCAGCCGATCCTGTGAGTTGCGACAGAAATCCGCAATCCAGCGATTGTACGCGCGCGCGTACGCGAGGCTGAGTTCCGGATCTTGCAGCTCTACTTCCCAGAGCAACCCGATGGTGGGGTA
Organism: Pseudomonadales bacterium; assembly: GCA_047920935.1. Taxonomy (GTDB): domain Bacteria; phylum Pseudomonadota; class Gammaproteobacteria; order Pseudomonadales; family Azotimanducaceae; genus UBA7803. Next base: position 12,323 of record JBLRXD010000111.1, on the reverse strand, counting down.
CAGCAGCGTGCTGACCAGGTTTTCTTGCTGCATGAGGCTCAACCGCTCCTGCGGATCGCAGGAGCCGAACGGCATGTTGTCGGCGTAGCGCCGCTCCGGGCTGGGACGCAGATCCTCGGACCCCATGGCGCCGAGCAGGCCGAGGGAGCCTTTCACGGTACGCTTCGAAGGCGCCTGATCGATCTCGAGATACTCGTATCCCTGCTCATCGACCTGGATTCTCAGCGCCCGGTGCTTGAAGCGGGACTCGAGGTAATTCTCCCAGAGATCGGCCGGCTCGAGCACGTGCCCGTCCGCGTCGATGGTGTTTTCATGGGGAAAACGCTTGATCTCGTAAGCCATGTCGTCGCCCTCCTACCGTCAGCAGTTCCACGGCACCCCCCCGGACGCCAGCTCAGAAACTAGCACAGCAGTTCTGGCATTGGAACGAAACTATTGAAACGTGTTTTACTTGAGCGCACGATAGGCACGCCATCTGATCAGGGGGAGACGATGATGTCACGGCCGCTCCGGCATAGCTGAGCATGAGCCTTTCGATTGATGCCAGCTTCGTGCGCGATCGGCTGGAGATCATCGACTTGATCCACAGCTACGCCCATCACGCCGATCACGGCGAGACCGACGCCTT
>JBLRXD010000111.1:8195-11595 GCA_047920935.1 Pseudomonadales bacterium | reverse complement strand
TCAGGATGCCCTGCGGGCGAGATGCTTGCGCCGGTTCTGCACGTAGTCCACCAGGATGTACTCACCGAGCTTTTCCGGTGAGGTATAGAACACCCGGCCGCCGTTGATGCGAGCGATCTCGTCCATGAACGCCTTGAGGTAGTAGCTGGCATCCAGCATGAAGGTGTTGATGGCAATGCCCCGCTTGGTGCAATGCTTCACCGCTTTGAAGGTGGCGCGAATGGTCTCGGGCGTGGGCGGGTAGGCGAACTGCGCCTCGCCATGCTCCAGATGCGCGGTGGGCTCGCCATCGGAAATCATGATGATCTGCTTGCTGCCGCCGGGATGCTTGGCCAGCAGCTTCTCGGCCAGCAGCAGCGCGTGCTGCATGTTGGTGCCGAGCACGTATTCGTCCCACTGCAGGAACGGCAGGTCGTGAGGTTTCAGCTCCTTGGCGTAGGCGGCGAAGCCGATGATGTAGAAGCTGTCGCGCGGATACTGGGACGTGATCAGGTTGTGCAGCGCCAGCGCTACCTTTTTGGCCGCCTGGAAGGAGCCGCGCAGCGCCATGGACCAGGACAGATCCACCAGCATGGCGGTAGCGGTCGAGGTGATCTGCTCGCTGCGGTAGATCTCGAAGTCTTCGGGCTTGAGTCGTACCGGCGTGCTCGGGCCCTCTCGATTCAACGCATTGCGAATGGTGCGCGGCATGTGCAGGTGGAAGGGGTCACCGAACTCGTAGGGCTTGGTATCCTCGAGCCGCTCGCCGAAGCGGCCTTCTTCCGGCAGCGCGTGATTGCCCAGCTGCTGGCGTTTCAGCCGCTCGTAGATCTCGCCCAGAGCCTTCTGGCCGATCATCCGCGACCCGCGCGGCGTCAGCTCCCAGCGGTCGCCGCCGGTGGCGCGGATGTAACCGGCTTCCTCGAGCGCCTTCATCAGCTCGTCGAGCCTGTTCAGATCGTCCACCGCATCGTCGCCGAGCAGGTCGTTCAGCAGATCACGGTCAATCCGTTCGACGTCGCCGGCACGCTCGGCGTCCTGCAACTGAGACATCAGCTCGTCGATCTGCTGCATCTCGCTCATGAGCTGCATGGCTCCGTCGAGGTCGATGCGCTCCTCGCCATTGAACGCGTACCGCCCCCCCTGGGGGTTGAGAAAATCCATCTCCTTTGCCAACTTCGACAGTTCTGCCTGCAGCTCCGGATCGCCGAAACGCTCGGACATCAGCGACTGCAACTGCTGACGCTGATCCGGCGTCAGGGAGTTCATCAGCGATTGCGCCGCTGCCATCTGCTGACGCATCTGCTCGAGCAACTCGTCCAGCGACTTCGGCGGATCTTCGCCGAACATGTCGCCGAATTCGTTCATGAACTCCTCGAATCCGGGATCCTCGCCGGCGATCTGCTTGACGAGCATGTCGTTCAGCGCCTTGAGCATCTCCTTCATGCGCTGCATGTCCCCCTGGGACATGTTGTTGATCATGTTTTCGACATTGTTGAAGAACGAGTTGGCCATGCCCTGGCGCAGTTCGTTGAGCAATTCGAGAAATTTCTTCTGGGCGTCGGTGTTGAGGAATTCGTACTTCTCCAACTCGCGCACTTGCCCGGCCAGATCCTCAGGAAGCTGGTCGAGCTGCTCGGCATTGTTGCGAGCGATGTTCTTCAGCACTTCATCGCTGAAGTTTTCGGGATCGGGATCTTTGTGCAGCCACTCGTCGATCCGCTCGCGCTCCATGGCGACGATCTCGTCGAGGCGCTCGCGGAAATCTTCGAAGATGCTGCCCAGGTCGTAGCGCTCGAGTTGCTGCTTCTTCTTGTCGCGCAGCTTCTTCAGCATGTCTCGCAGGCCGCGCATGCTGCCCCCCTGGGGGATCTTCATGCCGCGGGACAGCATGTTGCGCATGGCCCAGCGGAGGTCGCCGTATTCCATCAGGTCGTCGGCGAGAGCGCCAAGGATGGCGTCGGCGTCCAGCGGCAGCTGCTGACTGCCGTCCCACTGGGAAAACTGATGGCGGGTAGGGAAGATACGCATGGCGTGGTACCTCTCGAGGGGCCGTTACCCGGTATAGGTTGCGTAGCCCGAGTGGTCGCTTTTGTTCAACAGTTTGTGCAGGTGCAGGCCCTCGAGGATGAACTCCACGGTGGCGGCCTTGCGCCCGGGCGTCACCCGCTCTCTGTCCGGAAACACGTCGTTCAAACCCGGTACCTGCTTGGTGATTGCGATGTAGTGCTCGGCCGGCGTGCTTTCGCCCGTCTCCACCATCAACTCCCCGACGAAGGCAGTGGCCACGGATTCGAGGTCGTTGACGTCGTAGTGGCGGTCGAACACCGACTTGATGGCGCCGCTGACGAGACGTGCGGTGATCCGGTCTTCCTGGCCTTCCTCCATCGACTCGAACTCCACTTTGCCCTGCAGGGCGGGCAGCACGAAGGCGAGATCGGAGACTCTCGGTACGATCTCGCCTTCGCCGGTGCGCAGCGCGCGGCGGAAGGCGTTCGCCACCAGCGCCTCGTACAGGGCAATGGAGGCGCGTACCGACACCCCGGAGCGCTGGTTGATGTCCGGTGAGCGGCGCGCGTGGTGAACGATCTCGGCGACGATCTCCTTCATGAAGCCGGGGACGTCGAGATGGTAATCGCCGAGATCGGCGATGTCCGCCTCCTGCTCCATGATCTCCATTTCCTGCTCGATCTGCAGCGGGTAATGGGTGCGGATCTGCGCCCCGTAGCGGTCCTTGAGCGGGGTGATGATGCGGCCGCGGTTGGTGTAATCCTCCGGGTTTGCCGTGGCCACCACCATGACGTCCAGCGGCAGGCGCACCCGATGGCCGCGGATCTGAATGTCCCGCTCTTCCAGCAGGTTCAGCAGGCCCACTTGAATGCGCTCTGCCAGGTCGGGCAACTCGTTGATGGCGAAGATGCCGCGGTTGACCCGTGGCACGAGACCGTAGTGGAGGGTGAACTCGTCGGACAGGTAGCGGCCTTCGGCCACCCTGATGGGATCCACCTCGCCGATCAGGTCGGCAATGGTGATGTCCGGGGTGGCCAGTTTCTCGGCGTAGCGTTCGTCCCGGTGCAGCCACTGGATGGGCGCATGGTCGCCCTGCTCGCGCATGATCTCCCGGCCATGGGCCGAAATCGGCTGAAACGGGTTGTCGGGGATCTCGGTTCCGGCGATCACCGGCGTCCACTCGTCGAGCAGCCCGGTGAGGCCGCGCACCAGCCGCGATTTCGCCTGGCCACGCTCGCCGAGCAGGATGATGTCCTGGTTGCCGAGGATGGCGTTGGTGAGTTGCGGGATGACGGTCTCGTCGTAGCCGGAGATGCCTGGAAACAGCGCCTCGCCGGCGCGCAGCCTGGCGATCACGTTGCGCCGCAGCTCCGCCTTGACCGGCAGCACCTGATAACCGCTGGCCCTCAGC
>JBLRXD010000111.1:0-8185 GCA_047920935.1 Pseudomonadales bacterium | reverse complement strand
GAAGGTTTGAGGCAAATCGTCAACTTTGCTCATGCTAGCCCCTGCCGTGGTGTGGTCGACGAAACGAACGCGAACTGCCTACAGTCTCGCAGGCTGCCCTGGGGATGGCAAACGCACCGGAACCCGTTTGCCCAACCCATGGCCAAGGTATCTCAGAGGCTGATCCCGGGCGTTCGCATACGTTAGCTGGCGACGGTGGAGGGTGCCGGCGTCAGACAGCGTGCCGCCGGGTCGGCTTGCCGAGCATGCGATCGGAAACGATGCGCAGTTGGATCTCGCTGGTACCCTCGAAGATCTTCGTCAGCCGTGCATCGCGCCAGTAGCGCTCCACCGCATGCAGCTTGGTGTAGCCGGCGCCGCCGAGGATCTGCAGCGCATCGGAGGTCACCCGCTCGGCCATCTCGCTGGCGTACCACTTCACCATGGCCGCTTCCTTGTCTGCGGCCGCACCGGAATCCATCAGCGTGGCCACGTGGTACATGAGCTGGCGCGCGGCCTCGACTTCGGTGGCCATGCGGGCGAGCTTGAAGCGGGTTTCCTGAAAATCGCTGATGGGCACACCGAACTGCACCCGTTGCTGGGCGTAAGCGGTGGCATCTTCCAGCGCCCCCCGGGCGAGGCCGATGGCGCGGGCGGCGGTGTGCGCGCGGGCGGCATTGAGGAAATTCACCGTGCTCTTGAAGCCTTCTTCGCCGCCGCCGGTGATGATGTTCGCCTTGGGAATGCGGCAGCGGTCGAACGCCAGCTCCCAGGTCTTCCAGCCGAAGTAGCCGATTTTGGGAATGGGGGAGCCGTTGCAGCCCTGGGGCAGCTGACCGCGCGGCTTCTCGATGATGAAGCTGCGCAGCCCGGTGTAGCGGGCGGCGTCATCGCCCGGGGTTTCGACCCGGGCGAGCAGCTGAATGTAGTCGGCGCCATCGGCGAACGTGCACCAGTACTTGTTGCCGGTGATCACCCAGTGCTCACCGTCCAGCACCGCACGGCAGCTCACCGCGGCCAGATCGGAGCCGACGTCGGGCTCGGACAGGGCAACCGCGGCCAGGTATTCGCCCTGGGCGGCTTTGCGGGTGAGCTCGAGACGCTTGTCCTCCGGCCAGCCGCCCACGCCCATGAGCGAGCTGGCGCGGGCGATGATGCTGGCGACGCTCATCCAGCCTCGCGCCAGTTCCTCGGCGATGAGGCAGTACTCGAACACGCCGAGCCCGAGCCCGCCGTAGGCTTCCGGCATGCGGATGCCGAAGTAGCCCAGCTCGCCCATCTTGCGCCGCAGCTCCATGGGGATCTCGCCCTGCTCCGGATCCAGCCGGTTCGCCACCGGCAGCACCTCGTTGGCGGTGAACTGCCGCGCCACGTCCTGGATCATGCGGCGCTCTTCGGTGAGATAGTGCTCGGTCATGGTGTTCCTCTCAAGTCTCTCAGGCGCTCACCGTGGGAGCGATCTCCCGATCGCGATTCCTGCCAGGGACAAGGCCCATCGCGATCGGGAGATCGCTCCTACGACTGCTTAGATGCCGATCAACTCCGCGCGGTCGATGAGGTTCTGGACGATGCGGATGCTGGCGGCGTCGACCATCACGCCGTCGACGTTGATGGCGCCCAGGCCTTGCTGCAGCGCCTGCGCGTAGGCGGCCTTCTGCTTGCGGGCATCGGCCACCGCGTCGGCGTTGGGGGTGAACACCGCGTTGGCGAGCTCCACCTGGCTCGGGTGGATGGCCCACTTGCCCACCATGCCCAGCACGTACGCGCGCTCGGCTTCCTTGCTGTAGCCGTCCGGGTTGCGGAAGTTGGCGTACGGGCCGTCCACCGGATCGATGCCGTTGGCGTGGCAGGCGATGGTCATCTTGTAGCGCGGGTAGTGCCACACGTCGGGCGGATAGGTGCCGGACGAACCCACATAGCCGAGCTGCATCTGCTGGCTGGCGGAGTAGTCGCCCATGCCGAAGATCAGGCATTCGAGTCGATCGGAGCAGGCGGCGATGGCTTCGACGTGCATCATGCCCTCCACCTCCTCGATCAGGCATTCGATGCCGATGCGGCGCGTCAGGCCGAGCTTCTGCTCGAGCTGATCGAGCAGCAGGTGGACGAACATCACGTCCTCGGGCCGCTTGGCCTTGGTGAGCATGATGGTGTCGAGCTTGTCGCCGGCGCCGGTGACCACCTCGATGATGTCGTCGTGGCACCAGGGGGTCTCGACGTCGTTGATGCGCACGCACAGGGTACGCGGCTGCCAGTCGAGATCGTTGAGCGCGGCGACGATCTTACCGCGCGCGTCGGCCTTGGCGCTGGGAGCCACGGCATCCTCCAGGTCGAGGAACACGTGATCCACCTCCAGCCCGGCGGCTTTGGCCAGCATTTTTTCGGAGCTGCCGGGTACCGACAGCTGGCAGCGGCGGGGGCGTCTGGGTCTTTGGCTCATGAGCGGGTTCCGTTCTTCAGATAATGGCTTTTGCGTTTGATCAGCACCGTGCGCTCGCCCTCGAACACCACCTTGTCGTGCTGGTTCACGCCCCAGTGCTTGAAGGTGACGATGCCGGCGTCGTCCAGCTCGCCGTCATCGACGGTCAGCACCTCGGTGAAGGCGTACAGGGTATCGCCGTGGAACACCGGAGTTTTCAGGCGGATGCGATCGAGCTTCAGCTCCTTGACGGCGTTCTCGCCGGTATCCTGCATCGACATGCCGATCACCATGGCGATGGTCACGCCGCCGAACTGCAACCGCGAGTTCCAGCCGCTGCGGCCCATGGCGTTCTTCTGCATGATGTCTTCGTTGAAGTGGGCTTCCGCGGTGTTCAACACCTGCAGGGTGATGCCGACGTTGTCCTGCTCGCACATGGTCTTGCCGCGGGCGTGGCGAAACACTTGCCCGGGCTCGAAATCTTCGAAGTAGTTGTCGTTGCCGGTGAGCGCCATGGCGGTTTCCTCAGGTGTCGCCGCGATGGCGTTTGCGAACCAGGTTGGTGCGGTGAAAGTCGATTACCTTGCGGCCGTTCTGGTCGAAACCCTCGGTCTGCCAGGTGACGATGCCGAACTCCGGCTGCCCCTTGGAGTCGCGAGCGGCCACCACTCTGCTGCGCGCCGTGAGAGTATCGCCGACGTGTACGGGGTGCAGGAACTCGCAGTTGTCGACGCCGAGAAACGGCCCACCACCCTCGGAAAGATCCTCCACCGACAGGCCGAACACGGTGTTGAAAACCAGCAGCGGGTTCACCTGAATGGTGGGGTGGCCCAGGGAGCGGGCGTAAGGCTCGTTGAGATACAACGGGCAGAACGACAGCGTCTGGGTGGTGAACGCGGCGTTGTCGCCGGCGGTGATGGTTCGCCCCCAGTGATGGTCGAACCCCCGACCCACGGTCATGTCTTCGTACTGATTGCCTTTGCGGAGCAGTACGGCGCGGGATCTGAAGTCTTCGTCGGCCACGGATTCGCTCATGATGATTCTTCAGGCTGGTTGCTGTGGGTTGCAATGGCTGACGCGTCCGCCAGCTGGCCGAGATCCGCCAGGTCGGCAAACCGCCGGCAGCAGTCTGCGAGCGCCTGGGTGCGGGATGCTCCGAGAATGGGCTCGACCAGGGTGTGGAACTTGGCGGACAGACGCCGCCATTGAGCGTCGAGATCGGTGGCGGGGATGGCCACGTTGGCCTCGGCGGAAAAAGTCTCTCCGCCGACCGTGCGTACCGTTACCCGGGTTTCCGGCCGTGGCCGCTCATGAGCGACCACGGATACCCGATCGCGCAGCGCCACCAGGTCGGCCCGTGCCGTCAGCGCGTCGCTGAACAGGCGGATGCTGGCGGTGTCTTCCCCCGCCAGGGCCAGGGCTACGGTGAAGCGCAGGCTGAACTTGGCCTCGAGCCCGGTGGCCGGGCGCGCGATGTTGCAGACGTCGAAGTGGCCGGCGTTCACCATCACCTCCACGGCCGCCACCTGCTCGGCGGCCAGGTTGTGGGCCCGTTTGAGCTGCAGCATGGCTTCGATGGCCGAGTGAGTCAGGTAGCAGGCGGCGTGATACTTGAAGCAGATGTCGGGAACGAACTCTGGCATGGCCAGGGCCTGGTGGAAGCGCTCGATGGACGGTGCCAGGGATTGCGTGGCCATGAACCCCTGCGGGGCTTCGAGGATGTCCGGTCGGCTGCTGAAGCCGCGCGCCGCCAGCAGGGCGGCCTCGACGCCGGTGGCGGCGGCGTGGCCGGCGTGAAGCGGTTTGCACATGGTGCCGAACTGGCACTTCAGGCCGGCAGCTTGAGTACCGGCGATACCCAGCGCTATGGCGGTGTGATGCTCGTCCAGGTCGAGCAGCCGGGCGGCGGCAGCGGCCGCGCCGAAGGTGCCAAGCGTAGCGGTCGCATGCCAGCCGTGGGCGTAGTGGGAGGCGCCGGCGTAGCGGCCGAGGATGCATTCCGCGTCGACCCCGGCGCAGAAGGCGGTGAGCACATCGGCACCGGATTTCCCGAGGTGCTCCCCCAGCGCCAGCACCGCCGGCGCCACAGGCACGGTCGGGTGGCCGATCATGGCGTCGTGGACGTCGTCGTAGTCGTGGGCGTGGCCGGCGGCGCCGTTTGCCAGTGCGGCCTGACGTGCGTTGAAGCTCAAGCCGGTTCCCAGCACCCGCGCCTGGGCATGGCCGCCTTCTTCCTCGAGCTGGTTCTGCAACATGCGCGCCAGCGGTTCGTCGGCCCCCGCTATGGCAACGCCGATGAAGTCCAGCAGGGCCTGGCTCGCCACGGTGCGCGATGCCGCGGACAAGGCCTCGAAGCGCGTCTGCGTGATGCGCCGCGCCAGCGCCAGCGTTGGATTCAAGATCATGCTCCCCTGCCGAGACCCCCTCGAACTGATAAGCTAGCGCCTGTCCCGCCCGGGCACAACCGCCCCGAGGCACTGGTGACGAGGTGGTGTCTTGCCCAATCAGATTTACTGCAGTGAGAGCGCGGCGCGCGAACCCATGATCGGCACCGCCGAGCAGGTGGACGTGTGGGTGATGCTCGAATACCGACCCACCTGGAAGCCGCGGGCGCTGCAGCAGAACGCTCTTGCGCCGGAGACGCGGGCATGGCTCGAGGCCAGCGTCATGGCGCTGGCCCAGGCGGGGTGGAAACCCCGGCCGCAATTCATCCGTCAGCCCGAGATCGACAGCGAAACGGTGCGCCTGCTGATCGCCGTCGCCGGACGCCTGCTGGTGTTCTCCGGGCGTGGCTACGACTTCCTGCGCGACCTGGATCTGACGGCGGTAGTGGCCGAGCCTCATGGGCACGAGGCGGTCGCTCAGCCACAGTATTTCGTCTGCACCAACGGCCAGCGCGACCTGTGCTGCGCGCGCTTCGGCCTGCCCGCCTATGCGGCGCTGCGCGCTCTGGTGGGCGACCGTGCCTGGCAGATCACTCATCTGGGTGGCCATCGTTTCGCCCCCAACGTGCTGGTTCTGCCACAGGGCGCCATGTACGGGCGTGTCAACACGACCACCGAGGTGGACCAACTGGTCAGAGTCGTGGATGGTGGCGGATTATGCTTCCCTTACCTGCGTGGGCGCAGCGGCTATCCGCCAGCCGTGCAGGCTGCGGAAGCGCTCAGCGGCCGATCGGATCTGCGACTCGTCGGCGTGGAGGGAGACGACTCCCGCGCTCGGGTCACCTTCGAGGGTGCCGACGGCCGGTTTTCCGTGGCGGTTCGCCGAGCGGCCGAGCCCATCAGCGTGCTCAAGAGCTGCGGGGACGAAAGCTCCAAGCCGGTCTATCCGTACGTACCCGATTGAGTTGTCACAACGAATCCAGAGGCCTCCAATGCCAGACTCCAACACCGATGCATTCCTGGAAAACAACAGGCAGTACGCCAGCGGGCAGCCGAAGCACGACCCCGCTTATCCGGGAAAGCAGCCGATTCAACCCTCGAAGCGCGTGGCCGTGCTCGCCTGCATGGACGCCAGGCTCGACGTCGAGGACCTGCTCGGCCTGCAGACCGGCGAGGCGCACATCATCCGCAATGCCGGCGGGGTGGTGACGGACGACGCCATCCGCTGTCTGATCATTTCCCATCATCTGCTGAACACCAACGAGGTCATCCTCATCCATCACACGCGCTGCGGCATGCTCGCGTTCACCGATGACCTCCTCAAGAAGGGTCTCGAGGGTGATGCGGAAGTCGAGAAGCTGCTGCAGCAGGCGAGCGGTCGTGGGTTTACCAGCCCTGGCAAGGCGTCCGCCATGCCGTCGTCGTTTCATGCCTTCCGGGGCGATATCGAGCCCCTCGACGCACCGCGCGATGAGCACAACGTCGAACGGCTGTGCTGGGATGTGCGGCGCGGCATGTCGGCGATCCTGAACCATCCGTGGATTCCGACCACCGGGCCGGACGCAATCACGGTGCGTGGTTTCATCTACGACGTTGACACGGGAAGGCTGGAAGAGGTGAGCTTTCCTGGGGCCATGGGTTAGCGCGGCGGCTCGCCCAGGGGCTTCAGCTTGGCGGTGTGCGCCGGAAGCCAGCCGACTATGGCTGGAAAGTGGCGCAGGAAGTGAAAACTGGCGAGGATCAACGGTGCTCGCCACCAGTAACCGCGCTTGGCTATCCTGGCGGTGATTTGCTGACAGTGATTGTCGACCAGAGACATCAGATGCTGGTGCAACAGGCAATTGAAGCTCGTGTCGCGGATGAAGAGGTTCGCTTCCAGATTCAGCGACAGGCTCAATGGATCCAGATTGCTCGATCCGACGGTGGACCAATGTTCGTCCACCACGGCGACCTTGGCATGCAGCGGTCGCTCGATGAATTCGCAGACGCTGACACCATCGCGCAGCAGATAGCCGTACAACAAGCTGGAGAACAGCCTCGCCCACGGCATGTCCGGCGCTCCCTGCAGTATCAGTGTCACCCGGACGCCGCGGCGCGCGGCACTCCGCAAAGCCCGGAGCATGCGGTAGCCGGGAAAGAAATAGGCGTTGGCCAGAACCACGCGGCGATTGGCCTGGCGTATGGCCTGCAGATACTGCTCTTCAATGTCGTCGCGGTTCCTGTGGTTGTCGCGAATCGCCAGCAGCATGGCGGCGGGTGAGTGCCCGCTTGCCGGGGTGAGGGGTGGCAGGTCTGTCACGGCATCCTTGTCGAGCAGCAATCTTCGGCAGGCATCGTGAATGTCGGCAACGATGGGGCCGGTGACCCGCACCGCGTAATCCTGCTTCGCCATTGGGTACGATTCCGGCAGATGATCAGCGCCGAAGTTGATGCCGCCGATGAAGGCTACCTTGCCATCCACCACCAGAAGTTTGCGGTGCAGACGCCTGAACAGGTTGGTGCGCATGCCGAGCAGGCGGTCGCGGGGGTCGTAGATGTGCATGCGGACGCCCGCGCCAGCCAGCTCGTCGATGTAGTCGCGGCTCAGATCGGCGGTTCCGTAGCCATCCACCGTCACCTCGATGCGCACCCCACGAGCAGCGGCCTCGAGCAGGGCAACCTTCAGGCCCTGGCCCACTTCGTCAGCGAAAATGATGAAGGTTTCGAGCAGGATCTGCTGTTGCGCTGCTCGTATGGCGGTGAACGCCGCAGCAAAAAACTGCTCGCCGTTGATCAGCAGCTCGCAGGCATTGCCGTCCTGCCACCGGTACTTCGTGGCCTTACCCTCCAGCGCGGCGTGCCGGGTCGATTTCGAGAAACCGGGCCGGCGGCATGAAGCCAGGTATGGGGATGGTTCCGACCTCCGTCAATGGGGCTTCGCCCCCGAGCGCCGCTGCGGCGGCGGCAGTCAGCACGAGCCGCCGGTCGAATATCTTGACCGCCTTCTCCGCCTTGAACAGGAAGTTCAATTCTCGCCCTGCGAGTTTCTCCAACCCATTCGAGAGCCCACCGCCGGAGCGGACTTCGGCTCGGTGCATGACGAAGCGGAAGTCCAGACCCTGATCGATGGGAAGGCTTTCCAGCTTCCGCAGCACTTCCACGACTCTCGGTGGGGTAATGGCCCCGGGTTTCCATGCGGCAAGGAAACCGTCCCCCAGGTACTCGTTCACCCACCCGCCGGAGGTTTCGATGATCGTCTCGCATGCTGCGACCCAGCGGCGGATGCGCCTCGATAATTCGTCCTGGGGGATCTCGGCGGTCAACCGCGTCGACCCTTTGAGGTCGGCGAGCAGCAGCCAACGCTCCACCGCATCGACAATCAGTTGCGTGTCGTGGCTAGCCTGCATTATTCATGAGCACTGATGCT
>JBLRXD010000110.1:0-13483 GCA_047920935.1 Pseudomonadales bacterium | reverse complement strand
TGGTGCTGGTGCTGTTTCTCGGCGCCTGTTCGGGCGTCGCCGCTCGAGTGGTGTATCTGAACGTCAGCGACCGAGCCTTCCTGCAGGAGCAGGGCAACGCCCGCTCAATCCGCCACGAGACGCTGCCCGCTTACCGCGGCGTCATTTACGATCGCAACGGCGAGGCCCTGGCGGTGAGCACGCCGGTGGCGGCAATCTGGACCGATCCCAGCTTCATGCGCCTGAGCGCCGACGCCATCGAGGCGGTTGCCGCCATTCTCGATCTCAACCCGACCACCCTGGCCGCCAACCTCGAGGCCAACGCCAGGCGGGAATTCATGTACCTCAAGCGCCGGGTACCGTGGGAGACCGCGGAGCAATTGCGCGCGTTGAAGCTGGATGGGGTGTTCATTCAGCGCGAGTATCGCCGCTACTATCCCGCGGCGCAGATGGCCGCCCACCTGGTCGGCATGACCAGCATCGACGATCTCGGGCTGGAAGGCATCGAGCTGTCGTACGACGAGTATCTGCGCGGCCGGCCGGGGCGCAAGACGGTGCTCAAGGACCGTCGCGGCGAGACCATCAAGGATCTCGAGTATGGCGAGCCCCCGCGTTTCGGTACTGACATCACGCTGAGCATCGACCTGCGCCTGCAGTTCATGGCGTATCGGGAGCTGAAAGCGGCAGTGGCCGGAAATCGAGCCGAATCCGGCTCGCTGGTGATGCTGGACGTGCGCACCGGCGAAGTTCTGGCCCTGGTCAACGAGCCGTCGTACAACCCGAACGATCTGGCCAGCGCGAACCGCGGCGGCATGCGCAATCGCGCGGTGACCGATACCTACGAGCCCGGCTCCACCATCAAGCCGTTCACCGTGCTCGCCGCTCTGGAGTCGAACCGCTGGCATCCGCAGACGCCGATCGACACCGCGCCCGGGTTCATGCGGGTGGGCACCAAGCTGGTCCAGGATCCCATCAATCGCGGCACCATCACGCTGTTGCAGGCGCTGCAGAAGTCGAGTCAGGTCGGCATCAGCAAGGTGGCCCTGGATCTGCCGCCCACGGCCGTTTTCGATGTCCTGACCCGCGCCGGGGTTGCCGAGTTCATCGGCACGGGGCTGCCCGGGGAGGCGGCGGGGCGGCTGTCCGATCAGGGCCTGGATCATCCGGTGGTACGGGCAACGCTGGCGTACGGATACGGCCTGGCCATCTCCCCGCTGCAGCTGGCGCAAGGCTACCTGACTCTGGCCCGTGGCGGCGAGCGCGTGCCCATATCGATACTCAAGCGAGAGAATCCACCTGCCGGCGAGGTGGTGTTCGACCGGGCCCTGAGTCTGTCGGTGCTCGACATGATGGAAGCGGTAACCGACGACGCTGGTACCGCGCCGCGGGCCCGGGTGCCCGGCTATCGCGTCGCCGGAAAAACCGGCACCTCGCGCAAGGTGGGCGAGCGCGGTTACGACGACGAGCGTCATGTGGCGCTGTTCGCCGGGCTCGCGCCGCTCAGCAATCCGCGGATCGTGATGGTGGTGGTGATCAACGAGCCGGGCGGCGTCGCCATCGGCGGTGGCACGGTGGCAGCCCCGGTGTTCGGCCAGGTCGCCGCCCGCGCCCTGCGCCTGCTCGGCGTCCGCCCCGATGGCGAGGTGGCCATATGATCTCTGCCATGTCGCTGCGTGAGCTGCTCGCCGACTTCGCGCCGGCGCTGGACGAGGCCGCGACCGGCCGCGGAATCACCGGCATCACCGAGGATTCCCGACAGGTGACTGCGGGCGGGCTGTTCGTCGCCGTCCAGGGGGCCGCGGCCGACGGGCACGCGCACGCGCAGGCGGCGGTAGCTCGGGGTGCGGCAGCGGTGGTGGCCGAGCGACCCATTGCCGGTCTCGCGGTGCCGGTGGTGGTGGTGCCGGAATTGCGCGCCCGGCGCGGCGCTCTGGCCGCGCGGTTCTACCGCCATCCCGGTGAGCGGTTGTTCTGCGTCGGCGTCACCGGCACCAACGGTAAGACGTCCATCGCCCACTACCTGGCGGATCTCGCCAGCCGACTCGAGCGGCCTGCCGGGTATCTCGGCACCATCGGCTGGGGGCGCATCGATCAGCTGCAGCCTGCCCGGCTCACCACCGAAGACCCCATTACCGTGCAGCAGCGCCTGGCCTCCCTGGTCGAGCAGGGGTGCCGCTGGGCGGTGCTCGAGGTGTCCTCGCACGCGCTGGCTCAGGAGCGCGTCAGCGACGTGCCGTTCCGCGCCGCGGTGTTCTCCAACCTGTCTCGCGATCACCTCGACTACCACCAGAGCCTGGAGCAGTACGCGGCCGCTAAGGCGCGCCTGTTTCAATGGCCGGGGCTGGAACTGGCGGTGCTGAACGTGGACGACCCGTTCGGGCTCGAATTGAGTCGCACGCTGCCCGCCGGCGCCCAGTGCCTCAGCTACGGCCGCGGCGCCGGGCGCAGCGGCGCGGCGCCAGACGTCTGCTGGTCCGGCCTGGATTTCTCCTCGGGCGTGGCCGCCGGGGTCTGGCACACGCCCTGGGGTGAGGCGCCGCTGTGCCTGCCGGTGCAGGCAGAGTTCTCGGTAGCCAACATGGCCGCGGCGCTGGCGCTGTTGTGTCACTCCGGCGTGGCGCTGGACGACGTGGTGGCGGCAGCGCGCAGCCTGCGCTCGGTACCCGGTCGGATGGAGCGCTTTTCCGCGCCCGGCGCCGCCACCCTGGTGGTGGATTTCGCCCACACCCCGGACGCGCTCGAGCAGGCGCTGCTGGCGTTGCGTCCGGCCACCCGCGGCAAGCTGGTGTGCGTGTTCGGCTGCGGCGGCGACCGCGACACCGGCAAGCGGCCGCTGATGGCGGCCGCGGCGGAGCGCCATGCCGATGAGCTGTGGCTCACCAGCGACAATCCCCGGTCGGAAGATCCGCTGGACATCATTGCCGACATGCGCGCCGGCCTCAGCGGGCTGGCCGCGGCCCGAACCTGCGCCGACCGGCGTGACGCCATCGCAGGCGCGCTGGCCGCGGCGGGCCCCGGCGACGTGGTGCTGGTGGCGGGCAAGGGGCACGAGGATTACCAGGAAATCCGCGGCGAACGGCGGCCCTTCAGCGATCGTGCGCTGGCGGCCGAGTTGCTGGGAGGAGCACGCTGATGTTGCTGTGGTTGACCGAGTTGCTGGCCCAGCACATCAGCGGGTTCGCGGTGTTCCAGTACCTGACCTTTCGAACCATGGTCAGCGTCATGACCGCACTGGTGACCTCGTTGCTGATCGGGCCGCTGGTGATCGAGCGGCTTACCCTGCATCAGATCGGTCAGTGCGTGCGTGACGATGGGCCGGAGAGCCATCTTTCCAAGGCCGGCACGCCGACCATGGGCGGTGCGCTGATCCTGATCGTGATTCTGATCACCACCCTGCTTTGGGGGGATCTGACCAGCCGTTACGTCTGGACGGTGCTGCTGGTGACCATGTCGTTCGGCGTCATCGGCTGGGTCGACGACTATCTGAAGCTTTCCCGGGGCAACAGCCGCGGTCTCATCGCCCGCTGGAAGTATCTGCTGCAGTCGCTGGTGGGCATCACCGCGGTGGTGTTTCTCTACAACACGGCGCAACTGCCGGCCGAGACGGCGCTGATCGTGCCGTTCTTCAAGGAAGTCATCATTCCCATGGGCGTCTGGTACATGGTGCTGGGTTATCTGGTCATCGTCGGAACCAGCAACGCCGTCAACCTCACCGACGGCCTCGACGGGTTGGCCATCATGCCGACGGTGATGGTTGGGGCTGCCCTGGGGCTGATCGCCTACCTGGTCGGCAACGTCGAGTTTTCCGGTTATCTGCAGATCCCCTACATACCGGGGGCGGGCGAGCTGGCGATCTTCTGCGGTGCGCTCATTGGCGCCGGCCTCGGCTTTCTGTGGTTCAACACCTATCCCGCCCAGGTGTTCATGGGCGACGTCGGCGCGCTGGCGCTCGGCGCGGCTCTGGGCATCGTCGCCATCATCGTCCGCCACGAGATCGTGCTGTTCATCATGGGCGGGCTGTTCGTGCTCGAGGCGGTGTCGGTCATTCTTCAGGTGGCGTCCTACCGCCTCACCGGGCGCCGCATCTTTCGTATGGCGCCCATTCATCACCATTTCGAGCTCAAGGGCTGGCCGGAGCCCCGGGTGATCGTCCGCTTCTGGATCATCACTCTGGTTCTGGTGCTCGTGGGCCTGTCGACGTTGAAGCTGAGGTGAGCGTGCGTACCGCCATCATCGGGCTCGGCGTCACCGGCTACTCGTGTCTGCGCTATCTCGCCGGCGAGGATGAGCTGCTGGTCCTGGACACCCGCGATGCGCCACCCTACGGTGCGGCGGCGCAAGCCGGCTGGCCCGGCGTCGACTACCGCTTCGGCGCGGCAGCCTGTGACGCACCCTTCGCGGGGGTCGATCGGGTGGTGGTGAGCCCCGGCGTCGGTCTCGATCACCCGCTGGTGCGCCGTGCCGTCGCCGCGGGCGCCGCGGTGGTGAGCGACATCGATCTGTTCTGTCAGGCGGCGCGGGCGCCCATCTACGCCATCACCGGAACCAACGGCAAGAGCACGGTGACCGCTCTTGCTGGGCACCTGCTGGAGGCGCTCGGGCGCCACCCCGGGGTCGGCGGTAACCTGGGCGAGCCCGCTCTGGGTCTGCTGGCCGAGCCGCGGGATTGCTACGTGCTCGAGCTGTCGAGCTTTCAGCTGGAGCGCATGGCCGGCTACGGCTTCCACGCGGCGGCGCTGCTCAACGTCACCGAGGACCATCTGGATCGTCACGGCAGCCTGGCTGCGTACACGGCCAGCAAGCGCAGAATCTTCCGCGGCGCTCACCGCGCGGTGGCCAATCGCGATGATCCGCTGACCCTGCCGGACAGCGCCGTCGACGAGCTGCTTACCTTCGGCCTCGATGCGCCCGCGCCCGGCCACTGGGGTTTGCGTCGCATCGATGGCGCCCAGACCTTGTGCCGAGGCGACGAGGCCCTGATGCGGCTTGCCGATCTGCCCCTGGCCGGGATGCACAACGGGCTCAACGTGCTCGCGGCCTGCGCGCTGGTGGCTGCGGATGCACCGCTCGGCAACCCGTCCGGCAGCGAGCTCGCCGCCGCCGTGGCCGGATTTCGCGGCCTGCCCCATCGCTGTCAGCGCGTGGCGGAGGTTGCCGGCGTCGCCTTCGTCGACGACTCCAAGGCCACCAACGTCGGCGCCGCCCTGGCCGCGCTGGCGGGGCTGGGTGGTAGCCGGCCGAGCTTGATCCTGATCGCCGGCGGCGACGGCAAAGGCGCGGACTTCGCGCCGCTCGCCGATCCCGTGCGCCGATATGTGAAATCCGTGGTGCTGCTGGGACGCGACGCGCCGCTGCTGCAGCGGGCGCTGCAGGGCGCCGCGCCCATCACCCGGGTGGCGGACATGAGCCAGGCGGTGAGCGCCGCCATGGCGGCCGCCGCGCCAGGAGACACGGTGCTGCTGTCACCGGCCTGCGCCAGCCTCGACATGTACCGGGACTACGCCGCGCGTGGCGAAGCCTTCGCGGCCGCGGTGGAGGCATTGGGTGCGTAGCGCCGTGGCAGTCAGCCGACGTGCGGCCGCCAGGGGGCGTGCGGCCGGTCTGCGCGCAGCGGCCGGCCCCCGTCCGGCGATGGATTTCGGCTTCGATCCCGTGCTGCTGCTCTGCTGGATCGCCATTCTGGCGCTGGGCACGGTAATGGTCGCGTCGGCCACCGTCGCCATCAGCCAGTCGCTGCTTCTGAAGCACGGTGTGTTTCTCGTGGCATCGCTGGCCGGCCTGCTGGTGGTGCTGTGCGTGCCCCTGGACTGGTGGCGTCGCGGTCACCGTCTGGCCTGGCTGGTGGCGGTGGCGCTGTGCGTGCTGGTGCTGATTCCCGGCATCGGCGTCGAGGTCAACGGCGCCCGGCGCTGGATCGGCCTGGGCAGCTTCTCGCTGCAGGCGGCGGAGGTGACGAAATTCCTGGCGTTGGTGTATCTGGCCGGCTACCTCGAGCGCTTTCACGGCGAGCTGGCCGACGACGGCAAGGCGCTGATACGCCCGCTGTTGATGCTCGGCCTGCTCTCGGGGCTGCTGCTGATGCAGCCCGACTTCGGCACCATGGTGGTGCTCGCGGTCACCGCCGCCGCGCTGCTGTTCATCGCCGGCGCCCGGCTGCGCCACTTCCTGCTGATCGTTGTCATCGGCGGGCTGCTGCTCACCGCGCTGGCGGTGTTCCAGCCGTATCGTCTGCAGCGGCTCATCAGCTTCGTCGATCCCTGGGAGTACGCGTTCAGCAGCGGTTATCAGCTCACCCAGGCGCTGATCGCGTTCGGGCGCGGCGAGCTTTTCGGGCTGGGCCTGGGCGAGGGCGTGCAGAAGTTGTTCTACCTGCCCGAAGCCCATAACGATTTCATCTTCGCGGTGATCGCCGAAGAACTCGGCCTGGTCGGCGCGCTCGTGGTGCTGGTGCTGTTCGCCGTGCTGGTGGTGCGCATTCTGCGGATCGCGCGGCGGGCGCTGACCGAGGGCGACGTGTTCGCTGGCTATCTGGTTTACGGTGTGGGGCTGATCTTCGGCATCCAGTGCCTGATCAACCTGGGCGTCAACACCGGCATTCTGCCCACCAAGGGGCTCACCCTGCCGTTCGTGAGCTACGGCGGCAACAGCCTGGTGGTGAGCAGCGCCATGATCGGGCTGGTGTTGCGATTGCAGTTGGAGCGCAGCAACCGTGGCTGAGCTGAACTTGAGAGGGCCCTATCAGGTTCCGGAGATGCGCCGCATCCGCCGCATCCACTTCGTCGGCATCGGCGGCGCCGGCATGTGCGGCATCGCCGAGGTGCTGCTGAACCAGGGCTATCTGATCTCGGGCTCGGATCTCAAAGCGTCGTCGGCGACCGAGCGGTTGCAGCGGTTGGGCGTCGCCATCCGCATCGGCCACAGCGCCGAGGCGGTGCGCGAGTGCGACGTGGTGGTGGTGTCCAGCGCCATCGATGCCAGCAATCCCGAAGTCGCCGCCGCCCATGCGCAGCGCGTGCCGGTGGTGCGCCGGGCGGAAATGCTCGGCGAGCTGATGCGTTATCGGCACGGCATCGCCATCGCCGGCACCCACGGCAAGACCACCACCACCAGCCTGGTCACCTGCATCTTTCAGGCAGCGAACCTCGATCCGACCTTCGTCGTCGGCGGCTTGCTCAACAGCACCGCCAGCAACGCCCGCCTCGGCGCCAGCCGCTACATCATCGTCGAGGCCGACGAGAGCGATGCCTCGTTCCTGCATCTGCAGCCCATGCTGGCCGTGGTGACCAACATCGACCGCGATCACATGGCCACCTACGGCAACGATTTCGAGACGCTGAAAACCACCTTCATCGACTTCCTGCACCGGCTGCCGTTCTACGGCTCGGTGGTGCTGTGCAGCGATGACCCACACGTGCGGGAAATTTTGCCGGAAGTCGCCCGGCCGATGCTCACCTACGGCTTCGGCGAGGACGCCGACTTTCGCGCCGTGGATCTGCAATGCGAGGGACGCCGCTGGCGTTTCCGTGCTTGCCGTCCCAGCGGTCATGACGATCTGCAGATCACCATGCAGATTCCCGGCAGGCACAACGTGCAGAACGCCCTGGCGGCCATTGCGGTGGCTACCGACGAAGGCCTGCCGGACGCGGCCATCGTCTCCGGCCTTGCCAGCTACGGCGGCGTCGGCCGGCGCTTCGAGGTGTTCGATGACGTGCCCGTGGGCGATGTCACGGTGACCCTGGTCGACGACTACGGCCACCACCCCACCGAGGTCGCCAAGGTGATCGAGACCGCGCGCAGCGTATGGCCCGGCCGGCGCCTGGTGATGGCCTATCAGCCGCACCGTTACACCCGCACCCGCGACCTCTACGACGACTTCGTGCGGGTGCTGGCCGGCATCGATGTGCTGGTGCTGCTCGAGGTTTACGCCGCCGGCGAGGAACCCATCGCCGGGGCCGACGGGCGGGCACTGTGTCAGGGCATCCGGCAGCGGCTGGTGCATGCGCCGCCGGTGTTCGTCGAGACCCCGGCCGAGGCTCTGGGGGTGCTTGCCGGGCTGGTACGTCAGGGCGACGTGCTGCTGGTTCAGGGTGCGGGCAACGTCAACGTCGTCTCCAACCGGTTGAGCGCAGGCGCTCGCGGGGGCGACGATGATTCGTAACGTGCTGGCGGTGATGGTGCTGTTGGCCCTGACGGTGTCGGCCTGGTCGGTGTGGCGCCAGCTCGATCAGCCGCTGCGCGCCGTGCGGGTGCAGGGGGCGCTGTCCCAGGCGGAGCAGTTGGCGATCCGCGAGGTGGTCAGCCAGAGCCTCACGGACGGCGTGCTCAGCGTCGATCTGGCGGAGCTGACGACGCGGATCCGCAGTCTGTCGTGGCCGCGCTCGGTGCAGGTGCGCCGAATCTGGCCGGACACCCTGGTGATCCAGGTGGAAAAGGAATCCGTGGTGGCGGCCTGGGGCGACAGCGGCTATCTGACCAGTGCCGGCCAGGTGGTGCGGCTTGCCGATGCCGCGGTTGCGGTTCCGACCCTGTTCGCCGTGATGTCGACGCCGCGGCAGGCCATGGAGATGTACCAGATGCTCGAAACCCGGGCGCACACGGTGGGTCTGTCCATCGTCCACCTGGAGGAGAGCGCCCTCGGCGAGTGGCTGTTGGGGTTCGAGGGCGGCATGACGGTGGCGCTGGGCAATCAGGCGGTGATGGAGCGTATGACGCGGTTCCTGTTGGCCTACGAGCGGGTGCTCGCCGAGCGGGCGGACGATGTCGCCCACGTGGACGCCCGTTACGCCAACGGCCTGGCGGTGCGCTGGGCCGAGCCGCTGCTGGCCCTCGGAGCAGGGTCGGCGCGCGAGAACGAGAATAAGAGATAGAGCTATGGGTTCCGAGAACGACCTGAGAAGAATCGTCGGCCTGGATATCGGCACCAACAAGGTGGCGGCCATCGTCGGCGAGGTGAATGCCGATGGTGAGCTGGAGATCATCGGTATTGGCTCGTACCCGTCTCGGGGGCTGAAAAAAGGCGTGGTGGTGAACATCGAATCCACCGTGCAGTCGATTCAGCGGGCGGTGGAAGAGGCGGAGCTGATGGCCGGCTGCCAGATCGACTCCGTGTACGCGGGCATCGCCGGCAGCCACATCCGCAGCCTGAACTCTCATGGCATCGTCGCCATCCGCGACCGGGAGGTGTACCCCCAGGATGTCGATCGGGTGCTCGATGCGGCTCAGGCCATGGCCATCCCGGCGGATCAGAAGATCCTCCACATCCTCCCCCAGGAGTACATCATCGACAGCCAGGAAGGGGTCAAAGAACCTCTCGGCATGTCCGGTGTGCGACTGGAAGCCAAGGTGCACCTGGTGACCTGTGCCGTGAACGCGGCGCAGAACATCGAAAAGTGCATCGAGCGTTGCGGGTTGCGGGTGAACGACGTCATTCTGGAGCAGCTTGCCTCCAGCTATGCGGTGCTGACGGACGACGAGCGCGAGCTCGGGGTCTGTCTGGTGGACATCGGCGGCGGCACCACCGACATCGCCATCTTCACCCACGGCGCCATCCGCCATACCGCGGTGATACCCATCGCCGGCGACCAGGTCACCAACGATATCGCCATGGCCTTGCGCACGCCGACGCAGAATGCCGAAGAGATAAAAATCAAGTATGCCTGCGCGCTGACTCAGCTCGCCCGGCCCGACGAAACCATTCAGGTACCCGGCGTCGGCGACAAGCCCTCCCGGGAACTGTCCCGCCAGGCGCTGGCGGAGGTGGTGGAGCCGCGCTACGACGAGCTGTTCACGTTGATTCAGGCCGAGTTGCGACGCAGTGGTTTCGAAGACCTGATCGCTGCGGGCATCGTGCTCACTGGGGGAGCATCGAAAATAGAAGGCGTCATCGAGCTTGCGGAAGAAATATTCCACATGCCGGTGAGTCAAGGGGCACCACGCCACGTGGTGGGACTGAAGGACATCATCAGAAATCCCGTGTACGCAACGGGAGTCGGCTTGCTGATGTACGGCAAGCAACAAGAAGAACAACGCGGCCGAAAAAGAGCTCGCGGCACGGGCGGCTTCGGCCGTCTCAAAAAATGGCTAAGCGAAAATTTTTGATAGGAGTCCAAGATGTTCGAAATCGTAGACAGTGCCCCGCAGAGCGCCGTGATCAAGGTCATCGGCGTCGGTGGTGGCGGCGGTAATGCCGTCCAGCACATGGTGACCAACAACGTGGAGGGGGTGGATTTCATCGTCGCCAATACCGACGCCCAGGCCTTGAAGGCGTTGCACGCCAAGACCCTGCTGCAGATCGGCAGCACCATAACCCGTGGCCTCGGAGCCGGCGCCAATCCTTCGGTGGGCCGGGAAGCGGCGCTGGAAGATCGCGAGCGCATCGCTGAAGTGCTTGCCGGTGCCGACATGGTGTTCATCACCGCCGGCATGGGCGGCGGTACCGGCACCGGTGCGGCGCCGGTGGTGGCGCAGATCGCCAAGGAGATGGGCATCCTCACCGTCGCGGTGGTGACCCGGCCGTTCAAGTTCGAAAAGCGCCTCGCGGCTGCCGATCGGGGCGTGCTCGAGCTTCAGGAGCACGTGGATTCCCTGATCACCATTCCCAACGACAAGCTGCTGGCGGTGCTGGGCGAGCGGGCGAGCATTCTCGAAGCCTTCGCCGCGGCCAACGACGTGCTGTTGGGTGCGGTACAGGGCATCGCCGATCTGATCATCCGCCACGGCCTGATCAACGTGGATTTCGCCGACGTGCGCACGGTGATGTCCGAGATGGGCATGGCGATGATGGGCACCGGTCGCGCCAGCGGCGAGCATCGGGCCCAGGAAGCGGCCGAAGCCGCCATCCGCAGCCCGCTGCTGGAGGACGTCGATCTGCACGGCGCCCGCGGCATCCTGGTGAACATCACCGCGGGGCCGGATCTCTCCATGGGCGACTTCATCGACGTCGGCAACGTGGTGGAAGAGTACGCCTCGGATTCGGCCACGGTGGTGATCGGCACCGTCATCGATCCGGACATGGGCGACGAGCTCAAGGTCACCATCGTCGCCACCGGCCTCGGCGATCCGGTGAAGCCGAGCGTGGCGGTGACTACCGTGGCTCCCCTCGCCAATCCCCAGGCCCAGCCCGAGCCCACGCGCCCGGACTACGGCAACGACCTCGATCGGCCGACCATCTTCCGTCAGCGGGACGCGGTGGTGTCGCAACAGAGCAATCTGGCGTTGGATCAGGACACCGACGACATGGATTGGATCGACATTCCCGCCTTTCTGAGGCGCCAGGCGGACTGAGCGGTGGTGGGCAGTGATGGCCGGCAGAAAGAAACACAAAGTAACAATTTTGTGAATGCCGGCCATACTACCCACGACGACGCTTTGTTAGCATGCGCCGCTGCGCGAGGTCGACAACCGGGATGACAGAACAATGACGCAAGCGCTTCTGCAGAGAACGCTGAAGAACGTGATCCGCGCCACCGGCGTCGGCCTGCACTCCGGCGACAAGGTCTACCTCACCCTGCGCCCGGCCCCGGTAGACACCGGCATCGTGTTCGTGCGCACCGATCTCGAGCAGCCGGTTGCGGTGCGGGCACGGGTCGAGAACGTGGGCGAGATCACCATGGCGACCACGCTGACCGATGGCCACATCTCCATTGCCACGGTAGAGCACCTGATGTCGGCTTTCGCCGGCCTGGGGGTCGACAACGCCTTCGTCGACGTCAGCGCCCCGGAACTTCCCATCATGGACGGCAGCGCGGCGCCGTTCGTGTTTCTGCTGCAGTCGGCGGGCATCGAAGAGCAGGATGCCCCGAAGAAGTTCATTCGCATCAAGAAGACCGTTTCCTGCCGGCAGGGAGACGCGGTCGCGGAGCTGCGCCCTTACGACGGCTTCCGGGTCGAGTACACGCTGCAGTACGACCATCCGGTGTTCAGACAGCACTGCAAGTCGGCGGTGGTGGAGTTTTCCACCATGGCTTTCGTCAAGGAGGTCAGCCGCGCGCGGACTTTCGGCTTTCTCGCAGACTACGAACGCCTGCGCGGCATGAATCTGGCGCGAGGCGGCAGTCTCGACAATGCGGTGGTGGTGGACGACGACCGCATCCTCAACGACGACGGTCTGCGCATCGGCGACGAATTCGTCAAGCATAAGATCCTCGACGTCATCGGCGACCTTTACCTGTTCGGTTACAGCGTGATCGGCGCGTTCTCCGGCTTCAAATCCGGCCACGGCACCAATAACGCACTGTTGCGTGCGGTGCTTGCCGACGAAGCAGCCTGGGAGATCGTCACGTTTGCCGACGAAGCCCTCGCCCCAATCCAGTACGCCCGCCGCATTGCCGTCGAGGCCGAGGGCGCCTGAGTTCAGGGTTCCGGCGGCGGCGCCCGGTTTTGTCGAGCAGTTCTCATCGGCGGGGTCGTTGCGGCGGGATAATGCAGCGGGCGTGGCGTTGGACGATCATTCTGCAGACACGCGGATGTTGATTTTCGTGGCAGCGCGGAAATCGCCCAGTTGGGTGAGCTTGCCAAGCAGATCGGGCGCCATGAAGCGCAGCCGCGTGGCGGTGGCCGCATGCCGGCAGACCACGAACACGATGCTGCCGCGCACGTCGACCACCCGGCAGTCGCGGCCCAGGCGATCGGGCAGCAGCGCCTGGAGTTGCGCGGTCCAGGATTCCTGATTGGCAGCGCGGCGCAGCAGTTTCTGCAGAGGAGTGAACCGCTGGTGATGCTCGCTCAGAAGATCGGAAACCTTTCGGGACACTCGGGCGCCTGCCGTTGTTCAACTGGGTGTTGCGATCCCGGCCGCCGACTCGCGCCTGGCACGTATCGAACCGCACAACCGGAGCAGAACTAGAACACATGAAGATCATCCTGCTCAAGGAGTCGTGGCCGGGCCACGGGCAGACGCTGTCGTTGCGTCTCGGTCGCTGGCACCTCCTCGGTGTCGCCCTGCTGCTGGTCTCCCTGCTTCTTGTCACCTCTCACCTCGTCGCCGCTTACCTTCCCGCGTTGGCTTTCGAAGATGCCCCGACCCAGCAACTGCGCCAGCGTCTGATGGAGCAGGATGCGGAAATTGCCACCTTGCGGCAGCGCTCCGCGGCCAAATCCGAAGCCGTGGGCCGGCAGCTTGCCGCCATGCAGGCGCGACTGATGCGGATGGAGGCCCTGGGCGCGCGGGTCGTCGGGGCCGCAGGATTGGATCACGACGAGTTCGCCTTCGACGATCCGGTGCCCCTGGGCGGGCCTACGGACGTCGCGTTCGGGGTGCTCGACTGGCCCGAGCTGGAAGCCGCTGCGCTTGGGTTGTCGCAGCAGATCAACCGGCGCGCCGGGCAACTCGACGTGCTCGAGTCGCTGTTGCGCGATCGGGAGTTCCAGCAAAGCACCGTCGTCGCCGGCCGACCGGTGTCCAGCGGGTGGATGTCGTCGGCGTTCGGCAAACGGGTAGACCCCTTCAGCGGGCGCATGGCCTGGCACCGCGGGGTCGATTTCGCCGGCCGCGAAGGCGCCGACG
>JBLRXD010000109.1:0-13549 GCA_047920935.1 Pseudomonadales bacterium | reverse complement strand
TGCCGCCGTGCGGCTATCGCGCCGTCGATGCCGAGCCCGATCCGGTGGATCTCGAAGGCACCTCCGCGGAGGCGTTTCTGGCGGCAACGGTGAGGCGCAGTAAGCCCTCCGCGGAGGTGCCGGCCATGAAGGGGCGCCATGACAGCTGGCATGCGCGGCATTAGTATCGGCTGATTCATCAGGTGGATCGCCGTGTATCAACTGTATATCGCCAACAAGAACTACTCGTCGTGGTCGCTACGGCCATGGGTGCTCATGCGCGAGCGCGGCATCGACTTCGATGAGCGGTTGATGGTGTTTGCCGACCCGGAGTCGAACTGGGAGGCGTTTCGCGCGTTCTCCCCCAGCGGCCGGGTGCCGTGTCTGGTGGATGGCGAGACCACGGTCTGGGATTCCCTGGCCATTGTCGAATATCTGGCCGAGCGCCATCAGGGCGTCTGGCCGGCTGACGCGGCGGCGCGCGCCTGGGCGCGCTGCGCAGCGGCGGAGATGCACTCGAGTTTCGGCGCGCTGCGCGAGTGCTGCCCGATGAACTGCGGCATCCGCCTGCGGCCCAAGGCGATCCCGGAGGCGTTGCAGCGCGACATCGATCGCCTGGACGAACTCTGGAGCCAGGGGTTGGCCCGCTTCGGTGGGCCGTTCCTGGCTGGCGCGGCCTTCAGCGCCGCGGATGCGTTTTACGCGCCGGTGGTGTTTCGCGTGCAGACCTACGGATTGCAACTGAGCAGCGACGGGGCGCAGTACGTGCAGAGGCTGCTGGCGCTGCCGGCGATGCAGAGCTGGTACGCCGACGCGCTGCGTGAGCCATGGCGGGAGGTCGAGCACGAGGCCGAGACGCGCGCATTCGGCGATCTGCTCGAGGACCTGCGCGAGCCGGTCTAGACTGCGGCCCTCACTCCGCCGCCCGCACCACCACCCGCGACTCGCCCCGATGGCGCGGATCGGAGGCGGCGTGCCACTCGCTGCCATCGAACCACACCACCTGCAGGTCGCCGAATTCCCACGCGTGGGGCTCCACCCGGTAGCCCATCCCCTCCAGCTCGACCACCACGGCAGGGGCCAGCGGCACGCTCGGGGTGTAGGTGACGAGCTCCGGCGGCAGCAGCTGATGGTGAAAGCGCGGCAGCGCCACGGCGTCCGCCGGGGCAAAGCCGCCGTCGACGATGGCGGCGATGGTCTGGAACACCGAGCCGAAGATGGTCGAGCCCCCCGGGGAGCCGAGCGCCATGCGCACCCGGCCGTCCTCGAGCAGCAGGGTCGGTGACATGGACGACAGCGGCCGCTTGCCTGGCTCGATGGCATTGGCGTCGCTGCCCACCACGCCGTAGACGTTGGGCACGCCGGGTTTGACGCTGAAGTCGTCCATCTCGTTGTTCAGCAGGAAGCCGCCGCCTCGCACCACCACGCCGCTGCCGAACGAGGTGTTGAGGGTGTAGGTGTTGGCGACCGCGTTGCCGGCGCCGTCGACGATGGAGAAGTGGGTGGTCTGAGGGCTCTCGTGCAGCGCCGGGCTGCTGGCCAGGCCCGGGCGCACATCGGCCAGGGTGCTGATGGCGGTTTCGTTCACCTCTCGCGCCCGGCCGCGGATGTAGCCCTCCGCCAGCAGCAGGTCGCTGGGCACCTCGACGAAGTCGGCGTCGCCCAGGTACTCGGCGCGATCGGCAAACACCCGCTTCTGCATTTCGGCAACCAGGTGCACGTAGCGGCTGGAGTTCACCGCCGCGCCCTCGAACGCCGGGTCCAGGGCGGCTTTCATCTTCAGCAGCTGCACGACGCCGAAGCCGCCGGAACTCGGCGGCGGCGCCGAGACCACCTCGAAGCCCCGCCACTGCGCCGACAGAGGCTCGCGCCACACCGGGCGATAGTCGTCGAGGTCGGCGCGATCGATCAGCCCGCCGCGCTCGGCCATCTCGCTCACCAGCAGATCGGCGGTTTCGCCGCGGTAGAACTCCGCCGCGCCGCCGGATTGAATGCGCCGCAGGGTGGCGGCCAGCTCCGGCTGCACGAAGGTGTCGCCGGCGCGCACCGCACCGAAGTAGTCGGCGAAGTTCGTCCGGCCGGCGAAGGTGGGTATTTCCCCGGCGATCTCGTCGGCGAGCCCGGCGGGCACTTCGAACCCGGCCGCCGCCAGCTGCACCGCCGGCTCCAGCAACTCGGCCCAGGGCAGGGTGGCGAAGCGCTGGTGCGCGGCCCACATGCCGGCCACCGTGCCCGGCACCCCCACCGCCAGCGGCCCGATGACGGAGGCGCCGGCGATCACCTCGCCCTGCTCGTCGAGGTACAGGTCGCGATGCGCCCGCCCGGGCGCGGTCTCGCGATAGTCGAGGAACAGGCGCTCGCCGGCGACCTGCAACAGCATGAAGCCGCCGCCGCCGAGGTTGCCCGCCTCGGGATACGTCACCGCCAGCACGAAGGCGGCGGCGATGGCAGCGTCCACCGCGTTGCCGCCGCGTTCCAGCACGGCGGCGGCAACCTCGGCGCCGAAGCGGTCGGGCATGGCCACCGCGCCGACCAGCTCACGCAGTTCGACGACCGGGTCGGCGGGCTGCGCCACCGGGCGCTCACCGCATCCGGCGACTACCAGCAAGGCGCTGAGGATCACCAGCCGAAGGTGCCAGAGGGAATTCGTCACTGCGTTACCTCGTCTGTGAGTCAGGGCCGGAGAATACCCCGTCTGCCGCCCCACCATAAGAACTCGGGCTCCGGGACGGCTAGGTCGCCGCCGCCACCGCCCCATCGATCTCCACCGCGGCCGGCACCACGGCCACCTCGGGCTGGTAGCGCGCGCCGTTGACCGTGGCGAGGAACTCCCCCAGCGGCACTGCCTCCTGGCGCAGAAATCCGCTCGCCGGCAGGCTGCCGTTGGCGACCAGCTCGATCACCGCGCATACCGAGGATGCCGTGGTCCAGGCGATGGCGCGCCAGTGGCGCTCGCCAATGCGCAGCGGGTAGTACGAGCGCACGAACTCGTGGCGGCACAGGCGGCCTTCGCGCATGCCCTCGGCAGAGACGTGGATGTGCACCACGTCGTCGTCCACCGGCGGCTTGGCGTTCTTGAGAATGCGGCCGGCGAGCTCGCGGTCTTCGCGCATGAGCAACTCGTGGAAGAAGAAGTTCATCAACGAGGCGTGGCCCGGGTAGCGCATGGTCTTGTAGTCGAGGTTGCGCGCGCGGCCTTTGTAGGTGTCGCACATGGTGCCCAGCCCGCCGGAGGTGGTGAACGCCTCGAGGCGCACGCCGTTGACGTGGACGGTCTCGATCCACTCCATGGGCGATACCCATTTGTGCACGCCGTCCTCGATCACCTCGCAGTCGTTCAGATACTCGTTGACCACCCCTTCCGGCGACCAGTTGAACGAGTAGGCCAAAAGCCCGGTGGGGTGCTGGGGCAGCGCGCCCACCCGCAGCTTGATGGAGCGCAGGTCGTCGAACTGCTCCGCCAGGTGGGCGCCGACGATGCCGACGAAGCCGGGGGCGAGGCCACACTGGGGGGCCATCAACCGGCGGCTGTTGCCGGCGAGCTCGAGGATCAGTTGGGTGGTGGCGACGTCTTCGGTGAGATCGAAGTAGAACAGCTCGAGCTCGCAGGCCAGGCGCGCGACCGCCTTGTTGAGCTGGTAGGGCAGGCACGACAGCACCGCGTCGTGACCCTTGAGCAGCCGGCGCAGCTGGGCCGGGGAGGCCGCCGAGCCGACCCGGGTTTTGAACGGCAACGGGCGCTCGGGAATGCGGGTGTCGATGCCGGTGACGGTGAAGCCGGTAGCGGTCAGCAGCCGGGCCGCCAACTCGCCGACCCCGCCGAGGCCGAGCACGGCCACCGAGGAAATTCTGCCCTGTGTCATGCTCATACCTCGAAGTCGATGCCTTGGGCCAGGGGCAGGGCGTCGGAGTAGTTCACCGTTGCCGTCTGCCGCCGCATGTAGGCCTTCCACGCGTCCGAGCCGGATTCGCGGCCGCCGCCGGTCTCCTTCTCGCCGCCGAAGGCCCCGCCGATCTCGGCGCCCGACGGCCCGATGTTGACGTTGGCGATGCCGCAGTCGGAGCCCTCGGCGCCGAGGAAGCGCTCGGCTTCCTGGACGTCGCTGGTGAAGATGCACGACGACAGCCCCTGGGGAACGTCGTTGTGCATGGCGACGGCGTCCTCGTAGCCCGTGTACTTCATGACGTAGAGGATGGGGGCGAAGGTCTCGCTGCGAACGACCTCGGTCTGGCTCGGCATTTCCACCAGCGCGGGGCGGACGTAGTAGCCGCCCGGATACTCGTCGGCCAGCACCCGCTCGCCGCCGCTCACCGTGCCACCCTGAGCCACGGCCGTTTGCAGCGCCTGCTGCATGCGCTCGAACGCGGCGCCGTCGATCAGCGGCCCGACCAGCACGCCGGATTCCAGCGGGCTGCCGATCGTAAGCTCGCCGTAGACCTTCTGCAGTTGCGGCAGCAGCGCGTCGTACACCGATTCGTGAACGAGGATGCGGCGCAGCGACGTGCAGCGCTGGCCGGCGGTACCCACCGCCGAGAAGACGATGGCCCGCAGCGCCAGGTCGAGCTTGGCGCTGGGCGCGACGATCATGCCGTTGTTGCCGCCCAGCTCGAGAATGCAGCGGCCGAAGCGTCCGGCCACCACCGGCGCCACCTGGCGCCCCATGGCGGTGGAGCCGGTGGCGGAGACGATGGCGACGTTGCGGTCGGCGGCAAGCGCTGCGCCCACATGGGCGCCGCCGATCAGCGTCTGACAGAGAGCGGCCGGCGCCTCGGCAAAGCGCGCGGCGACCCGGGCGACGATGCCCTGCACCGCCAGCGCGGTGAGCGGCGTCTTGTCCGACGGCTTCCAGATGACGCTGTTGCCGCACACCAGGGCGAGCGCGGCGTTCCACGCCCACACCGCCACCGGGAAGTTGAACGCGGTGATCACCCCGCACACGCCCATGGGGTGCCACAGCTCGCGCATGCTGTGCCCCGGCCGCTCCGACGGCATGGTCAGCCCGTACAGCTGGCGCGACAGGCCCACGGCGAAGTCGCAGATGTCGATCATCTCCTGCACCTCGCCCAGACCCTCCTGGAGGATCTTGCCGCACTCCAGCGACACCAGCCGGGCCAGGGGCTCCTTGCTGGCGCGCAGCTCGTCGCCGAGCTGGCGGATGAACTCGCCGCGCCGCGGCGCCGGCACCGCGCGCCAGGCCAGAAACGCCGCGTGGGCCCGAGCGCTCATGGCGGCCACCTCCGCCACCGGGTGTGGCGCCAGCCGGGCGATCTCCGAGCCGTCGATGGGCGTCGTCACCCGCAGCTCGCCGTGATCGAGTTGCGCCGGCTCGAGCCCCGCGCTGCGAAGTAGATCCTGGAACGCCATGGCGTCGCCGCCTCCTGCGCAATGATGTTGTCCACATTCTCCGCCGGAAAGCCGTCGAATCGAATCCCAATTTCGACGAAACGACCCCCATAATCTGGCAATATGCCGACAACTTTCGTCATTCCACCTATCTATGCCATCCTCCAAACCCCCAACCCAGCGCGACCAGCAACTCATCGCCCTGCTGCAGGAAAATGCCCGCCAGTCCACGGCCGAACTCGCCCGGCGTCTGGGCGTCTCGCGCTCGACCGTGCAGAGCCGCCTCGAACGGCTGGAGAGCAGCGGCGTCATCGCCGGGTATACCGTGCGCCTGAACGAAGACTATCTGCAGGACCAGGTGGCCGCCTTCGTGCTCATCGAGGTTGCCCCGAAGCGCTCGCAGGCGGTCAGCCGGCAGGTGCAACGCCGCAGCGAGGTGCAGCGGCTGCAATCGGTGAGCGGCCACGTCGATCTCATCGCCGAGGTCCGGGCGGGCAGCGTGGCGGCGTTGGATGCCATCATCGACGACATCGGCGCCATCGACGGGGTGGAGCGGACGACCTCGCTGATCGTGCTGTCGACGCGCTTCGTGCGCTGACATGTAGGAGCGATCTCTGATCGCGATCGCCTTTGTGGGAGCGATCTCCCGATCGCGATCAGAGATCGCTTTCATGGAAAACTCCGCTTTTCCCCAAGCGACCGCGGCGGCCGCAGGCCGCTTGGTCGCTCCTACGGGGTGGGGGGCTACAGCGTGTCGACCAGCTTGCGCAGCTTTTCGCAGTTGGCCAGGCGCTCTTCCGCCGTGGCGCCGGCGAAGCCCACGTTCAGGGCGTTGACGCCGGATTCGCGCAGCGCCTGCAGCCGCTCGCGCACGAAGCCCTCGGGGCCGATCAGCGAGTTCTGCGCCAGGTAGTGGTCGGGAATCGCCGCCTCGGCGGCCTTCTTGTCGCCGGCCAGGTAGAGATCCTGGATGGTGCGGGCTTCGGCTTCGTAGCCCGAGCGGGCGAAGATATCGTTGTAGAAGTTCTTGCTGCGCGCGCCCATGCCGCCGACGTACAGCGCCAGTTGGGGGCGGGCGCGATTGCGCAGATCTTCCAGGCCTTCGCCGATGGCCACGGCGCCGCCGGCGAAGATCTCCAGCGGCGGGCGCGACGGGTCGCGCTTGGCGGCGCCGGCGTCGAGCGCCTCGCCCCACACCGCGCGAGCTGCCTCGGCGGTGTAGAACGCCGGCAGCCAGGCGTCGGCGAGTTCCGCCGTCATGGCGACGCTCTTGCCGCCGAGGGCGGCCACAGCGATGGGAATGTCGTCACGCACCGGGTGGTTGATGAGCTTCAGCGGCTTGCCCAGACCGGTGCCCTGGTTCTGGGGCAGGGGGATCTGATAGTGGCGGCCGTCGTGACGCACCGGCTCGCGGCGCCACACCTGACGGCAGATCTCGATGATCTCGCGGATGCGCGCCACCGGCGCCGTGTACGGTACGCCGTGGAAGCCCTCGATCACCTGGGGCCCCGAGGCGCCGAGGCCCAGCATGCAGCGCCCATCAGACAGATAGTCGATGCCCGCGGCCGTCATCGCCAGCAGCGACGGCGTGCGGGAGTAAATGGGCATGATTCCCGAGGCGATGGTGACGTGCTCGGTGTTGGCCGCCAGGTAGCCCATGGCGCTGGGCGCATCGAAGGAGTACGCCTCCGGCACCCAGACCATGTCGAGGCCGGCCTTCTCGAGGGTCTGCACCTCTTTCACGGCCTCCTTGAAGCCGCCCGCGTAGCTCAGCAGCATGGATATGCGCATGTCGTTACTCCCCTACCAGAGGCCGTATTTCTGCACTTCCGCACGCCCCACCACCATGTGGTGCACCTCGTCCGGGCCATCGGCGAAACGCAGGTGACGCATGTCGGTGTAGAGATCGGCCAGGGGCGTCCACTGGGACACGCCGGTCGCGCCGTGCATCTGAATGGCGGCGTCGATGATCTCGCACACCTTTTCGGGGACCATGGCCTTCACGGCGCTCACGTATACCCGGGCCTCTTTGTTGCCGAGCACGTCCATGGCCTTGGCCGCCTGCAGCACCGCCAGGCGCATGGCGTTGATCTCGATGCGCGCGCGGGAGATCACCTCCAGGTTCTTGCCCAGCTTGACGATGGGCTTGCCGAAGGCTTCCCGGGTGGCCGACCGTTTTACCATCAGCTCGAGGGCTTTTTCGGCCTTGCCGATGGAGCGCATGCAGTGGTGGATGCGGCCCGGCCCGAGGCGCACCTGAGAGATCTCGAAGCCGCGGCCTTCGCCCATCAGAATGTTGTTTTTCGGTACGCGCACGTCGGTGAAGCGGATGTGCATGTGGCCGCGCGGCGCGTGATCGTGGCCGAACACCTGCATGCCTTCGAGAATCTCCACCCCGGGGGTGTCGGTGGGCACCAGAATCTGCGACTGCTGCCGGCCGGGCGGCGCATCGGGGCTGGTCTTGACCATGACGATCATGATCTTGCAGCGCGGATCGCCGGCGCCGGAGATGTAGAATTTCTCGCCGTTGATCACCCAGTCGTCACCATCCAGCACGGCGCTGGTGCTGATGTTCTTCGCGTCGGAGGACGGCAGCCCAGGCTCGGTCATGGCGTAAGCAGAGCGGATCTCGCCGTCCAGCAACGGCTTCAGCCACTGCTCCTTCTGCTCTTCGGTGCCGACCCGTTCGAGCACCTCCATGTTGCCTGTGTCCGGCGCGCTGCAGTTCAAGGTTTCAGAAGCCAGCGAGTACTTGCCGAGTTCCGCGGCGATGTAGGCGTAGTCGAGGTTGGTGAGGCCGTCGCCGATTTCGGAGTCGGGTAGAAAGAAGTTCCACAGCCCTGATGCCTTGGCTTTGGCTTTGGCGCCGTCGAGCAGCTCGAGCTGACGCGGATGCCACGACCAGCGATCCTCCTTTTCGGCGTCGAGGGCGAAGAACTCCTCGGTGATCGGCACCACGTTGTCCTGGATGTGCTTTTTTACGGCGTCCATCAGAGGCAACGCCTCTTCCGACATGGCCAGATTGAACAGATCGCGATCGAGATCAGACATGCTGTGGTCTCCCCTGGGTGAATTGGTCATCCTTAAGTTATCGCGTTGTGCTGCCTGGGGCCATGGGCATGCCGTTCTCGGCGCTTATGGATGTCGCGGGCGGCGGAAACGCGGGGCAATGGGTCGCCTTCCCGAGCGCTGCGAGTCAATGAACATGAAAACCGTTCTCGTCGCGTCCCTGCTGCTTGTTGCAGCGTCCCCGGCGGCCGCCGCGGCCGCGGACGCGTCCGCCGCCGGGGACGGCGACGGGCTGCATCGTCAGCAGATCATGTCGCAGAGCGCCTATACCGGCAGCATCGATCAGTGTCAGTTCGTGGTTCAAGGCCAGATTCTGCAACTGATGGATGCCTGGGGGGCGTCTACGTTTATCAGCGACTGCAGTCTCCTTAGCAGCGAGTCAGCGGTCTGGGTAGGTCAGCCGCCGTCCGCCAGGAACGCCTCGATCGCCGCCCGGATTTCCGGCTCGAGCAGCGGTACGTTGTGCCCGCCGTCGTACTCCACCACCCGCGCCGATGGCGGCAGTCGTTCTGTCAGGGCCAGGGTTTCCTCTGGCGGAATGATGGAATCCCGGGCGCCGTACAGCACCAGGATGCGGTCGGGCAGGGCGTCGATGGTGGCGGTGATGTCGATGTTGTCGCGCAGCAGCCAGCGCACCGGCAGAAACGGCATGTGCCGCTGGCCCACCCGCCCCAGGGTGCGAAAGGGGCTCATGAGGATGATGCCGTCCACCGGCGCGGCTCGGGTCGCCTGCGCCGCCAGGCCGCTGCCGATGCTCCTGCCGAACAGGATCACCGGGCGGTCCGCACCCCAGCGGGCGTGCATCGTTGTCACCACCGCGTTGGCGTCCTTGGTAAGCTGGCCCAGCGAGGGCGAGCCGTCGCTGGCCCCGAAGCCGCGGTAGTTGATCAGCGCGGTGGTGGCATTCAGCCGAGCGAACGTGGGCACCGCCGTCGACAGCTCCTCGGCATTGCCGCCGAAGTAGATCACCAGCGGGCCGGACGACTCGGGGTTGACGATCCAGCCGCGCAGGGTGGCGCCCGGCCGCTCTACCGCGGCGGGCTGCACGTGGGGGCCCTGGGGCGCCTGCCACAGCGGCTGCGGGAAGAAGATCAGCCGGTTCTGCAGCAGGTACATGGCGCCCACCAGCAGCGCGTACCCGACTACCAGAATCGCCAACAACTTCATCATGGGCGTATGCTACTACCATGAAAAACCAAAGGACCGCATTGATCACCGGCGCCTCCGCCGGCCTCGGGGTGGAATTCGCCCGTCAGCTCGCCGCTCGCGGTTTCGACCTGGTGCTGGTCGCCCGTCGGCAGAGCAAGCTCGACGAGGTAGCCGACGCCATTCGGCAGCAGCACGACGTGGCGGTGACCGTGCTGCAGGCGGATCTGGCGGATCCGGACGCGCCACAGGCGCTGCAGCGGGCGCTGACCGAGCGGCAGATACACGTCGACTACCTTGTCAACAACGCCGGCGCCGCCGGTCCGGACCTGCTCGACGAGCGCGACTGGGAGGCCCAGCGCCGTTACCAGGAGCTGATGATCAATTCGGTGGCGCACATGTGCCACCTGTTCGTGCCGGCCATGCGCGAGCGCGGCTGGGGCCGGGTCATCAACGTGTCTTCGATGTCCGGGCGCCTGGCGCGGGCCGGCGACATCAACTACGGCCCGGCCAAGGCCTACGTGATCGCGCTGTCCGAGGCGCTGTCGGTCACGCTGCGCAAAACCGGCGTGCACGTCTGCGCCCTGTGCCCGGGGTTCACCCACACCGACTTTCACGAAGTGGCGGGCATGCTCGACATGAAGCGCCAGACGCCGAAGTTTCTCTGGTACGACGCCGACGTGGTGGTGCGCGAAGGCATCAAGGCGGTGGAGCGCGGCACCCCCATTCGGGCCTCGGGGCGGCTGTACCGCTGGCTCGACCCGCTGTTCCAGGCGCGGCTGACCCGGCGGTTGTTCCGCTGAGCCGCCAACCGCTGCGGCTGCCTCGAATTGCGATGCCTCCAATCGCAATCCTTCCCATTGCTCCTACAATCGGGTATCGCGATGCATCCGATCGCTCCCACGAAGCGAGGGCGACAACATGAAACTCGGCATGATCGGGCTCGGGCGCATGGGCGCCGGGATGAGCCAACGGCTCCTCGGCGGCGGGCACGAGGTGGTCGGCTACGACCCCAGCCCCGAAGCACGACAGCGGCTAATGGGCGCGGGGGCCACGGCTGCCGAGTCCCTCGCCGACCTGGCTGCCAGCCTGCCGTGCCCTCGAGTCCTGTGGCTCATGGTGCCGGCGGGGGATATCACCGATGCCACCCTCGAGGCCCTGCTGCCGCTGCTGACCGCGGACGACACCGTGGTCGATGGCGGCAACTCGAACTACCGCGACACCATGCGGCGCGCCGAACGAATCAACCGCGAAGGCATTCACTATCTCGACTGCGGAACCAGCGGCGGTGTGTGGGGCCTGACCGAGGGCTTCAGCCTGATGATCGGCGGCGACCCGGATGCCGTCGAGCGGCTGCGGCCGATCTTCGAGACGCTGGCGCCGACGCCGGCCGCCGCGGCCGCAGATCCGGCCGCGGCCGCAGATCCGGCCGCGGCCGCAGCCGCCGGGTGGGGCCGGGTCGGCCCAGTGGGCGCCGGACACTTCACCAAGATGATCCACAACGGCATCGAGTACGGCCTGATGCAGGCGTACGCCGAAGGTTTCTCGATCCTCGAGCATAAAGACGATTTCGATTTCGACCTGCATCAGATCGCCGAGATCTGGCGGCACGGCAGCGTGGTGCGCTCCTGGCTGCTCGACCTGACCTCGGCGGCGCTGGCGGAGAATCCGCGCCTGTCTGGTATCGCGCCCTACGTGGAGGATTCCGGCGAGGGCCGCTGGACGGTGGCGGAAGCCATGGAACTGGGCGTTCCAGCGCCAGTGATCACTCACTCTCTGATCGCCCGGTTGCGCTCGCGCGACGCCGATTCCTACGCCGACAGGCTGCTGGCGGCGATGCGTGGGCAGTTCGGGGGGCACGAGGTGAGGAAGCGGTGATCCGGGCGGATCACCGTTGCAGGCGTAACCAGCCGTCGTCCCGCGTTCGCAGCGTCACGGCGCCGTCGGCCTCTACCGCGAACCCCACCACCGCTTCGAGCAGCGCCAGAAAGCGCTGCTCCTGCTCCATGCGGGGCGGCTCGCAAGCCATCTTGGTGGCAGCCAGCGGGCCGATGGTCAGCGTCTCGCCGGTGAGGGTGTAGGGGCCGCCGAAGCGGTTGCAGAACGCCTCGCCGGAGACGCGGCCGGCGGGGTCGAAGCGCAGCGTGCCCCGGGTGCCGGCGGCGATGCCGCCGGGCATGTCCTGCAGCAGCCATTCCCCGCCGGTGAGTAGCGTGGCCGGGTCACCGCCGCAGCCGCGCAGCGTTTCCTGGTTCAACTGCACGGTGACGGTGTCGGGATACGGCATGCCGCTCATGGTATCCACGCATGGCCCCGGCGCGATCTCCATGCGGAGGGTGTGGCCGTTGACCTGGGTCGCGTAGCGCCTGGTGGCGTTCGCGACGGCCACGGCCGGCTTCGGCGCCGTCAACCGCTGAGCGCCGTAGTGGGTGACCAGAACGATGGCGTTGGCGCCGATGTCCACGTGCCAGCCGGGTTCGTTGCCCCGGGCCCGATAGGGCGTCTCTTGGGAAGTGGGCTCGGTGGCGTGAGTGAGCGCACACTCCGGTAACGCTGCTCCGCGAACTTCCACCAGCGCCCGGTCGCCCTTGTTCCAGAAGCTGGTGTCAGGATCGTCGGCGGCGACGAAGCGGGCGCCGGAAGCAGCCGCCACCGGGATCAGGGTGAACGTCTCCCCGCGGATGGTCATGTGCAGCTCGTCGCCGGCTGAGCGGACGCTGACGGTGTCGGAGCCGCAGCGGAAGGTGCTGACGTCGCTCTCCGGCTGCACTCGTTCGGAGCCGCCTGGCGTGAGGTCTTCGGCCGCCGGGCTGCAGCCGCTGATCGAGGCTGCAGCGATGCTGGCGAGAAGCCACGCCCGGTAGCGGTGGTGTGGGGCTGGTGTGGTTGGCATGGTTAGAGGATATCAGGGGTTGCGTCGGGTGGCGCCTTCCAGCTCGATGCGCCGGTCCGGCCCGAGCATGTCGAACAGCGGGCCGTGGCAGGTGAACAGCAGGATCTGCATGTTGCGTGCCGCCTGGTAGAGCAGCCGCTGAACGCGGCGGATGCGCTCGGCGTCGGTATTCACCAGCACGTCGTCGAGCACCAGCGGCCAGGGTTCCTCGGCGCCGATCACCTCGGCCAGGCCGATGCGGACCAGCAGCGACAGCTGCTCCCGGGCGCCGCCGGACAGGGCATCGAAGGCTTCGTCGGCGCGGCTGCTGCGCATGCCGCGCAGTTGCATCTGGTCGTCGAGCCACACTTCCGAGCCCGGGAACAGGTCGGCCAGATACGGGCGGATGCGCGCCACCACCGGCTGGGTGAGCCGTTCCTGGGCGCCGCGGTACTCGGCGTCGAGCACCTCGAACAGCCGCCGGGCCGCCGCCGCCTCGCGTTCCAGCCGCTCGAGTTCCGCGCTGGCCTGGTTCGCGTCGGCCTGCAGATCGAGCACCCGCTCGTAGCGGCCGTCGTCACCGGTGGATTCCAGCCGCCCCTCGATGCGGATGCAGGCGTCCTGAACGGCCTTGTGCTCGTCGCGCAGTTGCTTCACCGCCTGCTCGGCCTGCTGCAGCTGCAAGGCCAGCTGGTCGCCGCCCAGGGCGTCGAAGCGCTGCTGGGCGTTGTCCCGCGCCGCCACCCGCTCGGCCCAGGCGCGCTGGGCGGCCGCCACCGCCTGCTTCAGGGCGGTCTCATCGGGCAGCGCCGCCAGGCGGCCGTTCAGCTCGCTCAGCTGCTGGCGCTTTTCATGGGTCTGAATCTCCAGATCCCGGGCGCGCTCCCGGGCCGCTGTCAGCTCTTCGGCGCGGGCGTCGCGCCTGCTGCGCAGGGCCTCGCGGGTGCGGGTCAGGTCGCGCTCCCGAGCCTCGGCCTGGTCGAGGGCTGCCGGGTCGAAAGCCCGGTTGGCAGCGTTGCCGGCGGCCTGCAGCTGGGCGTCGATCTCGCGCATTCGCGCCTCGATCTCTTCGCGGCCCTCGGGCAGGTGGCGCTCGAGAGCATCGCGCAGCCGCTTCAGCTCCGCCTCGAGGTCGCGGC
>JBLRXD010000108.1:0-13571 GCA_047920935.1 Pseudomonadales bacterium | reverse complement strand
GCTAGTGTCCGCGGCGGCCGGCAGCTCGCCCTTGCGCGAACCCGACCAAGAGCATTAATTTAGAATCTGTTATGAATCGAAAGGAGAAGGCGTCATGAACGATCGCTCGAGTACCAGCGTCGAGCCGCTTGCGCCGCATCCCGACCTGCCTCAGCGCGTGCATGTCGCCATCATCGGCGCGGGGCCGGGTGGTCTCTGCGCCGGCATCGAGTTGCAGCGAGCCGGAATCGACGACTTCGTGATTCTCGAGAAAGCCACCGACGTCGGTGGCACCTGGTGGCACAACCGCTACCCGGGGGCGGAGTGCGATGTGCAATCGCACCTGTACTCGTTCACCTTCGAACCCAAACCCGACTGGTCCCGGCCATATGCCGGCCAGGCCGAGATCCTCGAGTACGTGGCCCACGTCGCCGACAAGTACGGCATGCGCCCCTACTGCCGATTCTCCGTGGAGGTGAGCGCCGCCCGCTGGGACGAGGCCGAAGGCCGGTGGCATCTGCAGACCACCGCCGGGCAGCAGCTCGAAGCCCAGGTGGTGATCAGCGCCATCGGCATGTTCAACGACATCGCGTGGCCTGATATCCCGGGGCTCGATAGCTTCGCCGGAACCACTTTCCACACCGCCCGCTGGCCACAGGCCCACGACCTGACCGGCGAGCGGGTCGCCATCGTCGGCAGCGCAGCCAGTGCCGTGCAGACGATTCCCGAGATCGCCCCCCTGGTCGCGCAGCTCGACGTCTATCAGCGCACCCCGCAATGGGTGCTCCCCAAACCCGACGATCCCTTCAGCGACGACGAACTGGAGGCGCTGCGCCGCGATCCGGCCGCGGTGGCGGCGCGGCGCGCGGAAATCTTTCAGCAGCTCGAGGCGGCGATCCTGTTCAACGACCCGCAGATGCTGGCCAACGCCGAAGAGGCGGGGCTGCGAAATCTCGCCCAGGTGCACGATCCAGCCCTGCGCCGGCGTCTGACGCCGAGCATGAACTACGGCTGCCGCCGGCCGCTGCTGTCGAACAAGTACTACCCCACCTTCAACCGTGACAACGTGGAACTGGTGGATTGCGAGATCGAGCGCGTGGTGCCCGAAGGCATCGTCGGCCGGGATGGTCTGCTGCGGCGCGTCGACACCATCATTCTCGCGACCGGCTTCGAAACCACGAGATTCCTGTCGTGCATCGATGTGGCGGGGCGCGGCGGCACGCACATCCGCGACGCCTGGCGGGATGGGGCTCAGGCGTACCTGGGCATGACCACCAGCGGCTTCCCGAACCTCTTCATGCTGTACGGGCCGAACACCAACAACGGCTCGCTGCTCTACATGCTGGAGCTCGAAGTGGCCTACGCGGTGCGCCATATCGCCCGCATGGCACGTGACGGCATTGCCTGGATCGACGTCCGCCCGGAAGTCGAGGCCGGCTACCAGGAGCAACTGCAGCAGGACATCGCCAAGGTGCCGGTATGGGGCGCCGACTGCCGCGGTTACTACCGCTCCGAGTCGGGGCGCATCGTGACGCAGCTGCCGTACACCATGACCACCTGGCGTGAGCTGACGTCGCGTGCCGACGATGACGCTTACGAGGCTGCGCCCGCGACCGCCGCAGCGAGCCAATGACCTTTTCCATCCGCAATACAGCCGGCAGGGAACCAACATGAGACACCCGATGAACAGCGCCGCCGCCGTCTGCGGCCTCGGCCTCACCGAGATGGGCCGGGTCTATCGCGATGCGGACGATCTGGCCGCCGAAGCCGTGTATCTCGCCTTGCAGGATGCCGGGCTGCCGAAATCCGAGCTCGACGGCCTGCTGATCAACGCCGGCGTCACCGACGCCGTGGGCATCCCGCTGCACATCAGCCTGGGCCTGAAGGAGCTGAACCTGCTCACCTACATGCAGGGCTACGGCTCCAGCGCCGGGCAGATGGTGCAGTACGCGGCCATGGCGGTGGCCAATGGGCTGGCCAACTACGTCTGCTGCGTGTTCGGTGATGCACCCCTGAAGGAAGGCCAACGCACCGGCGCGGCCTACGCCGGTGGCGGGCGACGCAATGCCATGGCGTCCCTTTACCCCATCTACGGCTTCGCCGGCGCGCTGCCCCTGTACGCCCTGGCCGCCCAGCGCCACATGGACCTGTACGGCACGACCCAGGAGCAACTCGCGGCGGTGGCCATCTCCCAGCGCCAATGGGCGGGCATGAATCCCCGCGCCAGCAAGCGCGAGCCCCTCGACCTCGATGGCTACCACGCCTCCCCCTGGGTGGTGGAGCCGTTTCACGTGCTGGATTGCTGCCTGGTGTCGAACGGCGGTGTCGCCGTCATCGTCACCACGGCCGAGCGCGCCCGCGACCTGGCGCAGCCGCCCGTGTACGTGAGGGGCTTCGCTCAGGCCCACAATCACGATACCGGCCAAGCCGACCACGACCCGCTGATCCACACCGGGGCCGCGCGCGCCGCCCCCAGGGCGCTCGCCATGGCCGATGCGAACCTGGCGGATGTGACTCAGTGCCAGATCTACGACTGCTACACCTACACGGTGATCGCCACGCTCGAGGACTACGGCTTCTGCAGCAAAGGCGAGGGCGGCCCCTTCGTCGGCGACGGCAAGCTCGGTCCGGGCGGCGCCCTGCCCACCAACACCGGCGGCGGTGAGCTGTCGTCGTTCTATATGTGGGGCATGACGCCCATTTCCGAGGCGGTGATCCAGGGGCGCGGCCAGGGCGGCGAGCGCCAGGCGCGCAACGATCTCATCATGGTGTCCGGCAACGGCGGCATCCTCAACTACCACTCCACCCTGCTGCTGTCGCCCGAAGCAGCCTGAGAGGTCTTCCATGAACGATGCGATCAGTTGGCTGCCGGAGCCCGACGACGACAACCGGCCATTCTTCGACGGCGCCCGCAATGGCGAACTGCGGCTGCAGCGCTGCGACGATTGCGGCGGCTGGATGTATCCCGTGAAGAAGCGCTGCCAGCACTGCGGCTCCACCGCCCTCGGCTGGCAGACGGCGAGCGGTCGCGGCACCCTGTACAGCCACGCCCGGCTGCAGCGCGTTTACCACCCCCGCCACGAAGGCCGCCTGCCCCTGATCCTCGCCTGGATCGACCTGGAGGAAGGCGTGCGGCTGCCCAGCAACCTGGTCGACTGCGAGCCGGCCGACGCCAAAGCCGGCATGCCGGTGCAGGTGGCGTTCGAGCAGTTTGCCGACGGCGCCGCCGTTCCCGTGTTCCGCCCCGCCGCAGGTCAGGGTCAGCCATGAGCGGTCCGTTGCAGGGGTTGCGCGTGCTCGAAGTGGCCAGCTGGCTGGCAGCGCCGAGCTGCGCGGCGCTGCTGGCGGACATGGGCGCCGACGTCATCAAGGTGGAGCCGCCCGCCGGCGACGCCTATCGGCGCCTGTTCTCGTCGTTGCTGGGCGAAGACTTCGTACACCCGTCCTACCAGTTCGACAACCGCGGCAAGCGCGGCGTGTGCATCGATCTGGAAGCCGCGGAGGGGGTCGAAGTGGTGCATCAACTGGCGCGCGACGCCGACATCTTCGTCACCAATCTCACCCGCCTGCGCCTGGCGCGCTATCGGCTGCGGGACGTGGACATCCACGAACTCTCGCCGCAAGCGGTCTACGCGGTGCTGTCCGGATACGGCACCAGCGGACCGGACAGCGACCGCGCCGCCTTCGATCAGAGCGCGTTCTGGGCGCGATCAGGCGCCATGTCGGTGTTCGGCGATCGCGACGACGGCCCCCTGATCTCTCGAGGCGGCTACGGCGACAGGATGACGGCCTTGAACCTGCTGTCGTCGATTCTGGCGGCGCTGCGGATTCGCGACCGGACCGGCGAGGGTCAGTACGTCGAGGTGACATTGCAGCGCACAGGCATCTGGGCGCTGGCGAGCGACGTCAATACGGCACTGTACGAGCGTGTGCAGCCCGAGAAGACCAGCCGGCAGGCCCCCGGCAACCCCATCTGGAATTTCTATCGCACCCGTGATCAGCGTTGGGTTGCCCTGGTCATGCCCATGGCGATGGCTTACTGGCCGAAGTTCTGCGAGGCCATGGGACGAGCTGAGTGGGCAACGGATCCTCGCTTTCTGACGCTGGCGGACCTCGCCGCCAACGGCCCGCAGATCGTTCCGGAGATCGTCGCGATGTTCTCCGCCGAAACCCTCGAGCACTGGCGCGCCAAACTCGATGCTGCCGGGCTCATCTGGGAGCCGGTGGCCGAGTTGCCGGAGGTCATCGAAGATCCCGCCCTCCGGGAAGCCGGCGCCTTCGCGCTGGTCGTGCATCCTCGAGGCGGCGCCATGGAGATCGTTGCCGCCCCGTTCCACATTCGAGGTGCCGACGTGGCGGTGCGGGGCCCCGCTCCCGACAAGGGCCAGCACACGCGCGAGGTGCTGACCGAGGCCGGAATGTCGCCGGAACGAATCGACGCGTTGCTGCAGACGGGAGTGTTGAGCTAGCCTCTCGCGATGATCGAGACGATGCTCACCCTGCTGGCGATTCTGGCATTGGCCGGCTTGAACTTGTGGCTCGGCCGTTCCGGGCGGCTGGCGCGAGCCCGCGGAAACGCCGCTGCGCAACTCCGGGCCGATCTCATCGACTTCGTCGAACGCGAAGGCGAAGACGCCGCTGACGGCGCAGCCAGGGTGGCCGTTGGCACCACGGCAACGGATCTGGCCGTCGCCGTCGCCAAGGGCGACGGTTGGGTCACCCGCCGGTTTGGATCCGGGAGCGTGCGCACGGTGACCCGGGACGGCGCCCGTCTGCGGATCCGTACCCGGGATTTCACCCTGCCCGTGGTGACCGTGAACTTCGCCGACGCCGACCGCGCCGGTCGCTGGGAACGACGCTTCACCAATCTGACGGTGGGCAGCACCAGTCAGACCGAGTGCGCCGCGCCGCCGGGCGA
The DNA here is from genome assembly GCA_047920935.1 of Pseudomonadales bacterium. GTDB lineage: Bacteria > Pseudomonadota > Gammaproteobacteria > Pseudomonadales > Azotimanducaceae > UBA7803. The sequence continues at coordinate 8,674 of JBLRXD010000108.1, read as the reverse complement.
CGGGCAGCGCGCGACCACATGAGTCTGGCAGATCCGATTGCCATCGCCACGCCCATCTTCGTGGCGTTGGTGGTGGTGGAGATGATCGTCGGCAGATTGAGCGGGCGGGCGCGCTTCGACACCGCCGACACCCTGACGAGCCTGACGATGGGATTCGGCAGCAGCATCGCCGGCGCCTTCACCGCAGGTGCCATCGCCTCCCTCGCCTACCTGGTTCACCAGTACCGGCTGTTCGACATCGGCTGGGCGTGGTACGTGTTCGCCATCGCCTTCGTCCTCGACGACCTCGCCTACTACTGGTTCCACCGCACCGCCCATCGGGTGCGCTGGTTCTGGGCCAGCCATGTGATCCATCATTCGTCCCAGCACTACAACCTGACCACGGCGCTGCGGCAAACGTGGACCGGCTTCATATCGCTGTCCTTCCTGTTCCGCCTGCCGCTGCTGCTGATCGGCTTTCCCTGGGAAATGCTCGTCGTCGTAGCTGGGCTGAACCTGGTGTATCAGTTCTGGATCCATACGGAGACGGTCGACCGGTTGCCGCGATGGTTCGAAGCGACCATGAACACCCCGTCCCATCATCGGGTCCATCACGCCACCAACCCGCGGTACCTCGACAGCAACTACGCCGGCGTCTTCATCGTCTGGGATCGGCTGTTCGGCAGCTTCGTGCCCGAAGACCGGGCCGACCCCTGCCGCTACGGCATAACCCGCAACCTGGGCACGTTCAACCCGCTCAAGGTCGCCTTCCACGAGTGGCTGGTCATTGGCAGAGATCTCTTCGGCGCCCGGTCATGGCGCGACCGGCTGCTGTTCATGTTCGCACCGCCCGGCTGGTCACCCGATGGCAGCCGCGAAACCAGCGATATGATCAAGGCCAAATGGCGCCGCGCCCGCGACGGCGGGCATGGCTCCTCCGATCACTAAGAAACAGGTTGTTTCAGCGCCAACCGGGCAATACAATTCGCGCTCGTTTTTTGGGGTCGTTAGCTCAGCTGGTAGAGCACCGGGCTTTTAACCCGTTGGTCCTGGGTTCGAACCCCAGACGACCCACCAAAAAATTCAGATGCCCTCCCGGGGCAGTTCCCAGATTCAGACGATCGAAACCACGCAGGGCCCCGAAGGGCCCTGGTGGTAGCACAGCGATGTCTGCCCTTCCGGCTACAGTCGTAGCGCAGGCTACATATCGTAGCGAACCTTCAGACCATACCGACGCTTCGGCGCCAGGGTGGTAATGAAGTTGCCCGGTTCCAGGCCGAAGATGCCGGAATCCGCCAGCCCTTCATGGGAGAAATGGTCGGTCGCGTAGAGCTTGTCGGTGAGGTTCTTGACGTAAGCGAGAATCGTCCAGTTATTGTTACGCACGCCGGCCGTCAGATCGACCAGGTAGTAAGGCCGCTGGATTTCCTGATCGGTGCGAAAGGTGCGCTGCGCCACCAGCTCTGGACCGAAGCAGGAACGTCCTGCAGCGCCTCTTCGCGCCGCCGCGCGGTCACCACGATCTCTTCCAGCGGGCCGGCGCGACTCTCCGCCGCCCAGGCTTGCTGCGCAAACGCCACGCCACCCGCCAGCGCGCCGGCCGCAGCGCCCAGCAGCACCACGCTCGGCAGACGAGGCCCTGTTGATCTCTCATGCATGGTTGTTCCCCTTTTCGCTAATCTGAACACCCTGCCGCCATGGCTGGCATGCCACGAGGGCAGAAATTCGCGACCCTCCCCAGGGTGCGCACCGACCATGCTGCTCTCACTCGAGACATTTTTCAAACGCGTTTCAATTTTGTCTGCGCCCAGCCCGGTAAGCCGTTCGCCGCGGCGATCACCCCTCGCCCCCACAACCGCGCCCGCGTGCCCTAGAATGGTGCTCAGGATCATCCACCTGGGGCCGTCGTGATCGGTGACAACAGCGCGCAGATACTCATCCTCCTCAACGCCATCAAGGATCGCCTGCAGGACGAAGATCCGTTGCTGCTGGAGTTTGCACGAATCTGGTGGTCGCGCATTCCCGAACAGGACCTGAAGCCGCGGGTCGCCCAGAACGACGCGGCGGCCACCATCGACTGCTGGCGCGCGCTGCGCAGCCGCGATCCCCAGGCAATCGACATCCACGTCATGAACCCCACCGCCGCCCGGGACGGCTGGCATTCACGCTTCACCGTGGTGCGGGTGATGACCCCCGACATGCCGTTTGTCACCGACTCGGTGCTGATGGCGCTATCCCACGACGGCCTGATCACCCATCACCTCGGCAACGTGGTGCTGTCGATCCGGCGCGACGGGCACAACGGCGTCGAGGCGATCTCCCGGGAGCGCGGCTGGCCGCAGCGCGAGGTGTTCATCTACGCCGAGATCGATCGCATCGCCGATTCGGAACTCGGCCGGCTGCGCCAGCGCCTCGACGACGGCCTGGCCGACGTCCGCGCCGCGGTGGATGACTTCTCGGCCATGAAAACCCGGCTGATGACGCTGACGGCCGGGCTGCGCACGGCGCCTCCCCCTTTGCCGGCCAGCCAGCTGGACGAGGCGCTGGCATTTCTCGACTGGCTGCCGCAGAACAACTTCACCTTTCTCGGCTACCGCAGCTTCGACTACGGCGACGGGTTGATCCGCCAGACCGACGAGGAAGCCCTCGGGGTGATGCGCAACCGCAGCGCGGCCACCAGCCGGCAGTTGTCGGAGCAGCGCCAGCGCGTTCAGGATTTCCTGCTGAACCCCACCGTGCTGTCGTTCTCTCAGTCTGGCACCAAATCACGCGTCCACCGCCCGGCGTACCCGGATTACATCGGCGTGCGCAAGTTCGATTCCGCTGGCCGGGTCACCGGCGAGCACGGATTTCTCGGGCTCTACACCTCGCGCGTGTACCTGGAGCACCCCGATCGCATTCCGGTGGTACGTCGCAAGGTAAGTCACGTACTCGAGCGCTCCGGGCTCGACCCCTCGGGGTTCGACGGTAAGGTGCTCAATCAGGTGTTGGCCACGTATCCGAAAGACGAGCTGTTTCAGATCACGGAAGACGAGCTGCTCAATACCGCCATGGGCATCACCTACATTCACGAACGCCGCCGCACCCGGCTGTTCGTCCGCCACGATCCTTACGGGCTGTTCGTCCACTGCCTGATATACCTGCCACGGGATCTCTACAGCACCCAGGCGCGACTGAAAATCCTCAACGTGCTGGCCGACATCTACGACGCCGAAGACATGGAGTTCGAGCCCTACTTCAGCGAGTCGATTCTGGTGCGACTGCAGATCACCCTGCGGGTACGTCCCAGCGCGCCGCCTGAGGTCGACGAAGAGGCTCTGGAAGCGCAGTTGGTGCAGATCACCCGGGATTGGTCGGCCGACCTCCAGGATGAGCTGGCCGAGCGCTACGGCGAATCCCGCAGCCGGCAGATCGGCCGCGATTACGCGCTGGCGTTTCCCACCGCGTATCGAGAGCGCTATCGGGTGGAAACCGCGGTGGAAGACATCGACGTCATCGAGGCGCTCAGCGAGCAGCAACCGCTGGCCAGTTACTTCTACCGCCGCCCGGAAGAGCCCACGGAAAGCGTGCATCTGAAGATCTTCCACCTGGGCTCGACGCTGCCGCTGTCGGACGTGGTGGCAACCCTCGAGAACATGGGTCTTCGCATCTGCTCGGAGCACCCGTACGCCATCGAACGGTCGTCGCGCCCCATGGCCGCACTGCTCGACTTCGATCTCCTCCATCCGCGGCCGCTGGATCTGACGGAGATCGGCGAGCGCTTCGCCGACGCCTTTGCCCGCATCTGGAAGCGGGAGCTGGACGACGACCGCTACAACCGACTGCTGCTTTCCGCCGGGCTCGACTGGCGTCAGGTCAACGTGCTGCGCACCTACGCCCGTTACATGAAGCAGATACGCTTCGGCTTCAGCCAGGAGTTCATCAGCGACACGCTCTACAAACACCACGCCATCGCCGCCGACCTGGTGCGCTTTTTCGAATTGCGCCATGCGCCCCGGGGCTGCGACGACAACGCCCTCGCGGCGGTGAAAGACCGGATCAACGCCGCCTGCGACGGCGTCGCCCTGCTCAACGAGGATCGCATCCTGCGCCGCTATCTGGAACTGCTGGAGGCGACCCAACGGGTCAACTACTTCCGCACCGACCCGGCCAGCGGCGAGCATCGGCCGTTCCTGGCGCTGAAGCTGAAGCCGCGGCAGATCGCCGATCTGCCCAAGCCGGTGCCCGAGTTCGAGATCTTCGTCGCCTCCGCGCACATGGAAGGCGTGCACCTGCGTGGCGGCCCCATCGCCCGGGGCGGGTTGCGTTGGTCGGATCGGGCCGAGGATTACCGCACCGAGGTGCTAGGGCTGGTGAAGGCCCAGACGGTAAAGAACGCGGTGATCGTGCCCACCGGCGCCAAGGGCGGCTTCATCGTCCGCTATCCGTCAGCCGATGCGGAAGCCTTCCGCGCCCAAGGCCTCGCCTGCTATCAGGACTTCATCCGCGGCCTGCTGGATCTCACCGACAACGTCGTCGCCGGGGAGCTGGTGCACCCGCCCGGCGTGCGCTGCCTCGACGACGCCGACCCGTATCTGGTGGTGGCGGCGGACAAGGGTACCGCCACCTTCTCCGACACCGCCAATGCGGTTGCCGCCGAGTACGGCTTGTGGCTCGGCGATGCGTTCGCCTCCGGAGGATCCAACGGTTACGATCACAAGCAGATGGGCATCACCGCTCGCGGCGCCTGGGTTTCGGTGCAGCGTCATTTCGCCGAGCGCGGCATCGACGTGCAGACCGATCCGATCACCGTGCTGGGCATCGGCGACATGTCCGGAGACGTATTCGGCAACGGCATGCTGTTGTCCGAGACCATCCGTCTGGTGGCGGCCTTCAACCACCGTCACATATTCATCGATCCCGATCCGGATCCGGCGAAGTCGTTCGACGAGCGCCAGCGCCTGTTCGCGCAGCCACGCTCGAGCTGGTCCGACTACGACCCGGCGCTGATTTCCGCCGGCGGCGGCGTCTACGAGCGCTCGGCCAAGTTCATCCGCCTCACGGCCGAGGTGCGTGAGCTGTTCGGCATTGATGTCGAGCGCCTGTCCCCGGACGAGCTCATCCGTCGCCTGCTGCAGGCCCCGGTGGATCTCATCTGGAACGGCGGCATCGGCACCTACGTAAAAGCGGCAGCGGAGACTCATGCGGAGGTCGGCGACCGAGCCAACGACCCGCTGCGCGTCGACGCCGAGGAACTGCGCTGCAAGGTCATCGGCGAGGGCGGCAACCTGGGGGTAACCCAGCTCGGCCGGGTGAAGTTCGCCCGTGCCGGAGGCGCCATCAACACCGACTTCATCGACAACTCCGCCGGGGTGGATTGCTCGGATCACGAGGTGAACATCAAGATCGCCCTGAATCAGCTGGTCACCGACGGTGAGCTGACTGAGAAGCACCGCAATCAGCTGCTCAGGGACATGACCGACGAGGTCTCCGAGCTGGTCCTGACAAACAATTTCCGTCAGGCGCAGATGCTGAGCCTGGCAGAGCGCCAGGTGCGCGATCATCACGCCGAGTATCAGCACTTCATCGGCCGCATGGAGATCGAGGAGCAACTCGATCGCAATCTCGAAGGCCTACCCAGCGACGATCAGCTGCTCGAGCTGGCTACCCACAACGAGTCCCTGACCCGGCCGGAACTCGCCGTGCTGATGGCATTCGCCAAGACCCACATCAAGACGGCGTTGAATCGCAGCGAGATCAGCCTCGACCCTGCCATTCGTAACGAGATATTCGAGCCGTTCCCGACGTTGCTCGAAAACCGTTACCCCGAAGCCATCGACAGCCATCGGCTGGCCGGGCAGATCATCGCCACCCAGCTGGCTAATGATGTCGTCCACCATATGGGCATCACCTTCGTCACCCACCTGATGGAGTTCGTCAGCGCCACCACCGAGGAAACCCTGCGGGCGTATCTGGCGGCGGCCGCCTGCTTCCGTTTGCGTGAGCGGTTCCGCCAGATCGAAGATCTGCCCGGGGTGGATGCGGTTACGCGCCTGGAAGCCCTGGCCGAACTGGTACGCCTCGGCCGTCGAGCCACCCGCTGGCTGCTGCGTCACGAGCGCAGAAATCTGGACGTGGCGGCCCTCACCGAGCGATACCAGAGCGCCATCGAGGCGTTGCGCGGCGAGCGCGAGGCGCTGTTCAGCGCCTCGGTGCAAGCCCGGCGCCAGGAACGCCTGCAGCGCATGCTGGATCTCGGCATTCCCGAGGCCACAGCCGACGAACTCGCCGGCTCCGCCGATCTCGCCACCGCGCTCACGGTGATCAGTGCCGCGCTGTCATGCGACACCGACCCGCGGCTGCTGGTGCATGCCTACGGGCAATTGGGCGATCGTCTCGGGGTGGAATGGCTGATCAGCCGAGTCGCCCTGTTTCCCTCGGCGAGTCATTGGCAGACCATGGTGCGGGATTCGCTGATCGATGATCTGATCATGGAGCAGGGCAGGCTGGCCGCCACGGTGCATCGCACCTGTGCCGGTGACGTGGAGGCCTGGCTTGCGGTGAATCAGTCGCTGGTGCAGGGCTGGCAGCGCACCATCGAGGATGCCCAGCACGCCAGCACGCCGGATTTCTCTCTGTACGCCATTACCTGCCGCAAACTCATCGAGCTGGGCAGACGAGTTTGAGCCTCAGGCGTAGCGGGTAGGGTCATCCATGCCGGCCGCCGCGAACCCCTCGCGGCGCAACCGGCAGCTGTCGCAGCGGCCGCAGGCGCCACCACCGGCATCGGGTTGGTAGCACGACACCGTGAGGGCGTAATCGACCCCCAGCGCGGAACCGCGACGGATTATTTCCCCCTTGGTGAGCTCGATCAGCGGGGCGTGGATGCGGAAGCCACCGCCCTCGGTGCCGGCGCGGGTGGCAACCGCCGCAAGATGCTCGAACGCGCGGATGAACTCCGGCCGGCAATCGGGATACCCGGAGTAGTCTACGGCGTTGACGCCGATGAAGATGTCGCTGACGCCGAGCACTTCGGACCAGGCCAACGCCAGCGACAGGAACACGGTATTGCGCGCCGGAACGTAGGTGACGGGGATGCCCTCGCTCGGAGCCTCGGGCACCGCAATGGCGGCATCCGTCAGCGCGGAACCGCCAAACGCGGCAAGATCGATGGGCACCACCCGGTGCTCCAGCACCCTGCCGCGGCGCGCCACCGCAGCAGCGGCATCGAGCTCCGCCGCGTGGCGCTGCCCGTAGGCGAACGACATGGCGTAGCAGGCGAAGCCCTGGCTCCTGGCAATGGCCAGCACGGTAGCGGAATCCAGACCGCCAGAGAGCAACACCACAGCCCGCGGCGCGCCGTTGCCGTCACTACCCGAACTCGACCTCACCGCCATCGTCAGCGCCCCGGCTCATCGCCCCACAGATGCTTGTGCAACTGCACCTGCATCCGCACCGGCAGGCGGTCACCGACGATCCAATCCGCCAGCGTGCGGGCCGGCAGAGTTTCGGCGCAGGGTGAGAACAGCACCTCGCCGACCCGCCCGAACAACGACAGCTCGTCACACTTGAGCCGCGCCCAGTCGTAGTCGCTGCGATCGCAGATCACGAACTTGAGCTGATCACGAAGCGTGCAGTGGGCGAGATTGCTCCAGAGATTGCGCGCCATCTCACCGGAGCCCGGCGTCTTCACATCGACGATCTTCACTACGCGCTCGTCCACGGCCGCAACATCGAGCGCGCCGCTGGTCTCGAGTGAGACGGTGAAACCCTGGTCGCACAACTGGGTGAGCAGGGCCATTACGTTGGGCTGCGCGAGCGGTTCGCCGCCGGTGACGGTGACGTGGCGCACGCCGAAGTCGCGCACCTGCCGGGTAATGGCTTCCAGCGCGATGAGGCTGCCCCCGCTGAAGGCGTAAGCCGTATCGCAGTAGCCGCAACGCAACGGGCACCCGGTGAGGCGCACGAACACCGTGGGCAGGCCCACGAACGTGGTCTCGCCCTGCAGCGACAGGAAGATTTCGGTGATGCGGAGCTGAAGCGGATCGTCCACGGCGGTACCTCGACGGCTACCGGACAGCGGCCTACAGCTCCGCCAGATAAGTTTGCGCCAGGCCGGCCGCGGAGGACTGCGGATGCTGACTGCGTACCCGAGTCAGATATTCCCGCGCCCGCCCCACGTCGCCCAGACGGTGATAGACCACGCCGAGCTTGTAGAGGGCGTCGGGTACCTTCTGATCCTGTGGGTAGGTGTTGACCACCTGCACGAACCACTGCCGCGCCTGCTCGAGATCGTCCAGGGCGAGGTGCAGTTCCCCCAGCCAATAGAAGGCGTTGGCCGTCATCGCCCCATTGGGATAGTCGCGAACCAGTTGGTTGAACGCCTGCACCGACTGCTCGAACTGGCGCTGCCGCATCAGCTCGAACGCCGCCGCATAGGCTTCACGCTCGCCGGCAGCCGATCGCTCGCCGGCAGCCGATCGCTCGCTGGCCCCGGCGCCGCCCACGGTGGGTCGCGCCGGCTCCTCGTCCGCGCCGCGCGCCTGTCCGGGCCCGCCGCGCAGTGCCTGCATGCGCCGATCGAGATCCAGGTACTGCTCCTGTTGGTCCCGGGCGAGGCGGTTGAGCTGATGGCTTTGCTCTTCCACCAGACCGCGCAGCTCCTGAACCTCCTGCTGCAGCAGCCCCTTGCGTGGCGGCTGGGGACCGATGGGGT
>JBLRXD010000107.1:0-13692 GCA_047920935.1 Pseudomonadales bacterium | reverse complement strand
GACGGCAGCAGGTCAGCGCGGTGGGGAAAGATCCGCGCTGGGCCCACATCCGCATCATTCACCTGTCAGGCCCGGCGGAGGTGGCGGCTTTCCGCCGGGCCCTCGGGATCGGAGAGGGTTGACCGGTCGCTCGTTGCATCGCAACCGTGGCATGATGCCTCTGCTTGATCACAGCGGCTGTCGGCATCGCCGGCCGTCGCTCTTTGGATGGAGAGAAGCAGCGTGAACACTCTGAAACTGAGCCTGGCAGCGACATTGGTTCTGGCATTGGGAGCCTGCGGCGGCGAGCGCCCGGCGCCGGCGGAAATGACCGGCGATCCGCAGCACAGCGGCGGATCCGCCCCGAGCGCGACACAGGCCCATGTGGAACTGGCGCCCACCGAGGGTAGCGAGGTCCGCGGCAGCCTGACGTTCACCGACGAAGGCGGTGCCTTGCGTCTGCACGGCACCATTACCGGGCTCGAGCCGGGCAGCGCACGCGGCTTCCACATCCACGAATTCGGCGACTGCTCGGCACCCGACGCCACCAGCGCCGGTGGGCACTGGAACCCGCAGGGCCACGACCATGGGCGCCGCAGCCAGGGTGAGTTCCACGCCGGCGACATGGACAACATCACCGCCGACGCAAGCGGCAGCGTCACCGTCGACGATGTGCTGACGGGGCTGGAGATCGGCACCGGAAGCGCGCGGGACGTCGTCGGCAGATCGGTGATCGTCCATAAGGGCACCGACGACTACGTGTCCCAACCCACGGGCGATGCCGGCGCGCGCGCCGCCTGCGGTGTGATCGAACTGCAGGAGGGCTGAGAGCCCAGCTCGCCTCCGATACCCGGCGTCAGACTCGCCCGTCGATCCGCTCGAAGGCGCCCCGCGCCGCCCGCATTCCTTCCACCGCGCGGGGAAAACCGCCGTAGACCGTCAGTTGGACCATGACCTCCTCGACCTCCTCGCGCGTCACGCCGTGGTTCAGGGCACCGGGCACGTGAATGGCCAGTTCCTCCGCACGGGCGAGGATGGCGAGGATGGCCACGGTGACCAGGCTCCGGTCGCGCCGCGACAGCTCCTGACGGCACCACAGCTCGCCGAAGGCCCAGTCGAAGGCGAGCTCGCCGACCCCACCGAGCGACTCGACAAGACCCGTTCGCGCGGCCGCCGGATCGGCGGGCAGACGGCCAGCGAACAGGGTTCCGAGCACGCCCGCCGCGTCGTGCCAACGCTCGGCGTCGTCCTTGGGAGCAGCTTCACCACGGTCGGGCAGACGCTCCACGCCATCGATGGCGCGGAACACCTCGTCGACACTTCGGGACGCCTGCATGGCCATGGGAAAACCGGCGTAGCCCGCCACCTGCAGCACGACTTCCTCGAGCTCGCTGCGCGTGACCCCGTGATTCAAGGCGCCGCGCACGTGGCTGCGCAGCTCCTCGATGGAGCCGACGGTGGCGAGGAACGCCACCACGATCAGGCTGCGGTCGCGGCGCGAGAGCTGTGGCCGCGACCACAGGTTACCGAGCACATGATCCACGGCGAAGCTGCCCAGCGCGCCGTGGCGCCGCGCCATGGCCGTTGCCGACTGCTGCGGATCGTAAGCGCCGCCACCGAGGGTACGCAGCAGATCGATGCCGCTGGCGCGGCGTTCGGCTTGGCTCGTCATGGGTTCTCTCCTGCTAAAGCACCTGTATCCGCGTCGGGATGCCGGTGGGCTTCTCCGCCAGGCTCTGTACCAGAGCCCAATCGATGGTTGCGGCCTCGCCGTTCACCGCTTCCTTGATGCGCCGCTCCAACTCGCCCGGCTTGGCCATGTCATAAATATCGGTGTGGACTTCGAGATACAGCTCCCCATCCCGCCAGCCGACCTTGTAGGGCTCATTGACGATGCGCACCGGGGAGCCGTTTCTCGCGATCTCGGCCAGCGCCTCGACGTGATTGTTGTACATGCGGATGCAGCCGAGACTGGCCGTCTGGCCGACGGCGAAGGGTTGGTTGGTGCCGTGGATGAAGTAGCTGGGTATGCCCAGCATGATGGCCATGCTGCCCATGGGGTTATCCGGCCCCGGCGGCACGACCGCGGGCAAGGGGTTGCCTCGCTCGGCATGCTCGCGCCGAGCGGTCGGCCCCGGGCTCCAGCTGGGGTTGGCAACGGCGGCCCTGATCTGGGTGTTGACCAACGGCGTCGGAAAATCCAGCCGCCCCAGGCCGACGGGATAGGTGACGACCATCTTGCCGTCGGCGGAGAAGTAATAAAGCCGGAATTCCGACACGTTGATGACCACGCCTTCGCGGGGCCCGGATGGCAGGATGTACTTGGTGGGAAGGTTAACGACCGTACCTTCTCCTGGCAGCCAGGCATCTACCTCCGGATTGGCGGCGACCAGTTCCCGCCAGCCGAGACCGTGATCTTCGGCCAGGGAAGCCAGGGTATCTTCGTAGCGACTTCGCACCGGAATCACCGCACCCACCACCTGGGTGTCGGCGCCGGGAATGGAGTACGCCGCCGCTCTGGCCCCGGGGGCGGCCAGCAGGGCGGCCAGATGAACGGCCGTGAGGGCGATGGCGAACCAGCGGTAGGCAAATGTTTTCATGTGGGCATTTTCAACGTTTTCCGCCCAACTTCCAGTCCAGATTGAGCTGATGCCGCGTCACAGGGCGAACACCGGGCACACCCGCACGCCTGGTCGAGCGCGTCCACGTATGCATCACAGCGGAATCACGCCGATCGCCACCGCGAACCCCATCAGCAGCAGCGAGAAGATCCACATCGGCACGAGCGAGTACTGCAGGTGCTTGCCGAACTCCAGCCGGGCAAGGCCGAGCGCCAGCCACAAGGCTGGCGAAAACGGGCTGAGAAAGGTGCCGATGACGTTGCCGATGACCAACGCGTACACCGTCGTCGTCGGCGCCACGCCATGTGTCGAGGCGATCTGCTCGACGATGGGCAGCAGCGCGAAGTAATACGCGTCGGTGCTCAACAGCAGGTCGAACGGCAGTCCGAATGCGCCGATCAGCAAGTGCAGATGCGGCACGATGCCCGCCGGCAGGATGAGCACCAGATCCGCCGCGATCGATCTGAGCATGCCGCTGCCGTTGAGAATGCCGAGTAGCGACCCCGCCGAAAGGATGATCGCGCCCATCAGCAGCGCGTTCGGCGCGTGCGCGTTCATGCGCTGCATCTGCTCCGGCACCGAGCGGTAGTTGACCACCAGCACGAGCGCGAAGCCGATCATGAAGACGTACGCGGACGGCAGCGCTCCGGATACCAGCGTCCCAAGCACCGTCAACAGCAGCGCGAGATTCGGCCACAGCAGCCGCGGCCGCTCGAGTTCGGCCTGCGCGCCTGGCGTAACGGCGCCCTGGCCCTCCGCCGCCGGCGCGGCTGGGTGGAATCCATGCGCTCTGACACGCGCCTGCTCGCGCCTGCCGAGGATCACCGAGAACATCACCAGCAGCAAAGCCCCCGCCAGCTGCACCGGAATCAGCGGATGCCACAGCGCCACGGGCTCCAGTTCCAGAACCGCCGCCGCACGACCCAGGGGGCCGGCCCATGGCAGCAGATTGAGGATGCCGGCGCCGGTCGCCAGCAACAGCAGCATCAGATACGGGTTCATGCCGAGGCGGTGATACAGCGGCAGCAGCGCCGGGATCGTCAGCAGAAACGTCGTCGCGCCGGCGCCATCGAGATGCGCCAGCATGCCGATCACCGCCGTGCCGACGGCGACCGAGGTCACGCTGCCGCCGGACAGCCTTACCAGGAAGTCGACCATCGGCCTGAAGACGCCGGCATCCTGCAGCACACCGAAGAACAGAATCGCGAAGATGAACATCGTCGCGACCTGCACCACCGACGCCAGCCCGCTGGTGAAGTACCCGCCGATCTCACTCAGCCCGAAGCCCGCCGCCAGGGCGCCCAGAAAAGGAACCAGCGTCAGAGCGACCACGGGCGTCACCCGCCGGGACACCAGCAGGGCGATGATGGCGAGGACGGTTACCAGGCCGACGAGGGAGAGCGAGCCACCCGTCTCGATCATCGCGGGCCCGCGACCTTACAGTCGACGACGCGGCAGAAACGCTCACCGGTCATCGGCATCGTCGATCTCCTTCGCAGACAAAATGTCGCGTCATCGAAGCATCGAACGCAGGGACAGATTATGGGGCTCATTCTGCCCGAGTGTATCCGCAACCATGGCATTCCGCTCCACCGAAGCACAGCCACAGTTCCGCAATGTAGGTCTGCGGAGCTGACCGGCTGCCGTGCTATACTCACTTGGCTTTCTAATCCGATTCAGGCCAACGTCGTAAGTCGTACAACGAGCGGCCCATAGTTCTCGCCATCATCCATAGCCGGAATCCCGGCCGGCTTTCGATTCGTCAATGCGTTTTGCTTACTCAGGTGGAGAGCTTGAAAAAAAAAGTAGTGCTGAAGTGACGCTTGGAGCGGCAATCCCGGCCGACTTCCCCATCGTCGTGATCGGAGCATCGGCGGGTGGCCTCGAGGCGATACGGCAGCTTTTTTCCGGCTTGCCCGCCGACATGGGCATGGCGTTCGTCGTGATTCAGCACTTGGATCCCGATCGTCCAAGCATGCTCAGCAGTGTGCTGGCACGCGATGTGCGGATGCCGGTAACCGAACTGACCGGCCGCACGCGCACGCAGCCGAATCGCGTCTACGTCATTCCGCCAGACGCCGATTTGACCATCCATCAGGAAGTTATCTCTCTGATTCCCCGTCAGCAGACGCGCAATCTCCACCTCCCGATCGATACATTCTGCCGTGCGCTCGCCGAGGATATCGGCGGGCGCGCCATCGGCATTGTGTTGTCGGGCTCCGCCTCCGACGGCACCGAGGGGCTACGGGCGATAAAGGCCGCCGGAGGTATCACTTTCGCGCAGTCGCCGGATTCGGCACAGTTCAGCAGCATGCCCGAGAGCGCGATCAGCGCCGGGGTGACCGATTTCCGCCTACCGCCAGCGGAGATCGCGGGCAAGCTCGTCCGGCTCTGCCGGGATCCGTATCTCGCGCGGGCCAATAGGCGGGAAGTGGATACGGAAAGCGACGATGACGATGCCAGCGTCGTGGCCGTGTTGGCAGCGCTACGCCAGCACACACACCTCGATTTCAGAGCCTACAAGCGCGCCACCATCGGGCGGCGCATCGCCAGACGCATGGCCTTGCGCGGGCTTCGCTCGCTCGAGGAGTATGCCGAAATACTTCGCAGCGATGCCGTCGAATCCAGAGAACTCGCGGAAGACATTCTCATCCATGTGACGTCTTTTTTTCGCGACCCTGACGCCTTCGAAGCACTCAAGCAGCAGGTCCTGCCCAAACTTCTGGACCATAAAGACGACGACGGAGAAATCCGCGTCTGGGTCGCCGGCTGCTCAACCGGCCAAGAGGCCTACTCCTTGGGCATGTGCCTGATCGAGTGTCTCGCCGACCAGAAAAAGCAAGTGCCCATCAAGATCTTCGGCTCGGACCTCAGCGAGCGCGCGGTTGCAACGGCGCGCGCGGGGCTTTACGAAGACGCCGACCTGGAAGGGCTGAGCCCCGAGCGGCTGGCCCGCTTCTTCGAGCGCTTCGAAGGGCGCTACCGTATCGGCAAACAGATCCGCGACCTGTGCATTTTCGTACGCCACGACCTCACTCAGGATCCGCCCTTCGCCAGGCTCGATCTCATCAGCTGTCGGAACATTCTCATCTACTTCGGCGGCGAGTTGCAGCACCGGATCCTGCCCCTGTTGCACTATTGCCTGAACAAGCCGGGCTACCTCTTTCTCGGCAGCAGCGAAACCATCCGGGAGTTCGACGACCTCTTCACGCCCGTCGACAAAAAGCACCGCATTTTCGCAAAGACGGGCCAAAGCCGGGGCATCGAATACCCGCTGGCGCTGGGTCGCGAAGCGGAATCGCGCCTCCCGGCGTTCCAACCTCTTCAGCGACCGCAGCCGGCACGGGATGCTCAGCGGCAGGCCGATCACCTGCTCCTGGCGCGCTACGCGCCGCCGGGCGTAGTCGTCAACGAACGGCTGGAGGTCGTCCAGTTTCGCGGCCATACCGGCAGTGTCCTGGCGCCGCCGCCCGGCCAGCCGCAGATGAATGTCGTCAAACTGGCGCGGCCGGGGCTGGCGGGGCCTCTGCGCGACGCTCTGGAACGCGCGAGAACCGAGAATGTCAAGGTTCGCAGACACGGCGTGCGGATCACGGGCGACGCGCAGCCGCGCGCCGTCGACATCGAAGTCACGCCGCTCATGGGCGTGACTCGGACGGCGGAGCGTTACTTTCTCATCCTGTTCGAGGAAGCAACCGCCGACCCGGGTGCCGATGTGGCTGCTCGGCGCCGGATGCCTCGCGAGCCCGCGCACGACGAGGAAGTGGCCCGGCTGCGGGAGGAGCTGGCGGCGGCGGCCGACTACCTCGAGGCCGTCCTGGGGGAACACCACGACACCACCGAGGAGCTGGGGGCCGCCAATGAGGAGCTGGTCTCCGCCAACGAGGAGCTCCAGAGCACCAACGAAGAACTCCAAAGCGCCAAGGAGGAGCTTCAGTCCGCCAACGAGGAACTCACCACGCTCAACGACGAGCTGGGCCACAGAAATCAGGAGCTGGACACGGTCGCGAACGACCTCGTCAACATCCTCGAGGGTGTCCAGATCCCGCTCATCATGGTGGACGAAACCTTGCGGGTGCGCCGGTTCACGCCCACGGCCCGCGAGATCTCCAGCCTGCAACTCGGCGATGTCGGCCGACTCCTCGACGACGTGAAGTTCAAGGTCAAGGCCGACGATCTGCTCGACCGTGTTCGGGAGGGGCTTCAGTCGCACGCGCCGCGGGAATATGAAGTTCAGAGAACCGACGGAGTCTGGTTCAGGCTGCACATCCGTCCCTACCGGACGTCGGACGGCCGCCTCGAGGGCGCCATTCTGTCGTTTCTCGACATCGATGCGCTCAAGCGCGCGCTGGATGATGCGGAGCACGCGAGAGATTACGCCCAAAGCATCGTCGAGACGGTGCCGAGTTCCCTGGTCGTACTCGACGCGCGTCTGCGCATCGTCTCGGCCAACCCGCCTTTCTACCGGACTTTTGCCACGTCACCGCAAGCGGCCGCACAGAACAAACTGTTCGAACTTGCGGGCGGTGCTTTGAACGCACCCGCGCTTCGCGAGGCGATCGAACACGCACTGGCCTCCCGCACGCACTTCCAGGCGCTCGAGATCACTTGCACGCCGCCGAGCTCCGGCCCCCGAAATCTGGTGATTGCTGGTTGTCCGATCCAGAGCGCCGAGGGCGCCGAGATGGTGCTGCTTGCGATCGAGGACATTACTGAGCGCCGCCAGCTCGAGCGTTCCGAGAAAGAGGCTCGTGTCGAGGCGGAGAATGCCAATCGGGCCAAGGATCTTTTCCTGGCGACCCTGTCCCACGAACTGCGCACGCCGCTGGGGACCATCATGATGGCGGCGCAATTGCTGCGTCACAACGCGGGCGCGAACGCCAAGGTCCAATTCGCCAGCGAGGCTATCGAGCGTGCGGTCGCCACTCAGGCCAAACTGATCGAGGACCTTCTGGATATCTCCCGCATCGTCTCCGGGAAGCTGATGCTTGATCTTCAGGCGGTCGATCTGACGTCCCTTGTGCACGATGCGGTGAGCTTGGCGGAGGCGCAGGCCGAAGCCAAGGATATCGAAATCACGTTGTCCGACGCTGGCGACATGAATCCGGTGCACGGCGATCCGACCCGCTTAGAGCAAGTGATCAACAACCTGCTCAACAACGCCATCAAGTTCACACCGCAAGGCGGCAAGATCTCCGTCAGCCTGACTTCGACCGACGGCACTGCCCGAATCGTTGTCAGCGACACCGGCATAGGTATTCGCCCGGAGATGATGCACCACCTCTTCGACCGCTTCGTCCAGGCCGAAAGCGCCATGACCCGGACCTACGGCGGTCTGGGCCTCGGGTTGGCGATCGCTCGCCATATTGTCGAAGTGCACGGTGGCGAGATTCGCGCCGATAGCGGCGGCGAAGGCCACGGCACGACCTTCACCGTTACGCTCCCGCAATCGGCACACGCCGCGACCGGAGTGTCCGCCCCACCGGCCAAGGCCACCGTGAGCCGCAGCATCCGCGGCGTGCGCGTGCTGCTGGTCGAAGACGACGACGATACCCGGGAAGTTTGCACCGCGATGCTCGAAGAGCAGGGTGCCGACGTTCGCGCCGCGCCCTCGGTTGCGGAGGGGCTCGCGGTGGCGGAGGCGTTCGCTCCTCAGGTGATCCTCTGCGACATCGCAATGCCCGAGGAAGATGGCTACACGTTCATCCGCAAATTGCGCGGCGAGGAACGAGGCAGCCAAACACCCGTCGCGGCGCTCACCGCGCTTGCCGGCGAGGCAGACCGCAGGCAAGTGCTGGATGCAGGGTTCCGGCTACACCTGACCAAGCCCATCGACGCCGAGCAGCTCGCTACCGCGATCGCGACACTGGCCGCGAGGCCGGCCGGCCCGCGCGACCACCTCGAATAACCGTCGCGCCGGCCACTCTCAACCCATCGGGTAGCGGATTTCTTGTGAGACCGCGTCGATCGCAGCCAGCACCTCAGCGGAGAGCGTGACGTCCGCAGTGCTGCTTGCTCCACGCCGTGGCCAGGGTCACCGGCGCCGTCAGCCCGACATCGCTGGCGGTCCATCTGGCCCTTCCTCGAATGCTCGCACGCCGTCGGGAATCACCTCCCATGGCGCTTTCGACCCCACGAATATGTGTTGCAGGATCGCCACGCCAGGATTGCCGTTCACGCAGCCGAGCGTGACACCGTGAACCTCGCCCGCGAACGTTCCGCACATCGTCGATCCGCAGACACTGCAGAAGCGCAACCCGAATCCCGCGTGACTTGCGTAGCTGGTGAGCAATTCCTCGCCCGCCACCCACTGGAAATCGGCGGTATCGACCAGCGCATAAGCCGATGCCTGGGCGCTGAAGGCCTTGCGGCATCGGGAACAGTGACACGATCTCGCATCCCGCAGCGGGCCCGCGATTTCGTACCTGACGGCGCCGCAGAAGCACTCTCCGGTAATCGTCATCATCCGTCTCCTGAAGTGCCCGGGGAGGCTCGGCCCATCGAGCCGCGTCAGCCCATCGGGTAGCGGATCTCTTTGGAAACCGCGTCGATGGCAGCCAGCACCTCAGCGGAGAGCGTGACGTCCGCAGCGGCGAAGATCTCGTCGAGTTGGTCCACCCGGGTGGCGCCGACGATGGTGGAAGCGACGAAATCGTGCTGCTTGCTCCAGGCCGTGGCCAGGGTCACCGGCGCCAGGCCCGCATCCTGCGCGATCTTCATGAAGGCCGTCGTCGACGCCAGCGTTCTGTCGTTGATGAAGCGTTTGACCATGGCAGCCTGACGCCCGCCCATCGACAGGTAACGCGAGAACCGCGCGCCCTCCGGTTCGGCGCCGCCGTTGTACTTGCCCGAGAGCACGCCGCCCGCCAGGGGCGAGTACGGAATGAGGCTCACCTGCTCCTGCCGGCAGGCCTGAGCCAACTCGTCCTCAAAGCGCCGGTTGTTGAGGCTGAAGTTGTTCTGAATGGTCTCGTATCGGGCGATGCCGAGCGCCTCCGACACCATCAGGCTCTTGGTCAGCCCCCAGGTGGTTTCGTTGCTGCAGCCGAGGATCCGAACCTTGCCGGACCGAACCAGGTCGTCCAGCGCCGCGAGAATTTCATCGTAGGGCGTGCCGTGGTCGGGCCAGTGGGTCTGGTACAGATCGATGTAGTCGGTCTGCAATCGCTCGAGGCTCGCTTCCACCGCGCGCACGATGTTGTGCCGATCCAGCGCCGTCTTGCCCTGACGTACGGCTGCCTTGATCCAGCCGTGGCTGGGCCCGGAGACCTTGGTGGCGATGATCAGGGCATCCCGAGGCTTGGTCTTCATCCAGCGGCCGACGATCTCCTCGGTGCGGCCGGCGTATTCCGGATCAGGCGGTACCGGGTAGTTTTCCGCCGTGTCGTAGAAGTCGATACCGGCATCGAAAGAACGGTCGAGAATCTCGAACGCGGTCTTCTCGTCCGCGCCGGTGCCGAAGGTCATGGTGCCCATGCAGATGTCGGAGACGACGATGCTGCTGCGGCCCAGGCGGTTGTACTTCATCGCGCTGCCTCAACTCGAGTAATTGCGCGATGGTAACAGACCATCCGACTCTGGAAGGTCGGCCGACCTTGGAAGGTTGGCCGACTCGGGGGGGAACTCCCCGCCGATGGCGGGGAGATGACTCAGGCACCCAATCGGTGCAGCGCGCAGATCTTGTTGCCGGAGGGATCGCGCAGATAGGCGAGGTACAGGCCTGATCCGGCGCGCTCGCCGGGCGGGTCTTCGCAGGTCGTGCCGCCGTTGGCGATCCCGGCCGCATGCCAGGCATCCGCCGCTGCCGGGCTCGCGGCCGCGAATCCGATGGTGCTGCCGTTGCCATGGCTGGCCGGCTCGCCGTCGATCGGCGGGGTGATAGAGAAGATGCCGGTCGGCGTCATGTAGAAGCAGCGGCCTTTCGGATCCACGACGCCGGGCTTGTGACCCAGTGCGCCCAGCACCGCATCGTAGAACTTCTTCGACGCCTGCACGTCGTTCGCACCGACCATGATATGACTGAACATGTTGTCTATCGCCTCAATGAGTTTCGGGAGCGTCGAGGTTACAGCATTCCGGTGTATAGTCGATCGATCACCACGGGCAACGCCCGACACGGATCACGGGAGGGATCACACATGTCCGACTACGACCTCATCATCTTCGGCGGCACCTTGATCGACGGCAGCGGGGCCGCGCCCCGACCCTGCGACATTGCCGTGAAGGACGGGCGCATCGTCTCGCTCGCCCCCGCGGCCGACGCCACCGCCGCCGAGAAGATCGACGCCCGCGGGCGCATCGTCACGCCGGGCTTCGTCGACGTGCACACCCACTACGACGGCCAGGCCACCTGGGACGACCACCTCGCGCCGTCCTCCAACCTCGGCACCACCACGGTGGTCATGGGCAACTGCGGCGTCGGCTTCGCACCCTGCCACCGCAAAGACCATGAGGTGCTGATCGAGCTGATGGAAGGGGTGGAGGAGATTCCCGGCACCGCGCTGGCCGAGGGGCTTGCCTGGAACTGGGAGACCTTCCCCGAGTACCTCGACGCCCTCGACGGCCGCGCCCGCGACATCGACGTCGCCGCGCTGGTGCCCCACGGCCCGGTCAGGGTATTCGTGATGGGCGAGCGCGGCGTCAATCGCGAACCGGCAACGCCCGAGGACATCGCCGGCATGCGCCAGGTCATCGTCGAGGGGCTGGCCGCCGGCGCGGTCGGCTTCTCGACCTCGCGCACCCTGGTGCATCGCAGCAGCACGGGCGACTACATTCCCACCTACAAGGCCGCCACCGAAGAACTCAAGCAGCTCGGCGAGGCGCTCTCGGGCGATGCGGGCCACGTGTTCCAGCTCATCTCCGACTGGGAGGACCCGGACGCCGAGTTCGACATCCTGCGGCACACCAGCCGGGCCACTGGTGCCCGGGGCACCTTCACGCTGCTCGATCTCGGCAGCAGCGCGCCGAACGGCACGCCGCTGTGGCAGTACCACCTGCAGAACATCGAAGCCGCCCAGGCCGAGGGCGTCGACATTCGGGGCCAGGTGCTGTCGCGGCCGGTGGGGATGCTGATGGGTCATCCCGCTTCGATGAGCCCGTTCTCGCGCCGGCCGACCTACCTGCGGCTGGCGGCGCTGCCGCCGGCGGAGCGGCTCGCGCAACTGCGCGACCCGGAGGTGCGCGAGCGCATCCTCGCAGAGCAGAACGTCAACCCACACATGTTCGTGCGCATCTTCGAGCAGCGCTTCGACGCCATGTACCCGCTCGAGGAGCCGATCAACTACCTGCCCGCCCCGAGCAACTCGGTAGCCGCCCGGGCTGCCGCCGAGGGCCGCGATCCGCAACAGTGGCTCTACGACTACTTCCTCGGCAACGACGGCGCCAATCTGATCTACATACCGGCGACCAACTTCACCGAGAACATACCGGCTCTGCTCAAACATCAGAACACGGTGGTGGCGCTTGGCGACGGCGGCGCTCACGTCGGCTCGATCTGCGATACCAGCGCCAACCTCTACGTGCTCACCAAGTGGGTGAAAGAGCGCGGCGAGATCGAGCTGCAGACGGCGATTCACATGCTCACCCGGCAGCCGGCGGAACTTTACTCGCTGCTCGATCGCGGCCTGGTCGCGGAGGGCATGGTGGCGGACCTCAACGTCATCGACTTCGACAAGCTGGCCCTGCGCACGCCCTACATCGTGGCGGATCTGCCCGCGGGCGGGCGGCGCTTCCTGCAGCAGGCGAACGGGCTGGAGGCGACGGTCAAATCGGGGCGGGTGATCTTCCGCGACGGGCAGCACACCGGCGCGCTACCGGGGGTTCTGCTGCGCGGCAAACAGAAGGATCCGCGCGCCCAGGCCTAGCGCGCGGCTAACCGAGGCGCGTGCTCAAGCTCGGCGCACGGCTAACCGAGCGCGCGCGCCAGCAGATCCGGGTCCACATTGCCCCCGGAGAGGATCGCCACCCGCCGCGCCGGTGGGCCCCCGGCGCCACCACGACCAGCCAGCGCGGCCGCCACCGGTACCGCGCCGCTTGGTTCGGCCACCAGCCGCGCCTCGAATGCCACGCGGCGCATGGTCTCGAGGATCTCCGCCTCGGTGACGGTCACCAGTTCGTCGACGAAGGCCTCGATGTGCGGCCACGGCAGGGCGCCGACGATCTGCACCCGCAGCCCGTCCGCCAAAGTCCGGGCCATCTGCTCCCCGGGCAGGCTCGTGCGGGCGCCGGCCATGCGGCTGGCAAGCGCATCGGCGGCAAGTTCCGGCTCGACCCCGATCACCCGAATGGATGCCCTGCTGTGCTTGGCTGCCGCCGCGACTCCAGCGATCAAGCCGCCGCCCGACACCGGCACGTAGAGTTCGATCGGTTGCTCGCTGGCGAGATCCTCGAGAATCTCCAGGGTGATGGTGCCCGTTGCGGCGAGCACCGTGCGCGCGTCGTACGGCTCAATCATGGACAATCCGTGAGCTTCCGCCAGCGCCGCCGCGCGGGCGGAGCGCTCGCTGCTGGCGGGCCCGACGATCTCCACCCGGGCGCCGAGCGCCCGCGTCCAGGCGAGCTTTACCTGCGGCGCATCCGCGGGCATGACGATGGTTGCCGGCACCCCCAGCACGCCGGCGGCCATGGCGACGGCGATTGCATGATTGCCGCTGGAGTGCGCCACCACCCCCCGCTCGCGCGCCGCCTCCGGCAGCTGCAACAAGGTGTTGAACGCACCGCGCAACTTGAAGGCGCCCGACGGCTGAAGACTCTCGGCCTTGAGCAGCACGCCGGCGCCGGACATGGGCACCAGCGGGGTGCGGATGACGTGGCCGCGGATGCGCCCGGCGGCCGCACGAATTTCCTCGAGGGTGATCAGCGGGTCGCTCATCGGGGCGGCCAACCGCTCACCGCCTCGACCGCCGCGCGCAGCAGTTCGCGCCCGCGACTCATGCAGCCATCAACCCACGCGGCATCGTCGGGGGTAAAGCAGCAGCGGTAGCCCCAGACGATGTCGTGGCAGGCCGGATCGTCGCGCAGCCCATGTCGATACGCCCACTGCTCCAGAAAGGTCATCACCAACTGCCTGCCGTCCGAGACGGTGCCGAACTCA
>JBLRXD010000106.1:0-13814 GCA_047920935.1 Pseudomonadales bacterium | reverse complement strand
GCTGAGCTCCGCCAGCGACGAGTACAGCGTGGTGGTCTTCCCCGAGCCGGTGGGTCCGGTGACCAGAAAGATGCCGTGGGGTTTGTTGACGATGTCGCGCAGCCGCGCCAGGGTCTTGTCGTCCATGCCGAGGTTTTCGAGCCGCAGCCGCCCGGCCTGCTTGTCGAGGAGCCGCATCACCACGCGTTCGCCATTGCTGGACGGCAGCGTCGATACCCGCACGTCGACTTCCCGGCCGCCGATTCGCAAAGATATGCGCCCATCCTGGGGGATGCGCTTCTCGGCGATGTCCAGGCGCGCCATGACCTTTATACGTGACACCAGCAGCGGCGCCAGCTGGCGCTTGGGGCGAACCACCTCGCGCATCACCCCATCCACCCGGAAGCGCACCACCAGATCGCGCTCGAACGTCTCGATGTGCACGTCGGAGGCATTTTCGCGGATGGCCTCCGCCAGCAGCGCGTTGATCAGCCGGATGATCGGAGCGTCGTCTTCCTGCTCCAGCAGGTCTTCGGTTTCCGGCACCGAATCCGCCAGACTGGCGAGATCCATGTCGTCGCCCATGTCCTCTACCATCTGCCGCGCAGCGGAACTGTCGCGGGCGTAGGTGCGGCCCAGCAGGGATTCGAACTCCTCCTCGGTGACCATGCGGATGGTGGTGGGGCGGTTGGCGAACCGCTTGATCTCCGCCAGGGTGGTGAGGCTCGGCTGAGTCTTGCAGGCCACCATGGCCTGCCCCTGGTCGCCGGTTTCGTCGACGATCACCGCCCCGAAGCGGCGGGCAAAGGCAAACGGCAGCAGTCGCGGTATCTCCGTTCCCGCTGGAATCTCGGTATCCAGCGGTTCCTGATGTGCTTCGCTCATAGGCAGCCTCTCTCGAGGATGGGGCATGGCTGAATCATAGCAGCTGTGGCCGTAGGCAGAACCGGCAGGGCGAGCTGCGGCGAGGCGGGATTGTACGGGTTTTTTCTGGTGGGAGGCGTGTCATTTTGATTACTATTGCGCACGCTTCGCAACCAATCGCCAGCTTCACACGGGTATCCGGGGGTCAGCTTCGTGAACTTCGTCGGAAGTCACATTCTTTCAGTCGACCAGTTCGATCGCGGCGATATCCAGCAGATCTTCGCGGTGGCGGACGAAATGGCGCCCTACGCCTTTCGCCGCCGCATCACCCGGGTGCTCGAAGGCGCGATTCTGTCGAACATGTTCTTCGAACCCAGCACCCGCACACGGATCTCCTTCGGCTGCGCCTTCAATATGCTCGGTGGCGAGGTGCGCGAGACCACGGAGGTGAAGGCATCGTCGTTGACCAAGGGCGAATCGCTGCACGATACCGCCCGGGTGCTTTCCGGCTACAGCGACGTGATCGCCATGCGCCATCCGGAGGCGGGTTCGGTGAGCGAGTTCGCCCGGGCCAGCCGGGTGCCGGTGCTCAACGCCGGTGACGGGCCGAACGAGCACCCCAGCCAGGCGCTGCTCGATCTGTACACCATCCGCAAAGAACTGCGCAGCCGCGAGCGCGGCATCGACAACCTGCGCATCGCCATGGTGGGCGACCTCAAGTACGGGCGCGCCGTGCACTCGTTATGCAAGCTGCTGTCGCTGTACGACAACGTCGACTACAAGCTGGTGGCGCCGCCGGGATTGGGGCTGCCGGACGAAACCGTCGAGACGCTGCGCGAGGCCGGCCACAAGGTGTCGCTGTACACCCAGTTGGAGCCGGGCATCGACCACGTCGACATCATCTACGTGACCCGCACGCAGGAAGAACGCTTTCCTTCGCAGATCGAGGCCGACCGCTACCGCGGGCTGTTCCGGCTGAACCAGGCCATCTACACCCAGCACTGCGAGCCCAACACGGTGATCATGCACCCCCTGCCCCGGGATTCCCGGGCCCAGGCCCAGGAGCTCGACGACGACCTCATCGAGAACCCCAACCTGGCCATCTTCCGCCAGACCGACAACGGCGTTCTGGTGCGCATGGCGCTGTTTGCCCTGGTGCTGGATGTGGCGGACGAAGTGCACGACCACGCCCGCCCGGTCACCTGGTATACCGCCAAACGCTTCAGCTGAGGAGTTCAACGACTGTAGGAGCGGTCTCCAGACCGCGACATCACGGGGACTCAATCGCGGTCTGGAGACCGCTTTCATGGAAAACTCCGCTTTTCCTCAAGCGACCGCGGCGGCCGCAGGCCGCTTGGTCGCTCCTACGGGCGGGATTTCAGCCGACTTCGGGTCGCCGTGTGGCCCAGGCTTTGGGCACGGATTTGTAGCCCCGGCACTCGGCCAGGAACTTGGTGGCCTGCCCCCAGGCTTTGTCCGCGCCCAGTCGCTTGATGGAAAACTCACGCACGTGAGACTTTCCGCCAGTCTGAACCTGCACCCGGAAGGCTGCTGAAGGCCGGCGGACCACGTTGATCCCGCGCACGCCGGTGCTGTGCTGCTGATCGGTTGCAGCTTCGCGGATGCGCTTCGCCCGCGCCTTCTCCTGCTCTTCCTGCCAGGCCTCGTCCAGAGCTTTGGCGTCCTTGCGTACCTGACGCTGCTGCGTCTTGTTCAGTCCGATCATGCTGAAGTACTGCTGGCGCAGCTTGCCGTCGATGCTTCGAGCAACCCGCAGTAGCTGACCGTCGTTCAGTTCGTAAACTGCCAAGATTATTGACTCCCGTATTGTTACTGCTAAACGTGTCCCTCAACACGTCTACGGGCCCCGCAGGGCGATTATCCGCCCGTCAAGGGCGAACCCCCCCCGCCTCGTCTGGCGGGTTCCCGCCGAGGGGCGGGACCGTTATCCGCCCGCCCCCCAGGGGCGGATCGTTACAGGCGCTCGTCGAGCTCCGGTAATGCTTGGAACAGATCCGCGACCAGGCCGTAGTCGGCGACCTGGAAAATCGGCGCGTCTTCGTCTTTGTTGATGGCGACGATGACCTTGCTGTCCTTCATGCCGGCCAGGTGCTGAATGGCGCCCGAGATGCCGACCGCGATGTACAGATCAGGCGCGACGATCTTGCCCGTTTGCCCCACCTGCATGTCGTTGGGAACGAAGCCGGCGTCGACCGCGGCGCGGGAAGCGCCGATGGCGGCACCGAGTTTGTCGGCAATGCCGTCGAGCAGCTTGAAGTTTTCACCGTTCTGCATGCCCCGCCCGCCGGAGATGATGACGCGGGCCGAGGTGAGCTCCGGGCGCTCGCTGGCGACGATGTCGTCTTTCACCCAGCTGGAAATACCGGCGTCATGCGCCGCAGAGACCTCGTCGATGCTGGCGGAGCCGCCTTCCGCCGGCGCCGGATCGTAGGACGTTCCACGCACCGAAACGACCTTCTTGGCGTCGTTGGATTTGACCGTGGCGATGGCGTTGCCCGCATAGATCGGCCGCCGGAAGGTGTCTTCGCTGACGACTTCCTGGATGTCGGAGATCTGCGCCACGTCGAGCAGAGCGGCAACCCGTGGGAGGAAATTTCTTCCCATGGCGGAGTGCGAGGTCATCACGTGGCTGTAGTCGGCGGCAAGTTCCGTCACCAGCAGCGCCAGATTTTCCGCCAGGCCGTGCCCGTAGAGCGGATTGTCGGCCAGCAGCACCTTGCCGACGCCTGGCACCGCAGCGGCGGCTTCGGCGACGGCACGACAGTTTTCACCCGCCACCAGCACGTGCACGTCACCGCCCACCTGGCCGGCCGCGGCCACGGTCACCCGGGTGGCGGCATTCAAGGATTCGTTGTCATGATCGGCTACGACCAGGATGCTGCTCATGAAATCACCTTCGCTTCGTTCTTCAATTTGTCGACCAGTTCTTCGACGCTCTCGACCTTGATGCCGCCTTTGCGCTCTGCCGGAGCCTCTACGGAAAGCACCTCGACGGTGGGCGTCAGATCGACGCCCAGCTCCTCGGGCGTAACGACGTCGAGCGGCTTTTTCTTCGCCTTCATGATGTTCGGCAGCGATGCGTAGCGCGGCTCGTTCAAGCGCAGGTCGGTGGAAACCACCGCGGGGAGGCTGATGCGCACCGTCTGCAGGCCGCCATCGACCTCGCGGATGACTTCGAGCTTGCCGTCGGCGACGGTGACTTTGGAGGCGAACGTGCCCTGCGGCAGGCCGGTCAACGCCGCGAACATCTGACCGGTCTGGCTGTTGTCGCCGTCGATGCTCTGCTTGCCGAAGATGATGACGTCGGCCTTCTCGCGCTCCTGCAGAGCCGCAAGCGCCTTGGCGATACCCAGGGGCTGGGCGTCGGCATCGGTCTCGATGAGGATGGCGCGATCGGCGCCCAGAGCCAGGCAAGTGCGCAGTTGCTCTTGCGATGCCTTGCTACCAACGGAAACAGCGACGACTTCCTCCGCCGCGCCGGATTCCTTCATGCGCACCGCTTCTTCGATGGCGATCTCGCAGAACGGGTTGACGGACATCTTGACGTTGTTCAGATCAACGCCGCTTTTGTCCGGCTTAACGCGGACTTTGACGTTGTAGTCCACTACGCGCTTGACTGGAACCAGTACCTTCATGAATGCCTCGAGCAATTCGGATTAACAAGAAAAGCAAAACAAAGGCCACCTTTTCCGACCCTGGTGGCCCCACCGCCCCAATTTGGGGCCGCGTATTTTGGCTTGTGCGCTGCCACAAGGTCAAGGTTACCAACGGCGGCGCCCGAGATGGGTCGTGTCGGGCCCTTGGATCCCGGATATACTCTCGCCTTAACATTAGTTCGGAGTGTGATGCATGGAAGGTGGGGCGCGGGAGTCCATGGAGTTCGACGTGGTCATCGTCGGCGGCGGCCCTTCCGGGCTGTCCGCGGCCTGCCGGCTGATGCAGCTGGCGGAGCGGGACGGCCGGGAACTGTCGGTCTGCCTGGTGGAGAAGGGTTCGGAAATCGGCGCCCACATCCTTTCCGGAGCGGTGCTCGAGCCCACGGCCCTGAACGAGCTGTTTCCCGACTGGATGGAACGGGGGGCTCCGATCAACAACCCGGTCACCCATGACGAGGTCTATTATCTGGTCAACGACACCAACCGCATCAAGGTGCCGAGCCTGTTCGTACCCAAGGATTCCCACAACGAGGGCAACTACGCCATCTCCCTGGGCAACCTGTGTCGCTGGCTGGGGGAGCAGGCGGAGGCGCTGGGCGTCAACATCTTCCCCGGCTTCGCGGCCGCCGAGATCCTCTACAACGACGACGGCAGCGTGCGCGGCGTAGCCACCGGTGACCTGGGCGTCAGCGCCAGCGGCGAGCAAAAGGGCACTTATACCCCCGGATACGAGCTCCTCGCCAAATACACCATTCTGGCGGAAGGCTGCCGCGGCCATCTGGGCAAGCAGCTCATCAGCAAGTTCGATCTCGCCGCGGATGCCGGCACCCAGCACTACGCCATCGGCCTGAAGGAGTTGTGGGACATCGATCCCGAGAAGCACATACCGGGCAAGGTGGTGCACACGGTGGGCTGGCCCCTGGGTCATCTGGCCAGCTCCGCCACCGGCGGCTCGTTCCTGTACCACCTCGAGAACAATCAGGTGGCCCTGGGGCTGATCGTCGATCTCAGCTACAAGAACCCCCATCTGAGCCCGTTCGACGAATTTCAGCGCTGGAAGCATCACCCGCTGATCGCCGAGACCCTCGCCGGCGGCACGCGCATTTCCTACGGCGCCCGGGCCATCGCCAAGGGCGGCATCCAGGCGCTGCCCAAGCTCAGCGTGCCCGGCGCGCTGCTGGTGGGTGACGATGCCGGCTTCCTCAACGTGCTGAAGATCAAGGGCAGCCACACCGCCATGAAATCCGGCATGCTGGCCGCCGAAACCGTCTACCGGAATCTCGGCGAGGCCGGCGAGCCCGGTCGCGAACTGCCGGAGTTCCGCGAGGCGGTGGAGGGCTCATGGCTGCACGAGGAGCTGCAGCGGTCGCGCAACGTCGGCCCGGCGCTGCACAAATTCGGCGTTCTCGGCGGCGCCGCCTACGCCTTTGTGGATCAGCTCATTCGCGGCAATGCACCCTACACGATGAGCGATCCGACCCCCGATCACGCCACGCTGAAGCTCGCTGCCGACGCCAAGCCCATCGACTATCCCAAGCCCGACGGCGTGATCTCATTCGACAAACTCTCGTCGGTGTTCATCTCGAACACCAACCACGAGGAAGATCAGCCCTGCCACCTGCAGCTGAAGGATCCGTCCATCCCCATCGCCGAGAATCTGCCGAAGTACGACGAGCCGGCGCAGCGTTACTGCCCGGCCGGCGTCTACGAGGTAGTGGAAGACAACGGTGGCAAGCGCTTTCAGATCAACGCCCAGAACTGCGTGCACTGCAAGACCTGCGACATCAAAGATCCGGCGCAGAACATCAATTGGGTGGTGCCGGAAGGCGGCGGCGGGCCGAATTACCCGAACATGTGATCCGCGCACTGTGGGAGCGATCTCCCGATCGCGATCTGGAGATCGCTCCTACCGGATCGGGTCAGGTGCTGGTTCGGCCGAGGGAGAACCGGGTGCCGCGGCTGTAGACCACCAGCTCGTCACCTTCGTGGAGGCCCTGCTCCACCAGGCGGTAGAACACGGCGCGGTTGATGAGGGCATCGAGGCCGTCGCGAATGCGCACGTAGGGCCGCGGCTGGCCGTCGCGCTGCTCGACCGTCAGCGGATGCTCGGCATCGGCTACCACGTGGTCGTCGACGTTGCTGGTGAACAGCAGCTCGGCATCCTTGCCCTGGCCTTTCACCTCCATGTTGACGGCGACGAACGGCGCGTCTTCTACCTGAATCTCGAGCTTTTCCGCCGGCGTGACCAGGTAGTAACGGTCGCCATCCTTGCGCAGTACCGTGGAGAACAGCTTCACCAAAGTGTCGCGCCGGAATGGCGCACCGTCGTGATACCAGCTGCCGTCCTCGGCGATGCGGATGTCGATGGTGCCGGCGCGCTCCGGCTGCCACTGCTGCACCGGCGGCAGCTTCTTGTCGGCCTGCAGGCCCTCGAGCGTTTCGAACAGATTTTCCACGTCGCTCATGGCATGGCTCCTCGAAAGATGACGTCAGCCGCCGATGAATTTCATCACGGTCACTTCGCCTTTGAAGCTGAGATCCTGCTTGTCGGCCAGCGCCCGCACCAGCACGGCCTGCAGTTGCGCCATGGCCTGGTGCTCGGGCAGTTGCAGCAGCGGCTTCATGTCGTGATTGGCGGCATTCGACAGACAGCCATAGAGGAAGCCGTTGGACGACAGCCGCAGCCGGGTGCACGAACTGCAGAACGGCTCGGATTCGTTGGCGATGATGCCGAAAAAGCCGTGATCGGGAATCTCGAAGCGCACTGCGGTTGAGTCGTAGGGGGCGTCGGTGCGGGTGAAGGCATAGCGGCTGGCGATGGTCTCGAGCAGCTCGTCCATACCGAAGAAGTCGCGCTGGAAGGCGTTGCCGTGCCGCAGATGGCCCATGTTCATCAGCTCGATGAAGCGCAGTTCGATGCCGCGCTCCAGGCAGTAATCGAGCATCGGCAGAACCTGATCCGCGTTCTGGCTGCGCATGGGCACCATGTTGATCTTGATCTTCAGGCCGGCGTCGCGGAGCAGCTCCACCCCCGCCAGCACGGTGGCCAGGTCGCCGCTGCGGGCGATGGCGCGGAATCGCTCCGGATCCAGCGTGTCGAGGCTGATGTTGATGCGTTTCAGCCCCGCGCTGACGATCAGGTCGGCCTTGCGTTGGATCAGCTGGCCGTTGGTGGTCACCGAGACGTCAGACAGCGGCAGCTTCATCACCGCCGGCAACAGCTCGTCGAATTTCGGCGACAACAGCGGCTCGCCGCCGGTGAGGCGGAGTTTTTCGATGCCGGCGGCATCCACCAGCAATTGCACCGCATACACCAGATCATTCGCCGAGAGCTCATGGGCGGCCGGCTGCAGCCGCTGGCCGTTGGGCACGCAGTAGGTGCTGGCGTAGTTGCACGCCGCTGTCAGCGAAACCCTCAGGTTGCGGAACCGGCGTCCGTGGCCATCTACGATCATGTATTGCGTCCGAGTTTGCCGCCAGGCGTCGAGCGAGTATGCCACGGCCGCGTTGGCGGCGACACGACTGCGGGAGAGCCCCTGTTAGCGGTGTGGACTCTCAGGACGTGACGCAGTTCCTTTTTGCCCGGTTGGAGTCTGCTTAACTGACCCCATCGGAACCTGCAACTCTCCCCTCCCCCTTACTCGGCGGGTTTCGATCGAGAGAGCTTGCGCTCTCATGCGTGACTCCTACGATTAGCCCGGCGCTCTGCGGAGCCCGGGCTTTTTTTATCGCCATCTCTTCAGCGGCCTGCCGCAGACAGGGCCTCCAGCACCCGACCCACATAGCCGCGCGCCCAGAACACCCGGTTCGACCCTTTGACCAGCAGCACGTCTCCGGCCCCCAGGGTGGCGGCGAGGCGCGCCAGCAGCGCATCGTCGGGTTGCGCCTGGTAACCGAGGCGACGCTCGGGCGGCAGCGCCGCATGCAGGCTCTCCATGCCGGCGCCGACGCAGAACACCCCATCCAGCGACCCGGCCAGCGCGGCCAGCCCGCGATGAAAGTCGGCGCTCTCCTCGCCCAGCTCGAGCATCTCGCCCAGCAACGCGAAACGCCGCCGTTCCGGGCGCCCCTGCAACCCCAGCAGGGCCGCCTTCATACTCGCCGGATTGGCGTTGTAGCTGTCGTCGATGACGACGATGCCGGCGACCTGATGCTCCTGGCCCCGCCCCGCCGGGATCAGCGTATCGGCAAGGCTCAGCCCGGGGGTCAGGTCGAGCCCCAGTACCGCAAGCACGCCCAGCACGGCTGCCAGCGACATCGCGCGATGCTCGCCGCCGCCCGGTACGTGCGCCGTCAGTCGCTGCCCGTCGAGCTCGAAGCTGGCGTGGCGCTGGTGCAGTTCCAGCAGCCGTACGCGCGCCTCCGCGCCGCGGCCAAAGCGCGTCACGCGCACCCCTTCAGGCACTCGCTCACCGGTCAGAGACTCTTCAATAACGAGATTACCTTTCGCACCTAACCCTTCAGCAATGCTCAACTTTTCCTGCATCAGCTGCGCCATGCTCGCGAAGTTGGCACGATGTGCAGGATGCACGTTGAGCACCACGGCGACATCCGGCTGCACCAGCCGTGACAGCGGCGCGATCTCGCCCGGGTGGTTGGTGCCGATCTCGAATGTCGCCGCCGGCGCCTGCCGCGGGGTCAGCGCCAGCGACAGCGGCACCCCCAGGTGGTTGTTGAGGCTGCCGGCCGTGGCGAAGCCGCCCGTGGCGGCGGTAAGAAAACCTTTGACCGTGGTCTTGCCGCTGCTGCCGGTGACCGCCACCACCGGGCACTGCAGCCGCGCGCGCGCGGCCGCGCCCAACGCCCACAGCGCATCCAGGGTATCGGCCACGTCCAGTTGCGCCACCCCGTGCTGCCTGCCGTCGTGAACCAGCACCCCGACCGCGCCATTGGCGATGGCGGCGGCGATGAAGTCATGGCCGTCGCGATCGGAGCGCTGGCTCGGGTTGAAGCGTGACCCGGGATCGCCGGTGAGGGCGATGAACAGATCCCCCGGGCGGGTCTTGCGCGAGTCGATGCTGATGCCGGTCACGTCCGGGCCGTCGGCCAGCGGCAGGCCCAGGGCCTCGCACAACTCGCCCCAGCGCCACAGTGGGCTCTCGGGCAAGGCGCTCACAGCGTTTCCGCCTGCTGGCGCAGCACG
Source organism: Pseudomonadales bacterium (assembly GCA_047920935.1). Classification (GTDB taxonomy): domain Bacteria; phylum Pseudomonadota; class Gammaproteobacteria; order Pseudomonadales; family Azotimanducaceae; genus UBA7803. The sequence goes on along the minus strand of JBLRXD010000106.1, from coordinate 4,151 downwards.
TACTTCTGGATCTTGCCGGTGGAGGTTTTCGGCAGCTCGCCGAACACCACGTGCCGCGGCGCCTTGAAGTGCGCCAGGTTGTCGCGGCAGTACTGGACGATCTCGGCCGCCGTGGCCTCGGCGCCGGCGCGCAGGGTGACGAACGCGCACGGGGTTTCGCCCCACTTGTCGTCGGTTTTCGCCACCACCGCGGCCTCCTGAATCTTCGGGTGGCGGTAGAGCACGTCTTCCACCTCGATGCTGGAGATGTTTTCACCGCCCGAGATGATGATGTCCTTGGATCGGTCTTTGATCTGGATGTAGCCGTCTTCGTGCCATACGGCCAGGTCGCCGGAGTGGAACCAGCCACCGGCGAACGACTCCGCGGTGGCTTGCGGATTCTTCAGATAACCCTTCATGACGTTGTTGCCGCGCATGAACACCTCGCCCATGGTGGTGCCGTCCTGAGGCACCGGCTCCAGGGTCTCGGGGTCGGCCACCATCAGCCCCTCGAGCATGTGACCGCGCACCCCCTGACGGGCTTTCAGGTTCGCCTGCTCGTCGTCGGGCAGATGGTCCCAGCGGTCGCCCTGCCAGGCACACAGGGTGACGGGGCCGTAGGTTTCCGTGAGGCCGTAGACGTGGGTGACGCGCATGCCGAGCTTTTCCATGCCGGCGATCACCGCGGCTGGCGGGGCCGCCCCTGCGGTCATCACCTTCACCTCGTGGGTGACGCGAGCCTTGAGCTCGGCGTCCGCGGAAAGCAGCGTGTTGAGCACGATGGGCGCGCCGCAGAAGTGGCTGACCCGGTGGCTGGCGATGGCGTCGAACACCAGATCGGCTCGCACCTGGCGCAGGCATACCGAGGTGCCGGCGGTGGCGGCCAGAGTCCAGGGAAAGCACCAGCCGTTGCAGTGGAACATGGGCAGCGTCCACAGATACACCGGGCGCTCGCCCATGTTCCAGGTCAACGCGTTGGACACTGCGTTCAGATAGGCGCCTCGGTGGTGATACACCACGCCCTTGGGGTTGCCGGTGGTGCCGGAGGTGTAGTTCAGGGCGATGCCGTCCCACTCGTCCGCGGGCAGTTGCCAGGGCGCCCCCTCGGTGCCCTGCTGCAACAGGCTCTCGTAATCCATCTCTCCGATCAGCTTGCCGCTGGCGCAGCTGGCATCGTCGATGCCCACCACCAGGGGCGGCGCGTCCATGCCCGCCAGAGCCTCCTCTGCCACCGGACCGAACTCCCGGTCCACCAGGAGCACCCTGGCCTCGCCATGCTGCAGGATGAAGCGCACGGTGGCGGCGTCCAGGCGGATATTGATGGCATTGAGCACCGCGCCCGCCATGGGCACGGCGAAGTGCGCTTCGAACATCTCCGGGATGTTCGCAGCGAGGATGGCCACGCTGTCGCCGCGGCCCACGCCTTGGCCGCGCAGCGCATCGGCCAGGCGCACGCAGCGGTCGTAGGTCTGCGACCAGGTATAGCGGCGCGCGCCGTACACCACCGACGGCTGATCCGGATAGATGTCCCGGGTGCGGCGGAACAACGACAGCGGGCTCAGCGGCACGTAGTTGGCCGGATTCCGACCCAGGTCGGTGTCGTAGATGCTGCTCATGCGGATTCCTCAAAGCCATCGCGATCGGGAGATCGCCCCTGCAACCCCACAGGTGCCGGGCTGCGAGCGAACTTCAGCACAACCATCCCGGCGCGACAAGGCCGGCGGCAGGTGCGGCTCGAAGGTTGCATGTAACTGCGGCCGATGCCCGCCGTCATGGTAGGCTTGCAGGTTGTTCTCAGCGAAGCGGTACCATGAGCGAAGACAGCAAACCCAGTCGCTGGTCCAGAATCGGCAGCGCCATCAGCCGGGTTCGGATCATCCTCTCCAACATCATCTTCTTCGGCGCGCTGCTGTTCGTGCTGCTGCTGCTGTTCCCGCGTACGCCGACCCCGGAGGTGCCGGAGGGCGGCGCTCTGGTGTTGGATCCCCGGGGCGTGGTCGTCGAGCAACGCTCTCCCGTCGACCCCATAGGCCAACTGCTGGTGCCCACCGGCGCCCAGGAAGAAACCGAGCTCAGCGACATCCTCGACGCGCTGGAGTACGCCCGCGCCGATAACCGCATCAGCATGCTGGTGCTCGACCTGGACGACCTGCAGTTCATCACCGTCGCCCATGCCGACGCCGTTGGCGAGGCGCTGCGGACGTTCCGCGAATCCGGCAAGCAGGTGGTGGCTTACGGTACCTACTACGATCAGCAGCACTACCTGATGGCCAGCTTTGCCGATGCCATCTACATGCACCCCCTCGGGCAGGTTCTGCTGCCGGGCTACGAGAGCAATCAACTGTATTTCAAGGGGTTGATTGATAAACTTAAAGTAGATATTAATGTCTTCCAGGCGGGAACCTATAAGGAGTTCGTCGAGCCGTACCTGCGTACCGACATGTCGGAGCCGGTGCGTGAGGCGAACCGGGAGCTGGTGCACGCACTGTGGGACCGCTACAGCGGCCGCATCCTCGAGAATCGACGTATCGCCCCCGAGCGCTTCGAGCGCTACACCCAGGCCTACGATGAAGCGGTGGCCGAGGCCAACGGCAACGTCGGTCGCGCAGCCATCGAGTACCACCTGGTGGACGAGCTGCTGACCCCGGACGAAGCCCGGGTGCGCGTCGGTGAGGAGGTCGGTTACGACAGCGATGGCGACTTCAACGCGATCGGCTTCCGCGACTATCTGCGGGCAGTGAACGGCCCTCCCCGGGAGCAACGCCGCGGCAGTCAAATCGGCGTCATCACCGCCCAGGGCCCGGTGGTGATGGGCCAGGAGTTGCGCGGTGTCATCGCCGCGGAGCAGATCACCCGGCTGATCCGCCAGGCGCGGGAAGACGCGCGCATCGGCGCCCTGGTGGTGCGGATGGATACCCCCGGGGGCAGCGTCGTCGCCTCCGAACTCATCCGTCAGGAGTTGGAGCTCACCCAGCTCATGGGCAAACCGGTGGTGATCTCCATGGGCCCGGTGGCGGCCTCCGGCGGGTACTGGATCGCCTCCACCACCGACGCCATCTTCGCCGAGCCGAGCACGCTCACCGGCTCAATCGGGGTGTTCGGCATCATTCCCACCTTCGAGCACAGCCTCGCGGAGATCGGCATCACCGTCGATGGCGTGAAAACCAGCGAGTTCTCTGGCATCAACCTGCTCACCACCCTGCCCGACTCCACGGTAAGGGTGATGCAAAGCACTGCGGACCACATGTACGAACGTTTCGTGAGTCTGGTGGCCCGGGGCCGCGACATGAGCCCCGAGGACGTGGAAGTGGTAGCTCAGGGCCGCGTCTGGCTCGGCGCTCGGGCGCTGGAACTCGGCCTGGTGGATAGTATCGGCGGCTTGGACGCAGCCATCGCGCGGGCAGCCGAACTGGCCGAGCTCACCGAGTTCGGCGTGCGCCGCATCGAGCCGCCGACGCGGCCGCGGGACGTGCTGCTGCGGGCGCTGGCGGAGAATCTCTCGGTGTCGCTGCTCGAAAGCCTGGTCGGCCGCAGCCACCCGATGTCGCCGCTGATGCAGCGAGCGGGTGAAGCATGGCGGCAACTGCAGAGCCTGAACGATCCGCGGCACAGCTACGCCATCTGCATGAGTTGCAGCGTTTCGACTGCGTCCATGTGGTGAGGCGACGGGTCTGGCCGAGGCGCGGAACGGGCCGGGGTGCCTGCACGGCCTCGCGCAGGCCCTCCGGGTGGCGAAGTCCACTTCGGCCGGGGCGCGGAACGGGCCGGGGTGCTTGCACGGCCTCGCGCAGGCCCTCCGGGCTGCCCTCACTCCACAAATTGCCACCGCGCCACCGCGTGACCCGTGGTCACGCAGCGGCACGGCGTCAATTTGCGCCGTTCGGCTGCGCTACACGGCTTCGTGCAAGCACCCCGGCCCGCTCCGCGCCCCGTGCAAGCGCCTCGCCCCCTACGTGCTGCAGTGAGCGAGATCGCAAGCGACCGTCGGCCGTAATGTACGGCTGGTCCTGGCAGAGCGGTATGGGATGGACAGTAGTCTGGACGAGAGCAGTCGCAATCTGAAGCCGAGGCAGGCATCGGGCCAACGGCGGGCGATCGCGATCAGGAGATCGCTCCTACCGAGGGTGTGTGCGGTCGGGGCTGGCAGAGCGGTGGGAGGCGGACGTTGGCCG
>JBLRXD010000105.1:0-13828 GCA_047920935.1 Pseudomonadales bacterium | reverse complement strand
GCGCTGCTCATGGCCATGGGTGTGGATGCGGCCGATGCGGCGGCGGTGAGTCGCTCCCTCGAGGCCTATCTGCAAGCGCGCCGCCGGCGGCTGCTCGAGCCGGTGCGCGTGCAGCTTGAGTCGGCGCCGCTGCGCGTGCCGGTGGGTCTTGGTGGCCTGGCGGAGGCGGGCGTAGCGGAGCTGGGTTGGCGGCTGCTGGAGGAGCACGGCCGGGTGCATTCCGGCACCGCTCGGGTGGCGGAGCTGACGGCTGGCGTCGCTGCCGAGGTGGAGGTCGAGCCGGCGGCGCTGGCGCTGGATCTGCGTCTGCCGACCGGTTATCACCGCCTGGAAGTCGTCGCCGGCGCCCGTCGCGCCAGCATGTCGCTGATCGTCGTGCCCAGCCGCTGCTACCTGCCTCAGGCGCTGCTCGACGGGGCGCGCTGGTGGGGCCTTGCGGTGCAGCTGTATGGCATGCGGCGCGCGCACGATTGGGGTATCGGCGATTTTTCCGCGCTTCCCGGGCTGGTGCGCACGTCGGCGCGGCATGGTGCCGCGCTGCTGGGGCTGAGCCCGCTGCACGCCATGTTCACGGCGCGACCCGAGCACGCGAGCCCCTACTCGCCGTCGAGCCGGCTGTTTCTCAACGTGCTGTTCATCGACCCGGAGCGGGTAGCGGAGGTGCGGGCCAGCACCAGAGCCCGGGCGTTGCTGACAGCGCCGGCGACGGTGGAGAGCTTGAACGAGCTGCGCGCCGGCTCGCTGATCGATTATGAGGGGGTGGCCGAGACCAAGCTGGGGGTTCTCGAAGCGGCGTTCGCCGACTTTCGCTCCCATCCGGAAAGCGCGCGTCACGCAGCGTTTCGCCGCTTCTGCGAAGCGGAGGGCGACGAACTGTTGCGGCACGCGCTGTTCGAGGCGTTGCACGAACACTTTCACCATGAGGATCCGCGGGTGGTCGGCTGGCCCAGCTGGCCGCGGGCGTTCCAGGATCCGGCGTCGGCGGCGGTGGCGCGATTTGCCGCCACTCACGCGGAGCGGGTGGAATTTCACCGCTGGTTGCAGTGGCTCGCGGCGGAGCAGCTGCGGGCGGCAGCCCGGCAGGCGGAAGGCGAGGATCTTCCCGGAGGTCTTTATGTCGACCTGGCCGTAAGCGTCGATCGCCAAGGGGCGGAAACCTGGGCCAACCAACATCTCTATGTGCTCGATGCCGCCATCGGCGCGCCCCCCGACATTTACAATCCGAACGGCCAGAACTGGGGGTTGCCGCCGCAGAATCCCCTTGGCCTGGTGGAATCCGGCTACGCGCTGTTCATCGACACCTTGCGGGAGAACATGCGCTACGCCAGCGCCCTGCGGATCGACCACGTGATGGGGCTGATGCGTTTGTTCTGGATTCCCGAGGGTGCGGAGGCCGCGGACGGCGCCTACGTGCGCTACCCGCTGGACGATCTGCTGGGAATCCTCGCGCTGGAGAGCCAGCGCAACCGCTGCATGGTGGTGGGCGAGGATCTGGGCACGGTGCCGGAGGAGGTGACGACGGCCCTTGCCCGACGGCAGATCCTTTCCTATCGGCTGCTGTACTTCGAGCAGGACGATCAGGGGTTTCGCCCGCCGCACGCGTATCCGTCTCAGGCGGTGGTGGCGGTCAGTACCCACGACCTGCCCCCACTCGCCGGCTGGTGGGAGGAGCGGGATCTGCAGTGGCGCGCGCAGCTGAGCCTGTTCCCCTCCAGAGACAGCGAGCGTGAGGCCTACCAGACCCGGGAGCGCGACCGCGACCGGCTGCTTCAGGCGCTGGAGGAGGCGCATTTGCAACCGGCGCGGGAGGGCGCGCCGCACACCCTGCTGACGCCGGTGCATCGCTTTCTCGCCCGCTCCCCGGCCATGCTGCAACTGGTGCAGATCGAGGATGCCCTGGGTCTGACGGAGCAGGCGAACCTGCCCGCCACGGTGAATGAGCATCCGAACTGGCGCCGGCGGATACCGGTGTCGTTGGAGGATCTGGAGGCCAACGCGCAGGTGCGCGACCTGATGCAGGGCATCGTCGAGGAGCGTCGATCGGCCCCCGCGGCGGGCGTCGCCACCCTCGGCTGGCCGCGGGCCACCTATCGGCTGCAGCTGAATCAGGATTTCACTTTCGACGACGCTCGGGCGCTGATCCCATACCTGGCAGGCCTTGGCATCAGTCACGCCTACGCCTCGCCGTATCTGCAGTCCCGGGCGGGCAGCGCGCACGGTTACGACGTCACCGATCCGGACGCCATCGATGTGGACATCGGCTCCCGCCGGGCGCACCGGGACTGGCTGGCGGCGCTGGCGGCGCGGGGCATGAGTCATGTGCTGGACATCGTGCCGAACCATATGGGGGTCATGGGAGACGACAACGCCTGGTGGCTGGACGTGCTCGAGCACGGCGAGGCCGCCGAGCACAGTTGCTTCTTCGACATCGACTGGGAGCCGCCGGAACGGGCGCTGGCCGGCAAGCTGTTGATCCCGGTGCTGGGAGACTCGTACGGCGAGATCCTCGATCAGGGCCATCTGCAGCTCGGCTTCGACGGCACAGACGGCCGCTTCGGGGTGCGCTACTACCAACACCTGTTTCCCATCGATCCGCGAGAATACGCGTTGGTGCTGAAGCCCGCCGCTGCCGCCCAGCAGCCGCCGGCGGACGCCGCTGCGAGGGAGTCGGCGAAGCCGGGCACGCAGCCGTACGCCACCTTGTCCGAGGCGTCGCGGCTCGAGCTGACGAGCATCAGCACGGCGTTCGCCAAGCTGCCGCGGCGCGCCAACACGTCGCGCAGCGCGGTGGTCGAGCGTTATCGCGACAGCGAGCTGCTGCGCCAGCGCTTGCTGGGCCTGTATCGGGACGATCCGGCGGTGGCTGATCTCATCCAGTTCCGGGTGGCGGAGATCAATGGGAGTGCCAGCCAGCTGCATGAGCTGTTGGAACGTCAGGCCTGGCGGCTGGCCCACTGGCGCACCGCCAGCGACGAGATCAACTACCGGCGGTTTTTCGACATCAACGATCTGGCGGGCCTGCGCACCGAGGATCCGCTGGTGTTCGAGGCCAGTCATCGGCGGGTACTGAGCCTGGTGGCGCGGGGCGCCGTCACCGGGCTGCGGATGGATCATCCGGACGGCCTGTACGACCCCACCAGTTATTTCCGCCAGCTGGCCAATCGCTGCGCCGAGGTGCGTCCCGCGGATGCGCCGGCAACCTACCTGGTGGCGGAGAAGATTCTCGCCGTGGACGAAGCGCTGCCGGAGGAGTGGAGTATTTCGGGCACCACCGGGTACGAGTTCGCTGCCCTGGCCAACGGTCTGTTCGTCGATCCAGCCGGGGAGCGGCCCCTCAGCCGCACCTACCAGCGGTTCATCGGCGAGCAACTGAACTTCCACGAGCTGGTATATCGCTGCAAGCATCTGGTCATGCAGCAACTGCTGGCCGGGGAGTTGCGGGTGCTCGGCAACCGCCTGCACCGGCTGGCGCAGGCTGACCTGCACACCCGTGATTTCACCCGCAACGGCCTTACCGAGGCGCTGCGGGAGATCGTCGCCTGCTTTCCCGTCTATCGCACCTACATCCGCGGTACCGACGTGAGTGACCAGGATCGCGCCCACGTGCAGCGCGCGGTGAGCGACGCCAGACGCCGCTGTCATGGCACCCAGGCGCCGCTGCTGGAGTTCATCGGCGACCTGCTGCTGCAGCGGCGCAGTGGCGGCCCTGAGTATCAGCGGGCCATGCTCGACTTCGCCATGAAGCTGCAGCAGTTCACCGCGCCGGTGACCGCCAAGGGCGTAGAGGACACCGCGTTGTATCGTTACGCCCGGCTGCTGTCCTTGAACGACGTGGGCGACGAGCCCAGCCGTTTCGGGGTGTCACCGGAGGACTTCCATCGGGGCAACCTGGAACGCCAGGCCCATTGGCCGAACAGCATGCTCAGCACCAGCTCTCACGACAGCAAGCGCGGCGAAGACGTGCGCGCCCGGCTGAACGTGCTGTCGGAGTTGCCGGATCAGTGGCACTCGCGGGTCAATCTGTGGCGCCGTTGGAATCAGCCGCTGCTCGGCCGGGTCGACGGCCAGCCGGCGCCGAGCCGCAACGACGAGTACTTCCTCTACCAGACCCTGCTCGGTTCCTTCCCGCTGGAAGAGTTGGACGCCCAGGCGCTGGGCGCCTATCGGCAACGCATCGGCGCCTACATGCAGAAAGCGGTGCGTGAGGCCCGCGACCGGACTTCCTGGATTGCTCCCGACGAAGCCTACGAGCAGGCCCTGGACCGATTCGTCGGCGCCGTGCTGGACCCGGAGCGGAGCCCGCGGTTCTTTGCCGATTTTCTCGAATTCAAACGTCAGTTGGCCCCCATCGGATTGCTCAACGGCCTCAGCCAGACGCTGCTCAAGCTTGCCTCGCCGGGCGTTCCGGACGTGTTCCAGGGTAGCGATCTGTGGAACTTCTCGCTGGTGGATCCGGACAATCGCCGGCCGGTGGATTACCACCTGCGCCAGCGGCTGCTGGCCCGGCTCGGCTCGCCGAGACAGACGGTGCCGGCGGGCGATCTGCTGGCGGAGGTTTTCAGCGGGCTGCCGAAGCTCTATCTGATTCGTCAGGCGCTGCATCTGCGTCAGCGCCGGCCATCGCTGTTCGAGCGCGGTGGGTATCTGCGGCTGGAGGTGGTCGGCAGCCTGGCCTCCCACGTCTGTGCGTTCGCCCGGCACGACGCTGCCGCGGTGCTGGTGGTGGTGGTGCCGCGACTCGTCGCCAAGCTCTGCGGACCCGCCGGCGAACCGCCCCGGGGCGAGCGCTGGGGAGACACCCAGGTGCAGCTGCCCGAGCACCTCGTGGCGGTGGGCGATCGGCTGCGCAACGTGCTCACCGGCGAGAGCGTGGAGAATCGCGATGGGCTCGCGGTGGCGGCACTGCTGGCATCATTTCCCGTAGCCATGCTTGTCAACGAGCAGGCTGAAGCAACAGGGGACTACTCGTGACCGAGCTTTCAGAGCTGGACGCCTATCTGCTGGGTGAAGGCACACACACGCGCCTGTATCAGGTGCTCGGCGCGCGCCTCGAAGAAGGCGGCGCGGGCTTTGCGGTGTGGGCACCCAACGCTCGCCGCGTCAGCGTCATCGGCGATTTCAACGGCTGGGACCCGGAAGCCCACCCGCTCGAGCCGGATCACTCCGGCGTCTGGCACGGTTTCGTCACCGGGGCCACCCGCGGGCAGCGCTACAAGCTGCACATCTGGTCGAACTGGAACGACTACCGCATGGACAAGGGCGATCCGTTCGCGCTGCTGTGCGAGCAACCTCCTGGCACCGCGTCGGTACTCTGGGATCTCGAGTACTCGTGGCAGGACGACCAGTGGATGGCCGAGCGCAAGCGCCACAACGGCCTCGGCCGGCCCCAGGCCGTCTACGAGATGCATCTGGGATCGTGGCGGCGGGTGCCCGAGGAGGGCAATCGCTCCCTCAGCTACCGCGAGCTCGCCGAGCAGCTGCCCGATTACCTGCGGGAGATGGGCTACACCCACGTGGAATTCATGCCGGTGATGGAGCATCCCTTCTTCGGTTCGTGGGGTTACCAGATTACCGGCTACTTCGCCCCCAGCGCTCGTCAGGGCAGCCCCCAGGACTTCATGTATCTGATCGACAGCCTGCATCAGGCCGGAATAGCCGTGTGGCTCGACTGGGTGCCGTCACACTTTCCCGGTGACGCCCACGGGCTGGCGTACTTCGACGGTACCCATCTGTACGAGCATGCGGACCCGCGCCAGGGCTTTCATCCCGAGTGGCAGAGCTACATCTTCAACTATGGGCGCAGTGAGGTGCGCGCCTTCCTCATCAGCAATGCCCTGTTCTGGCTCGACAAGTATCACATCGATGGTTTACGGGTAGACGCGGTGGCATCCATGCTCTACCTGGATTACGCCAGGCAACCGGGCGAGTGGGTACCGAACCGCTACGGCGGGCGGGAAAATCTGCAGGCCATCGAGTTTCTCAAGGCGCTGAACGTGGCCGCGTACGGGTTCGACGATGGCATTCAGATCATCGCCGAGGAGTCTACTGCGTGGCCCAAGGTCAGTCGGCCCACCTGGGACGAGGGGCTCGGCTTCGGCATGAAGTGGAACATGGGCTGGATGCACGATACGCTCAACTACATGCTGCGCGATCCGATTCATCGGCCCCATCATCATGGCCAGTTGACGTTCAGCCTGATCTACGCATTTCATGAGAATTTCCTGCTGCCCCTGTCCCACGACGAGGTGGTGTACGGCAAAGGCTCGCTGATCAACAAGATGCCGGGGGACGACTGGCAGCGGTGCGCCAACCTGCGGCTGCTGTTCGGCTACATGTGGGGCCATCCCGGTAAGAAGCTGCTGTTCATGGGCGGGGACATCGGCCAACAGCGCGAATGGCATCACGACTCCAGCCTCGACTGGCACTTGCTGGATGATCCGGCCCATCTTGGGATTCAACGTTGGGTTCGCGCGCTCAACGACTTCTACCGGCGCACGCCTGCCATGCACGCGCTGGACTTCGACCCGGAGGGGTTTCGCTGGGTGGTGAGCGACGATTGGCAGAACAGCGTGCTGGCGTTTCTGCGGCGCCAGGGCGCAGCCGGTGGCGAGGTGCTGGTGGTGTGCAACTTCACGCCGGTGCCGCGGCACAACTATCGCGTAGGGGTGCCCCACGGCGGGCGTTGGCGTGAGGTGCTGAACAGCGACGACACCCACTACGGCGGCAGTGGCCTGCGGGGGCGTCATTGGTATCCATCGTCTCCATTGGCGTCCCACGGGCACTACCATTCACTGTTCCTGACGTTGCCGCCGCTGGCGACCATCTATCTGGTCCGGGACGCGGAGGATGAGTCGTGAATCAACAGCCGAAGCTGCCGGAGCTGAAGCAGGAGGCCCGCCTCAGGGTGGTCATCGAGAACCTCACCCCGGAGGTAGACGGCGGCCGTCACCCGATCAAGCGTGGGCAGGGGCAGGATGTGCTGGTCGAAGTGGATCTGTTCACCGACGGGCACGACACCGTCGCCGGCGATCTGCTGTATCGCAAGGAGGGCGACGAGGATTGGCAACGCACGGAGCTGCGGGCGTTGTCGAACGACCGCTTCAGCGGCCGCTTTCGGGTCGCCGAGTTGGGGCAGTACGAGTACACGCTGGAGGCCTGGGTAGACGGTTTCGAGAGCTGGCGCCGCGACCTGGTGAAGCGCCGCCTCGCCCACCAGGACGTGAGCGTCGCCCTGGAAGTGGGTGCGCGACTGGTGGAGGCGGCTGCGACCCGCGCGCCGGAGCACGAGCAGCGTTTGCGGGCGTGGGCAGACAAGGTGCGCCACGATGCCCTCGGCCCCACCGGCGAGGAGGCTGCCAACGATCCGGAGCTGGCTGTGCTGATGCGGGCGCTGCCGGCAGCGCACAGCGTGCGTCGCTATCCGCGGGTTCTCGGCGTGGTGGTGGAGCGCCCCGTCGCCGTGTTCGGCAGCTGGTACGAGTTCTTTCCGCGATCGTGCGGCCCCGATGGCCGCCACGGCACCTTGACCGATTGCCTGGAGCGGCTGGAGTACGTGGCGAAGCTCGGCTTCACCGTGGTTTACCTGCCGCCCATCCACCCCATCGGGCGGGTCGCCCGCAAGGGGCCCAACAACGAACCCAGCGGCGGCGATGACGCCTGCGGCAGCCCCTGGGCCATCGGCGCGGCGGAGGGCGGTCACAAGAGCATTCATCCGGCACTCGGCAACTTCGACGACTTCGGAGCTTTCGTTGCCCGGGCGGGAGAGCTCGGTCTGCAGGTGGCGCTGGACATCGCATTTCAGTGCGCGCCCGATCACCCCTACGTAAATGAGCATCCCGAATGGTTCCGCCATCGCCCCGACGGCAGCATCCAGTACGCCGAGAACCCCCCGAAGCGCTACCAGGACATTTACCCGCTGGAGTTCGACAGCGAAAATTTCGAGCCTCTGTGGAAGGAGCTCTACAGCGTGGTGACGTTCTGGATCGGGCATGGGGTCACCATCTTCCGGGTGGACAACCCGCACACCAAACCGTTTCGGTTCTGGGAGTGGTTGATTCGCAAGATCAAACGGCACCATCCGGAAACCGTGTTTCTGTCTGAGGCATTCACCCGGCCGAAGGTCATGCATCATCTGGCCAAGCTCGGCTTCAGCCAGTCTTACACCTATTTCACCTGGCGCACGTCGAAACAGGAGCTGACCGAGTACTTCACCGAGCTGGCGCGGGAGTCCGGGCGCGAGTACTTCCGGCCCAACGTGTGGCCCAACACCCCGGACATCCTGCACGAATATCTGCAGCGGGGCGGTCGTCCCGCCTTCGCCATCAGGCTGCTGCTGGCAACCACGCTGGCAGCCAATTACGGTATCTACGGGCCGGCGTTCGAGCTGCACGACAATCTGCCGGCGTATCCGGGCAGCGAGGAGTATCTCGATTCGGAAAAGTACCAGCTGCGGCAGTGGGACCTGGATCGAGAGGACAGCCTGGCGGAGCTGATCGCGGTGGTGAACCGCATCCGCAACGCCCACGCTGCTTTGCAGCACGACTGGAGTCTGGAGTTTCACCAGATCGACAACGACTCGCTGCTGGCGTTCAGCAAGCGCGATGGCGACCAGGTGCTGCTGATGGTGGTGACGCTGGATGCATTTCATGGACAATCGGGCTGGCTGCACGTGCCGCTCGAGGCGTTCGGGTTGCCCCAGGACGAGCCGTACATGGTGCACGATCTGCTGACCGACGCCCGCTACGAGTGGCAGGGGTCGCGAGCGTTCGTGATGCTGGATCCGCACGGCCAACCAGGCCACGTGCTGCGGCTGATAAACACCAGGACCAGCGCGTACGATTATCCGAGCTTTTTGTGATCAGCAGGAATACGGGGGACGAATATGCTGGACGATGACCCGCTCTGGTACAAGGATGCAGTCATTTACCAGCTCCACGTCAAGGCCTTCTTCGACAGCGACGACAGCGGCATCGGCGATTTCCGCGGCCTGATCACCAAGCTCGACTACCTGCAGTCGCTGGGCGTGAACACCTTGTGGTTGCTGCCGTTCTATCCGTCGCCGCTGCGCGACGACGGCTACGACATAGCCGACTACCTCGACATCCACCCCCACTACGGCACCATGGACGACTTTCGCGCCTTCGTCGACCAGGCTCACGCCCGCGGCCTGCGGGTGATCACCGAACTCGTCATCAACCACACCTCGGATCAGCATCCCTGGTTTCAGGCTGCGCGCCAGGCCCCGCCCGGCTCGCCGCAGCGGGATTTCTACGTGTGGAGCGATTCGGATCAGAAGTTTGCCGACACCCGCATCATCTTCACCGATACCGAGCAGTCGAACTGGGCCTGGGACCCCATCGCCGGCGCCTATTACTGGCATCGCTTCTTCTCTCATCAGCCGGATCTGAATCACAACAATCCCGCCGTGGTGGAGGCGGTGATCGAGGTGATGCGGTTCTGGTTCGATGCCGGCGTGGACGGGGTACGCCTCGACGCCATTCCCTATCTGTGCGTGCGCGAAGGCACCAGCAACGAGAATCTGCCCGAGACCCATCAGGTGCTCAAGCGCATGCGTGCCGTGCTCGACGAGGAATACCGTAATCGCTGCTTCCTGGCCGAAGCCAATCAGTGGCCCGAGGACGTGCGCGATTACTTTGGTGACGGTGACGAGTGCCACATGGCCTACCACTTTCCGTTGATGCCGCGCATGTATATGGCGCTGGCTCAGGAGGATCGCCACCCCATCATCGAAATCATGGCGCAGACGCCGACCATCCCGGCAAATTGTCAGTGGGCGATCTTTCTGCGCAATCACGACGAGCTGACCCTGGAGATGGTGACCGACGAGGAGCGGGACTACATGTACCGTACCTACGCCACCCACCCGCGGATGAAGGTCAACGTCGGCATCCGCCGCCGGCTGGCCCCGCTGCTCGACAACAGCCGGGACAAGATCGAGCTGATGAACGCGCTGCTGCTGTCGCTGCCCGGCACGCCCATCATCTACTACGGCGACGAGCTTGGCATGGGCGACAACATCTACTTAGGCGATCGCAACGGCGTACGCACGCCCATGCAGTGGAACCCCGACCGCAATGGCGGTTTCTCCCGCGCGGACCCGGCGCAGCTGTACCTGCCGCTGGTGATGGATTCGGTGTACGGCTATCAGGCGATCAGCGTCGAAACCCAGGATCGCAGCCCGGATTCACTGCTGAACTGGATGCGGCGGTTGATGAGCGTGCGGGCGGCGCATCCCGCGTGGGGGCGCGGCGAGATCGATTTTCTGCATCCGGCCAATCGCAAGATTCTCGCCTTCGTGCGGCGCTGGGAAAACGATACGCTGTTGTGCGTGGCGAATCTGGGGCGCCATCCGCAGCCGGCGGCGCTGGATCTGTCCGGCTACCGCGATATGGTGCCGCTGGAGTTGTCGGCGCGTACGCCGTTTCCGCGCATCGGCGATGACGAGTATCACCTGAGCCTGCCGGGCTACGGCTTCTACTGGTTTCAGCTCACCCACGGTCTGCCGGAGATGACCATGGAGCCGCGGGTAACCGAGCCGGCGCCGGTGCTGGTGTGGTTCGATGGCTGGCGCAGCATCGATCCGCTGGCCGTCGCGCCATCGCGCCGCGAGCTCGCCGAGCGGGTGCGCCAGCAGTTCCAGGGTCGCGCGTTGAAGCGCTGGCTGCCGGCGCAGCGCTGGTATTCGGCAAAAGATCACCCGCTGGAGGATGCCGAGTTCCGGCCGCTGCTGTCCGAGTCGGCCGGCGATACGCCGTGGCTGTGGGGTTCGGTGGAAGTTGCCTCTGCCAAGGGTGCGGTAGTGTTCCAGTTGCCGCTATCGGTGGTCTGGGACGGGCAGGATGATGAGTCTTCAGACGTGCCGGATGCGTACCGCCTCGCCGCCATCCGCCGTCACTCGCGCATGGGCGCGTTGATGGACGCGGCGGCCGACAGCCGCTTCGTCCAGGACCTTGTCAATGGCATCCTCAGCGCTCGTGAGACCAGGGCGGAAGAGGCGAGCCTGCGGTATCTGCCGCGGCCGACGCTGGAGCAGCTGTCGGGCCCGCTGGCGGGCGCGACGGTTCACGCCCCCGGGGAGATCGGCAGCAACACCACCGTGCGCATCGGTGACTGGGGCTTTCTGAAGCTTTACCGGCAGCTGTCTGTGGGAGCGTCGATCGAGGTGGAGATGGGCATTTTTCTCACCGAGCAGGCGAAGTTTCCCCACGTGGTGCCGGTGCTCGGCAGCATCGAACTGGTGCGGCGCGACACCGACGAGGTCGTACCGCTTGCCATGTTGCAGGGCTTCGTCTGGCACCAGGGAGACGCCTGGGATCTGGCGACGGCGCAGTTCCGCCGTTACCTCGAACGGGCGCGCTCGGAGCCGGTCATGCTGCTCGACGACGAGAGCGCGTATCTGGCGCACATGATCGGGCTGCTGGGGCGCCGCACGGCGGAGCTGCACGTAGCGCTGCTGACCGAGACCGGCGATCCGCTGTTCGATCCGGAGCCGTTGCAGGCCAGCGAGGTCGCCGCGTGGGTCGAGCGCATCGCGGTCGAGGCCGGCGAGTCGCTGCAGCTGCTGCGCGAGCGCATCCATCTGCTGGGCGGCTACGATCGCTGGCTCGGCGAGCAGCTGATCGCCGCGGGTGGCAGCATCGAGCAGCGCATTCGCGATTGCCGCATCGATCCCGTAGGGCTGGTGAAGACCCGTTATCATGGCGACTATCACCTGGGGCAGGTGCTGGTGGTCGAGGAGGATTTCGTCATCATCGACTTCGAAGGGGAGCCGGCCCGGGATCTGGCGACGCGGCGCCAGAAGCACACCCCGCTGCGTGACGTGGCGGGGTTGATCCGCTCGCTCGACTATGCGGCCATGATGGCAGGTCGGGATTCGGTGGAAGCCACAGGCCTCAACCCGCTGCAGCTGACGCTGCTGCTCGGGCATCTGCGCGACATGACCACGGCGACCTTTCTCGATAGCTACCAGGCAACGTTGCCGTTCGGCGCCGCTGGCGGGTCGGCCCGGCAGCTGCTGGAGCTGCTGATCTGGGAAAAGGCGTTCTACGAGCTGCGCTACGAAATCCGCTCGCGACCGCATCTGGTGACGGTGCCGCTGCACAGTTTGACGCGGTATTTCCTGCGCCCGAGCTAGCGTCGGCGGCGGCATGCAGGGCATGGGAATTGCACCGCCCGATGCCCCAGGAATTTCACGGATGCAAGCTCATGAAAGCGCTGGTATGGCATGGCAAGCGGGACGTTCGAGTGGAAGACGTGCCGGACCCGAAGATCGAGACCCCCACCGACGCCATCGTGCGGATCACCACCACGGCCATCTGCGGGTCCGACCTGCACCTCTACGAGGTGCTCGGTCCCTACCTGGAGCCGGGTGACATACTGGGCCACGAACCCATGGGCATCGTCGAGGAGGTGGGTTCCCAGGTACCGAACCTGAAGCGCGGCGACCGGGTGGTGATCCCTTTCAACATTTCCTGCGGCGGCTGCTTCATGTGCGGTCAAGGATTGCACTCCCAATGCGAAACCACCCAGGTGGAGGAGTACGGTACCGGCGCGGCGCTGTTCGGCTACACCAAGCTTTACGGTCAGGTGCCGGGCGGGCAGGCCGAACTGCTGCGGGTGCCTCAGGCGCATTTTGGCCCCATCAAGGTGCCCGACGGGCCGCCCGATGAGCGCTTCGTGTATTTATCCGACGTGCTACCCACTGCCTGGCAATCGGTGGAGTACGCCGAAATTCCAGCAGGCGGCAGCGTTGCGGTGTTCGGCCTCGGCCCCATCGGGCAGATGACGGCGCGGATCGCCCGGCAACGTGGCGCTCGCGTGATCGGCATCGAGCCGGTGGCGGAACGGGCAGCCATGGCTCAGCGGCACGGTATCGAGGTGCTCGACCCCTCCGCGCACGACGATATTGGCCAGGTGATTCGCGAGCTGACCGACGGCCGCGGCACGGATTCGGCCATCGATGCGGTAGGCATGGAGGCCCACGGCTCACCGGTAGCGAAGCTCGCCCAGACCCTTACCGGGCTGCTTCCGGATCCGGCGGCACAGAAGCTGATCGAAACCGCCGGGGTGGATCGTCTCACCGTGCTGCTGAACTGCATCGACGCCGTGCGGCGTGGCGGCACCATCTGCATCACCGGCGTGTACGGGGGTATGGCAGATCCCCTGCCCATGATGACCCTTTTCGACAAGCAGATTCAGCTGCGCATGGGCCAGGCCAATGTGCGCCGCTGGATCGATGACATCATGCCGTACGTGGGTGGCGACGATGATCCGCTCGGAGTGCAAGACCTCGCTACTCACAGGCTGCCGCTGCAGGACGCGGCCTATGGCTACGAGATCTTCCAGAAGAAGCAGGACGGGGCGATCAAGGTGCTGCTGCAACCGTGAGCTCCGGACGGGTAAGCGATGGGTAAGCGACGGGTAAGCTCTGCCGGGCTGCAGCAAATATGACGCTGCAGAGACCGGTCTTGCGGTAGCGCTTATCTGATTTCGCGGTCGGTGATTCGCTCGATCAGCTGCGCTCGATCGAGGCTGTCGGCTCCGCTGATCTCGAGTCGGCGGGCGTGATCGCGCAGTTCTGCGTCGGTCCAGTGATCGAACTCCGGGCGGGAATAGCCGCGCTTTCCCGCCGTCTGGCGGCTGGGGTCCTCGCGCGGCGTATTCCTGTCAGGTTCGCTGGCGCGCAGCTTGGTGTACTGCTCGTTATCCTTCATCAGCGAGTCGTTGACCTTTTTGCGTTTCATCTAGCTTGCCTGGAAATAGCGGCCGCTACCGCTTTGGAAATAGCGGCCGCTACCGCTTTGGAAAT
>JBLRXD010000104.1:0-13924 GCA_047920935.1 Pseudomonadales bacterium | reverse complement strand
GAGCAGGTCGGCCGAATCAGCCGCGCCGCGCAGCGCGGCGCAACCCTGACGCGGCAGCTGCTGGCGTTCAGTCGCCACGGTGAAGCCGATGCCGCCCCCCTGGATATCGATGCTCTGCTCGGCGACATGGGCTTCCTGCTGGAACGGCTGCTGGGTGCGCAAGTCACGGTAAAGGTCGATGCAGGCTCCGGATGCCGCATCGTCGCGGATGCCGGCGAGATCCAACAGGTGCTCATGAACCTGGCTATCAACGCCAGGGATGCCATGCCCGACGGAGGCCGGCTGGAAATGATATCCAGCCGGGTCGAGGTCGCGCCGGAAGCGGCCGCAGGCGACGCCGGGCTGCCGCCTGGCCGGTACGCCCTGCTCGCCGTGTCCGACACCGGCACCGGCATGGATGCCCAGACTCGGGCGCGGATATTCGAGCCGTTCTTCACCACCAAGCCGGCGGACCAGGGTAGCGGCCTGGGCCTCTCCACCGTCTACGGCATCGTCCAGCGCCTGGGCGGGCATCTGCAGGTGGAAACCGCTCCCGGGAAAGGAACGACCTTCCGTCTGTATTTTCCCTGCAAGCCGTAGCGGCCGGCAGCATCGCCGCGACTGGTGGTTGCATCCGCCGACGCGCCGATGCACGATGCCGCCCCCGCTGAACACCACCCCGCCGCCGGAGGAATCTCGTGAGCCACCAACTCGTGCTGAAAAAGGATCAGGAACGGCGCCTGCGTGCGGGCCATTGCTGGATCTACAGCAATGAGGTGGACACCGTCCGCACGCCGCTCAAGGACTTCACCCCGGGAGAGTCGGTAGCCGTTGTCAGCAGCCGCGGCAACTGGATCGGCTGGGCCTACGTCAACCCGCACTCGCTGATCTGCGCACGGATGATCAGCCGCGACCAGGCCCGCCCGCTGGGCGCCGCGCTCATCGAGCACCGGCTGCAGACGGCGCTGGCGCTGCGTGAGCGCCTCTACCCGGAGCCCTACTACAGGCTGGTGTTCGGCGAGGCCGACGGCTTGCCCGGCCTGGTCATCGACCGCTACGGCGACCTGCTGGCGGTGCAGATCACCACCGCCGGCATGGAGCGGCAGCGAGACACCATCATCGAAGTGCTGGCGGGCAACCTGAAGCCCCGGGCCGTGGTGCTGCGCAACGATACCTCGGCGCGCGCGCTGGAGGGGCTGCCGAGCTACGTCGAGACCGTCAGCGGCGTGCTGCCGGAGGTGGTGGAGGTGCGTGAGGGCGGCGCATCGTTCCTGGTGTCGCTGACCGAGGGGCAGAAGACCGGCTGGTTCTTCGACCAGGCCGCCAACCGCGACCGCTTCATCAAGTACGTGGCCGGCAAGCGGGTGCTCGACGTGTTCAGCTATGTGGGCGCCTGGGGCATCCGCGCCGCGCTGGCGGGCGCCAGCAGCGTGACCGCGGTGGACAGCTCCGAGCGAGCCCTGAGCGCCCTGGCAGATAATGCGGCACGCAACGGCGTGGACAAACTTGTCAACACCCAACGCGGCGACGCCTTCACGGTGCTCAAGGAGCTCAAGCAGGCGGGGGAACGTTTCGACGTGGTGGTGCTGGATCCGCCGGCGTTCATCAAGCGCCGCAAGGACATCAAGGAAGGCACCCTCGCCTACCGACGCATCAACGAAGCCGCGCTGGAGCTGCTGTCGCGCGATGGTCTGCTGGTCACCGCGTCGTGCTCGTTTCACCTCAACCGCGACGAGTTGCTGCGCGTCACCCAACAGGCCGCCCGTGCCAGCGATCGCGCCCTGCAGATGCTCGAGCAAGGCCAGCAGGGCCCAGATCACCCGGTCCATCCGGCCATCTCCGAAACAGCTTACTTGAAGGCCTTCTATCTGCGGGTGCTACCAAGCTTCTAACAGATCGCACCAGCAGGCCGCGCCCGGCTTTCGTTTCGGTGGATGAGTCCATATCATCGTCGCCTCCCGCGACAGCCACCGAAAGAGCGTCAGTCATGAGCGATTACACCAAGATCCTGCTGGAAGAACACGAGATGCCCACCCGGTGGTACAACATCGTGGCAGATCTGCCCGAAGCACCACCGCCGCCGCTGCACCCGGGCACCCTGCAACCGGCCACCGCTGAAGACTTTGCCGCCCTGTTTCCCGCGGCGCTGATCGCTCAAGAGATGAGTCAGGAGCGCTACATCGACATCCCGCCGGCGGTGCTGGATGTGTATCGGCTGTGGCGCCCGAGCCCGCTGTTCCGCGCCCGGCGGCTCGAGAAGCTGCTCGATACCCCCGCGAAGATCTTCTACAAGTACGAAGGCGTAAGCCCTGCGGGCTCGCACAAGCCCAATACCGCCGTGCCGCAGGTCTGGTACAACGCCCAGGAAGGCATTCTCAAGCTCACCACCGAGACCGGCGCCGGCCAGTGGGGCAGCTCGCTGGCTTTCGCCTGCGCCCAATTCGGGCTCGAGTGCGAGATCTGGCAGGTAGCGGCCTCATACCATGCCAAACCCTACCGGCGCACCATGATGGAGATCTGGGGCGGCAAGGTGCACCCCAGCCCCTCCGACGTCACCGAGTACGGTCGCTCGCTGCTGGCGCAGAATCCGGATCACCCCGGCTCCCTGGGCATTGCCATCTCCGAGGCGGTCAGCCAGGCAGTGACCGACCCGAAGGTTCGCTATGCCCTGGGCAGCGTGCTCAACCACGTGCTGCTGCACCAGACCATCATCGGCGAGGAAGCTCTGCTGCAGTTGGCCAAGGTCGGCGAAACCCCCGACGTGCTGGTGGGCTGCACCGGCGGCGGCTCCAACTTCGGCGGCCTGGCGTTTCCGTTTCTGCGGGAAAAACTGGCGGGCAAGATGAATCCGGTGATCCGCTGCGTCGAGCCAACCGCCTGCCCGACCCTCACCAAGGGCCAGTATCGCTACGACTTCGGCGATACCGCCGGGCTGACGCCGCTGATGAAGATGCACACCCTGGGGCATTCGTTCATTCCCGAACCCATTCACGCCGGCGGGTTGCGCTACCACGGCATGGCGCCGCTGGTGTCCCACGTTTATCAGCTGGGCATGGTCGAAGCCATTGCCATACCCCAGCTGGAGTGCTTCGATGCTGCCCTCAAGTTCGCCCGCACCGAAGGCATCGTGCCGGCGCCGGAGCCGACCCATGCCATCGCCGCCGCGATCCGCGAAGCCCTGGCGTGCAGGGCATCGGGCGAAAGCAAGACCATCCTCACGGCGTTGTGTGGGCATGGCCATCTGGACCTCGCGGCCTACGACAGGTACCTGCGCGGCGAGATGGTGGATCTGGATCTGCCGGACGAGGTTATCGCCGCGGCCATGAAGGACGTGCCCGTGCTCGCCTGAGCGCGGCGAGCGAAGCGCCGGCAGACCCAGAAAGAAACCAAGAAAGAAACCAAGAAAAACCAGGGATAACTTCATGACCAGATCGTTGCGTACAGGGCCGCGGTACCCGCTGCTGGCCCTGCTGCCCCTGTGCCTCGGCTACGCCGGCAGCAGCCACGCCCAAGCCGCCAGCGATGGCGCCACCAGAGCCCTCGAGGAGATCGTGGTGACCGCCCGCATGCGCGAGGAAGGGTTGCAGAGCGCGCCCATCGCCATCTCGGCCTACTCCAGCGAAGCGCTCGACTACCGCGGCGTGGAACGGCTGGATCAACTCGAGAAGTTCGTGCCGAGCCTGACCCTGGAGAACAACCCCAGCTTCGGCGGCGCCGGCAACTCCGCGGCCATCTACCTGCGGGGCATCGGCCAGAAGGAATTCCTGCCGACCACCGAGCCCGGCGTGGGCCTGTACGTCGACGGCGTCTACGTTGCGCGCTCTGTCGGGGCGATCCTCGACATCGTCGACATCGAGCGCCTGGAGGTGCTGCGCGGCCCCCAAGGCACCCTGTTCGGGCGTAACACCATCGGCGGGGCCATCTCCATCACCACCGCCAAGCCCCAGCCCGGCGGCGCGCTCGAAGGCTCGGTAGCGGTCACCACCGGCACCGACAACCTGCTGCGCGCCAAGGGCTCGGTGCACGTGCCCCTGGGCGACACCCTGGCTGCCCGACTGTCGGTCGCATCGCTGCAGCAGGATGGCTACGTGAAGCGTGCCGACGGTATCGACCTCGGTGACGACGACACCGTGACCGGACGCCTCGCCCTGGCATGGCAACCCAACGACCGCCTCGCTGCCGACCTCAGCATCGAAGCCACCCGCGACCGGGAAAACGGCCCGGCGATGCAGCTCATCGGCATCGACTTCACCGATCTCAGCCAATTGGACGGCGTCGTGGCTGCACCGCCGCCGCCCATGGCGTTCATCCACAACGTCACCACCGCGGCGGTGGCACCTGGCGTGCCCTGCGCGGCCACCGACCCGAGCGGCAACGGCGTCACCTTCAATCCGGCGGTAAGCAACTGCTACGACGCACGCTACATCGGCCGCGATGGCCGTAATCAAGGCAGCGCACCGGCTTTTTCCCGGTCCGACCTGTTCGCCGCCGCAGCCACCGTCAGCTACGACCTCAGCGCTACGCTGACGCTGAAGTCCATCAGCGCGTGGCGCGATCTGGATGCGCAGTTCGCCCGTGACGGCGACCATTCGCCGCATCGCATCTCGCAGTTCTTCGATAGCCTGGAACAGCAGCAGTTCACCCAGGAGCTGCAATTGCTCGGCAGCCACCAGCGCACCAACTGGATCGTCGGCCTGTACTACTTCAGCGAAGACGGTGACAACGTCAACGTATTGGACTTCACCGTCTCCAACTTCCGCTCCGGCGGCAAGTTCGACAACGAATCCTGGGCCGCCTTCGCGCAGGTTACCCATGACCTCAGCGATCGCCTCCATCTCACCGTGGGGGCACGCTATACCGACGAGCAGAAGTCGTTCACACCAGACCAGATCATCTTCCAGAACTACTTCGCGGGGATCAGCCAGGTGGTGCCGCCCGGCAACCCGCTGGCGGCTCTGGATGCGCCGTTTCTGCAGGCGGGCGAACGTATCCTGCCGCTGCTCGAAAAGGACATCGACATCAGCGAATTCACCCCGATGGTGAATCTGTCTTACGAGGTCAGCGACGCTCTCATGGTGTACGTGGGCTACTCCGAAGGCTTCAAATCCGGCGGCTTCACTCAGCGCGTGTTCCCGCCCATCGTCGCCGGGTTCACCGCCCCGCCAGGCACCCCCGACGCAGATCTGATTCCCACTTACGAGCCCGAGTTCGTCAAGGTCTACGAGTTGGGATTCAAGGCGACGCTGCTCGGTGGCCAGGTGCGCCTCAACGGCGCCGCGTTCCACACCGACTATCGCGACCTGCAGGTGCAGGTGTTCAACAGCGTCGCGCCGGTGACCGAGAACATCGGCAAAGCCACGATCCGCGGCCTGGAACTCGAGCTGCAGGCGGCTCCCGGCAATGGCTGGCTGGTAGACGCGAGCCTGGCCTACCTCGATGCCGGATACGACCAGATCGATACTGGCGTGACGCTGATCGGCAAAGATTTCGAGTTCGAACGTGTGCCCGAACTCACCGCCAGCCTCGGCGCTTCCCGGGAGTTCGCCTTCGCCGGCCTCGGCTCGTTGGTGGTGCGCGGCGACTGGAGTTACCGCGCCGCCAGCTACAACGATGCCTTCAATACGCCGCTGCTGAAAACCGGCGCTTACCATCTGCTGGATGCCAGCATTCGCTGGCGCAATCCGCGCCAGGATTGGTCCGTGGCGCTCAGCGGCCGCAACCTGGGTGACGAGCAGTATCTGGTGACCGGCGTCTACGGAACGGCGTTCCAGGCGTTCGAAGGCATGTACGACCGCGGCCGCCAGTGGCACCTCGAAGCCCGCAAGGATTTCTGATCGAAAGGCGCACCGACAATCACAAGCACACAGGAGCCGGCCCATGGCCAGAGTCAAGATCGTCAAGCCCGATCACGTCGATGACCCCGCAGTTGCCGGAATCTTCGAATGGGTGACCGAGATGGAGGGCAGCGTGCCCAACCACTTTTACGTGGAGCTGAACTTCCCGGAGTTTTTCACCGCTAAACTCGGCGCCACCAAAGTGCTTTGGCAGGCGGGCGAACTCGACATGCACGAGATCCAGCACGTCGGCATTCTGGTGTCGCGGGACAACGGCTGCTCTTACTGCACCGCGGCCTTCTGCACGATTCTCAACCACGGTCTTGGCACCTCGGAAGATTACGTGGCCGAACTGCTGCGCGCCGGCGTCGAGCACGTGAAGGATGGGCGCCTCGTCGTCATTCTGCAGTACGCGCTGAAGGTGAACCGGGATCCTGCCGGCATCACCGATGGCGATGTCGAGGCATTGCGGCACGCGGGCCTCACCGACAAGGGCATCGTGCAGCTCACCCACCTGGTGAGCGACTTCGCCTCCTACAACCGGCTCAACCTGGCGCTGCAGACCGATTACGATTATCGGGCCGTGTGGCAGCAGCTGGCGTTTCCCGAAGCGTGAGCCCGCGGCCGCCGGCTGGCGACCGATTGCCAAGCCTTTGCAGGATTTGCCTCAAGTAAATGTAAAGCTGGCAACCACAGGTGTGTGATTCGAATTTGGACGCCTTGTGAGAGCGCCGTGGCGTCTCTGGCATGCGCCTTGCTCTACTCCCGGTGATGAATGGCTGTCCACGGCCTTTTCACCCAGGAGATGTAACAGATGAAGAATATAACCCTCTTGTCCGCCGCGCTGTGCATGTTGGCCGGGCTTGGCGCCGTTGCCCCCGCCCAGGCGGACGAGTTCGAGATCAGCCTCGCCAACAAGTTCGGCGAGATCCGCTACGCGCGCGACGGCGAATTCATCGGCCTGCCGGACGGCGGTGTATCCGTCGCCTTTCTCACCACCTCCGCCAACGAGTCGGTGATACACGGCACCGTGTATACCGACGTGCTGGAAGGGGAAACGCCGTTGAGCATCAACGTCGGTGCGCGCCTGTATATGGCTCGCCTGGTCGAACCCGGCGACGACGTGGTCGGGCTAGGGTTCGGCGCCAGCGCCCGCTACAAGCTGCCCGTGCTGCCGCGCTGGCCCATTTACCTGGCGGCGAGCATTTTCTTCGCGCCGGAGGTGACCACGTCGGGTTCGAGCACCGACATTCTCGACGTGCACATCATTCGCGGCGAGATGGAACTCACGCCCTCCATCGATGGGCTGATCGGTTTGCGCTCGCTGCGAATCGACCGCAACGTCGGCGACGAGGACGTGGTCGATGAGCGCTTGTACCTTGGGGTGCGGTTCCGCTTCTGAGGCGTCGTCGCGCGGAGCAACCAAAAAAAAGGGCGGCCCGATGGACCGCCCTTTCGTTGGTCGCTTCGGGCGCCAGCGGCGCCCGAGCGGGTCGTCAGACTGCCTTCAGATTGCCGGCAGCTTTCTTACCACGCTCTTCGACGACGTCGTAGCTGACGCGCTGACCTTCGGTCAGCGAGCCCATGCCGGCTTTCTCAACCGCACTGATGTGTACGAACACGTCATCTTTGCCGGTTTCCGGCTGGATGAACCCGAAGCCCTTTGCAGGGTTGAACCACTTAACAGTTCCGATAGCCATTTTGGCCTCCATAGATTTTCCGCGCGCAAATCGGGCGCGGTAACGAACAACCTTGTCGCGTAGTGGGTGTCTTTGGTACGTGCGCCCCGAATGGAGGCGGGTAGCTGAGGCAGGCCAAAACGTAGAAGATCGCAAGCGCATACTGCGCCTTTCCCCGGCACTATGCAAGCTGCATCGCCCGAAACTTTCAGCGTTCAGGCGCGCTGCTGAAGCGCTGCCAGCGGCCGCCCCTGCAGGTCGCTCGACTGTGTCTGCAGATGACAAGCTACCGTACCGCCGCCGGCGACCGGCGTGTGTTCGGGCATCTGCCGGCCGCAGATCTCCATCGCGTATGGGCACCGGGTGTGAAACGGGCAGCCGGCAGGAGGCGCCAGCGGGCTGGGGATGTCGCCGGCCAGCGGTTGATAGCCGCGGGCTCGCTGCCGGGCCGGATTGGGCACGGGCACGGCGGCCAGCAGCGCCTCGGTATATGGATGGGCGCACTGCGCAAAGATGCGCTCGGTGGGGCCGGTCTCCACCACGCGGCCGAGGTAAGTCACCGCCACCCGGTCGGCGATATGCTGCACCACCCCCAGGTCGTGAGAGATGAACAGATAGGCGATCTGGCGCTCACGGCGCAGGTCTTCCAGCAGATTCAGGATCTGATTCTGCGTAGAAACGTCCAGCGCGCTTACCGCCTCGTCGAGCACCAGCAGCCGGGGCTCGAGAGCGATGGCCCGGGCGATGGCTATGCGCTGCCGCTGCCCGCCGGAGAATTCGTAGGGATAGCGATTCATGTGGTAAGCACCCAGCCCCACCTGCTCGAGCAACGCCAGCACCTTGCGCTCGAGCTCCGCACCAGCCATGCGACCGTGCACCACCAGCGGCTCTGCGACCGTGTCGCGGATCAGCTTGGATGGGTCGAGGGAGGAATACGGATCCTGAAACACCATCTGCAGCTTCGGGCGCACCCGGCGCAAGGCTTCCCCGGAGAGGGCGGTGAGGTCGTGACCGTCGAGCGTCACCGAGCCCGAATCCGGCTCCACCAGGCGCATGACGGCCCGGGCGATGGTCGATTTACCGGAGCCGGACTCCCCCACCACCGCCAGGGTTTCACCGGCAGCGATATCAAAGCTGACGCCATTTACCGCCACCAGGTCTCGCTTCGGCGTCAGCAGCCCCCCGCCGAGCCGGAATACCACCCGCAGGTCGCGCACCTGCAGCAGCGCATCGGTGCTCATTCCGCCCCCCGCAGCGTCAGTTCGTCTACCCGCAGGCAGCGGCTCCAGCGGGGCAACTGCCCCTCCTGCTGGGCGGCCACTTGCTCGAGCTCGGCCGCGCCGCTGCGGCAGCCGACCAGCTGATAGTCGCAGCGCGGATGGAATCGGCAGCCGCCGGGCATGGCCCAGGGCATGGGTGGCACCCCGGGAATGACTGCCAGACGCTCACCGCGTTTGCCGAGCTGCGGCATCGCCCGCAGCAGCCCCTCGGTGTACGGATGTGACGGCGCCCCGAACAGCGCGTCGACGTCGGCCACCTCGGCGATCTGACCGGCATACATCACGGCCACCCGATCGCAGATGTCGGCCACCACCCCCAGGTTGTGGGTGATGAACAGCATCGCCATGCCGAAGCGCTGCTGCAATTCGCGCAGCAGTTCCAGCACCTGAGCCTGCACGGTGACGTCCAGGGCGGTGGTGGGCTCGTCGGCGATCAGCAGCCGCGGCTCGCACGCCAGCGCCATGGCGATGGCCGCGCGCTGCCGCATGCCGCCGGAAAACTCGTGGGGGTAAGCGTGCACCCGTTCCCGCGGGCTGGGAATGCCGACCAGATCGAGCACCTCCACGGCCCGGTCGAGGGCCGCGCGCCGCGACAAGCCGCGGTGCACGCGCACCGCCTCGGCGATCTGATCGCCGATGGTGAACGCCGGGTTGAGGCTGGTCATCGACTCCTGGAACACCATGGCGATGTCGTTGCCGCGCAGCCGGCGAAGCTCCTTTTCGGGAAGTTTGGTGAGATCCTGGCCGCCGTACAGGATACGGCCGCTGCTGAAGCGCCCGGGCGGCATGGGGATCAGTTGCATGAGCGCCAGCGAGGTGACGGTTTTGCCGGAGCCCGACTCCCCCACCAGGCCAAGAGTCTCGCCGGCGGCAACGCTGAAGGAGACGTCCTGCACCACGGTCGCCCAACCCTGATCGGTGAGAAAATCGACGCTCAGATTTTCGACGCTGACGATGGGATCTGCGGAGGGATTGTTCATGCCTCTCGCCGTACTTCCCGCCCTAGGGAGTCACGCAGCCCATCACCGAGCACGTACAGCGCGAGCACGGTGACGGCGATGGCAAGCCCGGGGAACACAATCAGCGACGGCGCGTGGCTGATATAGCGGAAGCCGCGGCCGACCATGGCGCCCCAGCTGGAATCAGGCGGCTGGGCGCCGAGCCCGAGGAAGCTCAAGCCCGCTTCGGCAAGCATGGCCACACCGGCGAACACCGAGATCTGCACGAACAGCGGCGACACCACGTTGGGCAGCACGTGCTTGCGGATGATCCACCCCTGAGTGCAGCCGATGCTGCGGGCCGCTTCCACGTAGGTCTCCTGCGCCACCGACATGGTGGTGGCGCGCATCAGCCTCAGGAACGTCGGCGACAGCAGCACCCCAACGGCGATCATGGCGTTGGTCAGGCTCGGCCCCAGCACGGCGATCAGCGCCACCGCGAGGATCAGCGGCGGAAAGCTCATCAGCGCATCCGTCGCGCGCATGATCAGGCTATCGACGCGCCCGCCCCACATGCCGGCTATCAGCCCAGGGGGCACCCCGATGACCAGCGCGATCACCACCGCCTGCACCGCCGCGAGCAGCGAGATGCGGGCGGCGAACAGGGTGCGGCTCAAGACGTCGCGGCCCAGCTCGTCGGTACCGAACCAGTGCGCCGCGCTCGGCCCTTCCAGCACCCGATCGAGGTTCTGCACCAGCGGATCGTGGGGCGCGAGCCAGGGTGCGAATGTAGCGCCAAGCGCCAGCAACACGAGAAACACCAACGCCGACAACGACAGCCGCTGCTGGCGGAAGCGGCGCAGGAAGCGCCGCGCTCCGCTCTGCGCCGCCACAGCGCTGCCGCCCGCTTGATCGAGCTGTGCTGCAACCGGAGAGTTCGCCAGCTCGCTCATCGGGGACGCACCTTGGGATTGAAGTAGCCGTAGGAAATGTCCACCAGAAGGTTGACAAACACCGCCACGAATACCGCCATGATCACCACCCCCTGGATCATCGGCAGATCGCGGGTGAACACCGACGCCACCGCCAGCTGGCCGATGCCCGGCATGCCGAACACCTGCTCGACGATGACGGTGCCGCCGAGCAGCGAGTTCACCTGCAGGCCGAGAATGGTCACCATGGGAATGGCCGCGTTCTTCAGCGCGTGCTTGGCCACCACCTTGCGATACGGCAGCCCCTTGGCGCGCGCGGTGCGCACGTAATCCTGCTGCATCACTTCCACCATGGCGCCGCGGAGCTGCCTCGTCAGAATGGCGGCGGCCGCCAGCCCCAGGGTGAACGCCGGCAGCAGCACGTGCTGCCACCACCCCACCAGGCTTTCGCTGATGGGCGTGTAGCCGGTGGCCGGAAACCACGGATTCTGGATCGCCAGCACCAGCACCAGCATCAACCCGAGCCAGAAGTTCGGCACCGCAAGGCCGATGGACGAGCCCACCGTCACCACCCGGTCGGACCACTGGCCAGAGTGGGTGCCGGCAATGATGCCGGCGGGAATGCTGATGGCCAGCGCGATGAGCGAGGCGGCAACGGCCAGCGACAGGGTCACCGGCAGGCGCTCGAGAATGACGTCGAGCACCGGCTGATCGGAGAACAGCGACGTGCCCAGGTCGCCCTGCACCAGGGCGCCCAGCCAGAGCACATAGCGCACCAATACCGGCTTGTTGAGCCCCATGTCTTCGCGAATGGCCTCGACCTCCTCGGCCGTGGCGTCCTCGCCGGCGAGCAGATAGGCAGGATCGCCGGGAATCAGCAGCACCAGTGAGAACACCATCAACGAGACGATGAGCAGCAGCGGGATGAGCGCCAGCAACCGTTGCAGGATGAATCGCAGCATTCCCTCAGCGCCTCACGGTCACGCCGCGGAACTCGGGCTTGTTGCCCGAGGCCCAGACCTGCATGCCGTCGACGTTGGGCCGCAGCACGAAGGTCGACGACGGCAGCGACAACACCAGGGCCATCGCTTCGCGGGTGACCTCGCCGGTGGCTGCCCGCAGCAGGTCACCGCGACGCTCGGGATCGATCTCGCGACGCGCGGCCGCGGCAAGGCGCATCACCTCAGGCGTGCTGTGGCCGCCAGGGTTTGGCAACGACCCTGGGGTGAACATCAGGTCCAGGGTCTGGGAGGGATCCGGTCGCCCACCCCAGGTGACCAGCGCTGCATCGCTTTCGGTGGCACCGTAGAAACGCTCGCTGATCTGCGCCCCCTCGAGCACCCGCGGCACGGGGATGATGCCCACCGCGGAAAGCTGGTCGTGGACAGCTTCGTACAGCGGTATGTAGGAGGAAATATTCGGCACGATGAGTTCGAAACTGAACCCGTCAGGGAGCCCGGCCTCCGCCAGCAGTTCGCGGGCGCGGGCCGGGTCGTAGGGGTAGTATTCGCGCCCGCTGACCGGGTCGTGGGCCAGATAGCTTTCCGGGAACGGCTGCACCGACGGCTCACCGTAGCCGAGCGCCAGGGCCCGCACGATGGCGTCGCGGCGCAGGGCATGATTCATCGCCTGGCGCACGCGCACGTCGCCGAAGTGGGAGCGGCTGCGATTGAGCTGCACGTGCAGCACTTCGAGCCCCACGCCGGTCTGCACCTGCAGGCCGGACAGCCGCGCCTGCTCGATCTGCAGCGAGCCAATGGTGGAACCTTCGGCCTGGCCGCTGCGCACCGCGTTCAGGCGCGTTGTCTCGTCGGGAATCAGCAGCAGTTCCAGGCGCGCCACGCCGGCCGCGGTGGGATCCCAGTAGTCGTCGAAGCGCTCGTACACCGAGCGATTGCCGAGCCGGAACTCCAGATGGCGGAACGGCCCGGCGCCCACGCCCAGGCGGTCGAGGCGCGGGCTGTCGAACGCCTGCGGGCTGATCATCATGCCCGCCCGGTCCGAAAGCACCAGCGGCAGCGCGCCGTCGGGATTGTGCAGATGGAACCGCACCTTATGGCTGTTGACGATCTCCACCCGGGCGATTTCGTCGAGTTCCGAGCGCACCGACGATCCGGTGACGGTCTTGGCGCGCTGGATGTTGGCCGCCACGGCCTCGGCATCGAAGGGCGTGCCGTCATGGAAGGTAACGCCCTGGCGCAGGTCCAGCTCGAGGTAGGCGCCGGCCTCACCGTAGCGCCAGGCCTCAGCCAGCCCTGGCACTGCATCGCCATTGGGATCCATGTGGATCAGGCGGTCGTAGACCGGGAACAACCAGGTGTTGTCGTAGCTCGACGTGGCCCGATGCGGATCGAAACGCGTCACGCCCGACGCCAGCGCGAAACGCGCCGTGGCGTCGGGATCGGTTTCAGTAAATACCGACTGATACTGCTGCTGGGGGCCGCAGGCCGAACACATCAAAACGAGAGTGACGAAAAACCCCGGCCAAAGACGCATGCGATGCACAGCTGAACTCATTCTGCAGGCCCTTGGACGTCCGGATGCTAGCCGACAACGATCGTCCATAGCAACGGATCCAATTCTATCCCGTGGGAGCGGCCGACTCAGCTCGACTCTGCCACGAACCCCCGCCACCCGCTCATGTAGTCGACGAAAGCTTCGCCCAGCCCCTGCTGCTGCAGATAGTCGCGCGTCACCGGCAGCGTCACCGGGGTGAATTGCGGATCCCGCGCCACCTGATTGGGGTAATCGTGATGCAGAATGGCCGCACGACCCAGCAGTACGAAATCCACCCCCACATCCAGGCACGCCAGCGCATCCTCGGGGCGCGCCACCTTGCCGGCTACGCCCAGCCTGACGTCACCGCGCTCGAGATCGGTAAAATACGACAGCAGACTGCGTCCTCGATGAACCTCCGCTTCCGGCTCCTTGAACACATCCCACAGTGACATGTCCAGATAGTCAATCGCCCCGGCACGCATCAGCCGTCGCGCCACCTGGCGCACTTCCTCGAGTTCCATGCCAAAGCGCTCCGGTGAGAGCCTCACGCCGATCTGGAACTCGCTGCCGCAACGGGCGCGGATGCCGTCGATGATGTCGAACAGCGGCTTGGCGCGATTGTCGAGGCTGCCACCGAATCCGTCTTCCCGGCGGTTGATGTCGCTGCTCAGGAACTGACACAGCAGATAGCCGTGGGCGCCATGCAGCTCGACACCGTGAAAACCCGCCTGCTCCGCCCTCACGGCAGCGGCGACGAAATCCTCGATCACCTGCTCGACCTCG
>JBLRXD010000103.1:0-13959 GCA_047920935.1 Pseudomonadales bacterium | reverse complement strand
GGCCTACCCTGAGATAGGCGGGGCAGAGTTCACCCCACTCTGCCCCGTTTTTTCTTGCACGATCAACACCCGCCCATCCGGCGTAAGCGCCACTTCCGGCAAATGGCTCAGCCGACACGAGCCTCCGGAAAGATTATCCCCGCTAGCCACATCGAAGCGGTAGCCGTGCCATGGGCAGGTGACCACGCCGCCATCGAGCCTGCCCGCACCCAGCGGCCCCAGCCAATGGGGACAGCGCAGCGGAAACGCCCGCAACCGTTGATCGACCTCGACCAGCCGGAACTCACGCCCGCCGAACTCGAACTCCAACGGCAAGGCCAGCGTGTCGCGCAGGCCCAGGTCGCAAGGCTGCGACGGGTGACGCGCCCCGTCTATGCGCCGATCGAGCTGACGCTGCCGCTCGACCATGACGGCGACATCGGCATCATAGAGTTCAGCCGACAACTGCGCATAACGATCCGCGGCGCTGAGATGATCCCATGGGCTCTCGGCTGCGACGAAGAAATCCGCCGTCATCTCCAGCTGGCCGTCCGCCCTGGGCCGAGCCTCGGCACGGATCTCCGCAAGAACACCCATGGCGTCGGTAATGCGCGTGACCCAACGCCGGCAGCGGCGATCGAGCCGTACCTCGACGAGGTACTCGCCACCGGTCATCGCTGCGTCACCGGCTACCGCGGTGACGCTGGCACGCCAACCCCAGGCTCCGGAATCCAGGCAAGCGACCGCCGCGCAGCGCGTCCTGTGAACGTAAGGCAGGCGCTCCCAGTCGAGAAGGTTTTCATACAGACGCTCCAGACTGACCGGCAGCACCCGTCGATAGCACCCAGCGGGACGGTCAATCACGGCTGAAAATATCCGTGGGAAATTGCGCAGTGCACGATTGACACTGATTTGACGCTCTGTTCATATCGTGCTCGGG
Source organism: Pseudomonadales bacterium (assembly GCA_047920935.1). GTDB lineage: Bacteria > Pseudomonadota > Gammaproteobacteria > Pseudomonadales > Azotimanducaceae > UBA7803. Next base: position 13,040 of record JBLRXD010000103.1, on the reverse strand, counting down.
GAGGAAAGGGAGTTGCAGAATCGCGCCCCCTTTTCGAGGGGCGGCCGAGCGCAAGCTCGGCCGATCTTCATTCCGCTTTCGCTAATCTTCCCGTCTCCCTTCGCTGTCCTCGCGCAGCAACCGTCCAAGTCGTTTGCCGGTGCTGGCGAGGGTGCGCTCGAGAAAATCGCTCAACTCCTCCTCTCCCGCAAACACCGCCAACTGACCTTCCAGCAGCAGCTGCGCGTAACCGTGCACACAGCTCCAGCCGATCAGCAGATCCTGCATCAGGCCCTCATCCTTGATGCGCTGCAGCAACTGCTCCGGGGCCACGTCCGGCTCCCCCCGTTGCACGGTGATGCTGTCGGTCATCTCCGCAAAGGTGCGCGCCGACGCAATGGACAGCGGTGGATAGCACTGCCTGAGCACATCCGACCGAAACATCAGGCGGAAGTGGGCGGGATTGCTGCGCGCGTAGTGGACATAGGTGCGTGCCACGGCAATGAACCGAGCTTCGGGATCATCACCGGCTTCGCCGCGGGCGGCCTGCAGCGCCACCGTGAGCCGGTCGAAGCCGCGCGCGGCCACCATCGACAACAGCTCCGCCATGTCGGCGAAGTGATGCTTCGGGGCTGCATGAGACACCCCCGCCCGACGCGCGCAGGCGCGCAGCGTCAGCCCCTGCAGGCCCTTCTCGTGCAGCAGTTGCTCGGCGGCCAGCAGCAGCGCCTCGCGCAGATCGCCGTGGTGGTAGCCGGCTTTCGGCTTGGCGGGTTTCACCGCATCGTTCATGCTGCGGATTCCGCATCGCCGGAAACCGGCTCGATCGCCAGCTTCAGCGGACGGCCATCGATGACGACCTCGATCGCATCCGCATCGGCGGCCAGCCCCTCGTCGCTGCCCAACGCCACCGCCAGAGTCTCGCTGCGCACGTAAGCGGCATGCTCCAGGGCGGCGCGCATCAACTCCTCGTCACCGAGGTAACGCACTGCGATACGATCCGCGACGTTGAGCCCGAGGTCCTTGCGGCGCCGCTGCACCCGGTTGACCAGCTCCCGCGCGTAGCCGCCGCGTACCAGATCGGCGTCGAGCACGGTGTCCAGATCGACCGCGATCTCGCCGTTGGACACCGTGTTGGTGCCCGGGCGTGGCTGCTGCAAGACCTGAATCTCATCGCTGCCGAACGTCTCTCCGTTCAACGTCACCGTTCCCGTTCGCTGCAGCTGCTCGATCTGACCCTGGCTGAGATCACCGATGAGCTTGTGAAACTCCTTCATCCGCTTGCCGAGGCGTTTCCCCAGCACCGGAAAGTTCGGCTTCGCCACCACCTGAATGTACGCCGCTTCGTCGCTGTCATAGCAGATCTCGTGCACGTTCAGCTCTGACCGAAGATAGCCATCGAGCTGCCGCAACTCCTCGAGCACCTCGGCATCCCGGTGCACCACGGTCAACGACCGGAGCGGCGTGCGCAGCCCGATCTTCACCTCCTCGCGCTTCTGCCGCCCGAGCAGCACCACCTGCTGCATGCGATCCACGGCCCGCTCCAACCCCGGCCGCACCGCCTGCGACTCCGGCTCCGGAAAGTCGCACAGATGCACCGAACTGGGCGTGGCCGCACCCCCGCCCAACGCGCCCAGCTCGCGGTAGACGTGCTCGGCGAGGAACGGCGCGAACGGCGCCATCACCTGACACAGCTCGTAAAGCGCGGTGTACAGGGTGCTGTAAGCGGCGATCTTGTCGGCGGTGATGTCCTCGCCCCAGTAGCGGCCGCGGTTCAGGCGGATGTACCAGTTGGTCAGATCCTCGATGAACGCGAACAGCTGCGGCACCACATTGTAAAGCCGATAGGCTTCCATCTCTGCCGCCACGCGGCCTTTCAGCGTCTGCAGCCTCGATAAGATCCAATGATCCAGCACGTTATCGCCAACGTGCTGACCCTTGTCAGGCGACCAGGCGTCGATATCGGCATAGGTCTTGAGAAAAGAAAACGCGTTGTACCAGGGCAGCAAAGCGCGCCGCGTCATATCCCACACGCCGGCGTCGGAGAAACGCTGCTCCTCGCCCTTCACCAGGCCGGAGTTGATCAGGTACAGGCGCAGCGCATCGGCGCCATAGGTTTCCATGAGATCGTCGGGGGGCGTGTAGTTGCGCAGCCGCTTGGACATCTTCTTGCCGTCCTCGGCCATCACCATGCCGTTGACGATGACGTTGCGGAACGCCGGTTTGTCGTACAGTGCGGCTGCCAGCACGGTCAGGGTGTAGAACCAGCCACGCGTCTGGTCGAGCCCTTCGGCGATGAACTCCGCCGGGAAACCAGCTTTGAATACATCCTCGTGCTCGAACGGGTAGTGCAGCTGGGCATAAGGCATCGAGCCCGACTCGAACCAGCAGTCCAGCACTTCCTCGACGCGCCGATAGACGCCGTCTTCTCCGGGCTTTTCGAAGCTGAGAGGGTCGACATGTTCGCGATGCAGATCATCGACCCGCACGCCCGACAGCTGCTCCAGCTCGTCGATGGAGCCCACGCACAACGTCTGCCCGGTCACGTCGTTGACCCAGATCGGGATCGGTGTGCCCCACACCCGATTGCGGGAGATGGACCAGTCGATGGCCCCCTCCAGCCAGTTTCCGAAGCGGCCGTGTTTGATGTGCTCCGGCACCCAGCGGATCTGCTCGTTGGCCGCCAGCAGCTTGTCGCCGATACGGGTCACCGCCACGTACCAGGACGGGATGGCGCGGTAGATCAGGGGGGTGTCGGAGCGATAGCAGAACGGATAGCTGTGCTGGATGACCTCCTGACGGTAGAGCGCGTCGTGCTCCTTCAGCCAGCGGATGATGTGGCGATCGGCATCCTTGACGTACTGCCCGGCGAAATCCTCCACCTCCTCGGTGAAGGTGCCATTCATGGTCACCGGACACACGAAGGCGTCGATGCCGAAGCTCTTCATCACCCGATAATCGTCCTCGCCGAAAGCCGGCGCCTGATGGACCATGCCGCTGCCGCTGTCGGTGCTCACGTAATCGTCCATCACCACCTGGAACGCGCCCTGCTGCGCCAGATCGGCGAAGTAGGGAAACAGCGGCCGATAGCGGCGACCGAGCAGATCGCGACCCTTCAATCGCGCCTTGATCTCGAACTCGCCGTAATGCCCGGCACGCGCCTCCGCCAGGTAGATGTCCTTGCCCGCCTCCGGGTCGTGAACCTTGAGGTAGTCGATGTCCGGACCGACGCAGATGCCGAGGTTCGAGGGCAGCGTCCACGGGGTCGTGGTCCACGCGGCCAGGTAAGCGTCCTCGTCTTCCAGCGCGAACAGCACGGTGACGGAGGGATCCTGCACATCCTGGTAATTCATGTTGGCTTCGAAGTTCGACAACGGCGTGCCGAGCTCGGTAGACAGGGGCATGATCCTCACGCCCTGATACACCAGCCCCTTGTCCCAGAGCTGCTTGACCACCCACCACACCGACTCCATGTACCAGGTGTCCATGGTCTTGTAGTCGTTGTCGAAATCCACCCAGCGACCGAGGCGGGTAATGGTGGTGCGCCACTCCGCCACGTAGCGCTGCACGATGGAGCGGCACAGACTGTTGTAGCCAGCCACCCCCAACTCCTCGACCGCCTGCTGGGCCGGCTTATTGAGCTGCTTGTCGATTTCGTGCTCGATCGGCAAACCGTGGCAATCCCAGCCGAAGCGCCGCTGCACGAAGCGGCCTTTCATCGTCCAGTAGCGCGGCACGATATCCTTGATGGTGCTCGCCACGATGTGCCCGTGATGGGGCAACCCGGTAGCGAACGGCGGGCCGTCGTAGAAGATGTAGGGCTTTTTGTCCCTGGTCTTGGCAAGCGTCTTCTGGAAGATGTCTCCCTCCTCCCAGAAACGCAGGACGTCGTGCTCCATGTCCACGAAAGAGACGGACGAGCCAGTGCTCGCTGGTTCAGCCATGGTGTTGCCCAGGTCGGTAAAAAGCGGCGCATTGTACCCCAACCGGCATCGCGCCCGCCGCGTCTTGCGCAGTCGCGCCGATTTCGCCCCCGGCCGAGGTTTTCGCTAGACTCCGAGGTTCGAGGGTAATTGGGGCGACCATGGAATTCGGCGCGGTATTTCCACACAACGAGATCGGCACGGACCCGGGGGCCATCCGAGCCTTCGCCCAGGGCGTGGAAGCCCTCGGCGCCACCCATCTGCTGATCTACGACCACGTGCTCGGCGCCGACCCGGATCGCCCGGGAGGCTGGAAGGGGCCCTACGACAAGGACGTGGCGTTTCACGAGCCGTTCACCACGTTCGCTTATCTGGCCGCGGTGACGGAGAAGATCGACCTGATCACCACGGTGCTGATCCTGCCCCAGCGGCAAACCGCGCTGGTGGCCAAGCAGGCGGCCGAGGTGGCGATCCTGTCGAACGATCGTTTCCGGCTCGGCATCGGCACCGGCTGGAACCAGATCGAATACGAGGCCCTGAACGAAGACTTCGCCACCCGCGGCAGGCGCCAATCCGAGCAGGTGGAATTGCTGCGCCGACTGTGGACGGAGGAAACCTTCACGTTCGATGGCGAGTTCCACACCATCAGCGCCGCCGGCATCAACCCTCGCCCCGCCAAGCCGATCCCCATCTGGTTCGGCGGCTCCGCGCCGGCGCTGCTGAAGCGCTGCGCGCGACTGGGAGACGGCTGGATTCCGCTGATGGGCGCCAACGACGCGGCCCGGGCCTGCATCGCGACCATCAGCGAGCACCGCACCGCGGCCGGCTTGAGCATGGATGGCTTCGGCATCCAGGCTCAGGCCCAGTATCGCGGCGGCAATCCGGACCGCTGGTCGGGTCACGCCGCAGCCTGGCGCGACCTTGGCGCGACCCACGTGGCCATCGCTACCCACAACGCCGGCGAGACCGACGTCGACGGCCACCTGGCCCGTGTGGAGGAGTACCTGCAAGCGGTACGGTAAACAACCCCGCCGGTAGGAGCGGTCTCCCGACCGCGAATCGCGGTCGGGAGACCGCTCCCACAGGGGTCAAGCGTCGTCGTCTACTGCGCCCATGAAGTCGCCGCCGTCGCTGGGTGCCGGCACCTCGACCACGCGCTCGGGCTCGTCGTCGTACTCCAGTTGCAGCGCGCGGCAGATGGTGCCGTGCATCTCGTACATGCACACCACATAGGTGAGCTCGAGGATTTCCACGTCCGACAGGTGCTCTTTCAGGGCATCGAACAGACCGTCGGGGGTGCGGCCGCCGTCCAACACCAGGCAGTCGGTGTAGCCCAGCACCAGGCGTTCCAGCTCATCGAAACAGTCGGCAGCCGGCCAGTGCGGCACCGCTTCGATCTGCTCTTCGGTGAAGCCGAGGCTGCGCATGGATTTGCAGTGCTGGGAGTAGACGAACTGGCTGCCGCGCGCGTAGCCGGCTCTGGTCTGACCCAGCTCGCGCAACTTCGGATCCAGATCCCGCTTGGGGCTGCGGTAGAACCGAAACCCTGCCACGGCGTGATCGAAGCAGTCGGGGACCAGCGCGAACACCGTCCACCAGTTGCCGGGCGTACCGGTCTGGGTGCCCGGCTCGCTCACCGGGTCGCGCTCGCCGAACAGGAAGCTGTACATGCGCTGGATGTGTTCCGGAGCATCGTCGCGGCTGACCTGGCGCAATCTCGGCATGAGATTTCCTCCTGAATGAGGCGTCATTATGACCTCGTGCGTGGGTGCGGCAAGTATGGCACCCTCGCCCTGGTCGTCATCGAGAGGAGCACACCCGTTCATGTCGGTTACCCGCCTGACGCGCTGCTTGCCCGTTCTGACCCTCGTTTTGGCTGGCTGTACCAACGCCAGCGGGGTGCAGCCCGGGCCGCTTACCGGCAATGCCGGCAGTACGGTCCTGATCACCGCGGTGGCAGAATTCGACCAGCCCTGGGCAATGGTCTTCCTGCCCGACGGCCGGGCCCTGGTCACCGAGAAGCCGGGCCGGCTGCTGCTGGTGACGCAGTCCGGAGACAAATCGCCACCCATCGATGGCGTGCCGGAGGTCGACTACGGCGGCCAGGGCGGCCTCGGCGACGTCATCCTGCATCCCGACTACGCCGACAATGGTCAGATCTATCTCAGCTACGCGGAAGCTGGCGACGGCGACACCCGCGGCGCCGCGGTGGCGCGGGCCCGGCTGGTGCTCGACGATCGCGGCGGTCGTCTCGAAGATCTCAGCGTGATCTGGCGTCAGCAACCCAAGGTCAGCGGCCGCGGCCACTACGGCCACCGGCTGGCCTTCGCCCCGGACGGGCACCTGTTCATCTCTTCCGGAGAGCGCCAGAAATTCACTCCGGCGCAGGACATGGAGCAGAACCTGGGCAAGATGATCCGACTGCGCGACGATGGCTCGCTGCCGCCGGACAACCCGTTCGCCGATCAAGGGCAGGTCGCGGCTCAAGTCTGGTCGCTGGGCCACCGCAACCCCCTGGGGATGGCTTTCGACGCAGCAGGCCGGCTGTGGCAGCACGAGATGGGCCCTGCCGGCGGCGATGAACTCAACCTGATAGAGCGTGCCGGCAACTACGGCTATCCCCTGGTATCGAACGGCTCCCACTACGGCGGTCGCCCGATCCCCGATCACCACACCCGCCCGGACCTCATCGCCCCGCAGATCTCCTGGACTCCGGCTGTCTCTCCGGCCGGCCTGACCATCTACTCCGGCGACATGTTCCCGGCATGGCGGGGGCAAGGCTTCCTCGGCGGGCTGTCTTCAGAAGCATTGGTGCGGGTGTCGCTGGAGGCCGGCGAAGCGCGGGAACTGGAAAGGTTCGATATGGGCAGGCGCATTCGCGAGGTGGAACAAGGGCCGACCGGAGCCCTGTGGCTGCTGGAGGATCGCGCCGGCGGACGCCTGCTGAGGCTGACGGCCCCCTGAATCCGCGTTAGCCCCGCCTCAGGCTGTGCTCATCGCGGCCAGAGGCCTGCCCATGGCATAGGATTCGAGCACGAACTCGCGAATGACGGCTTTCGCCTCCTCACCGGGGGTACGGCCCAGCAGCAGCTCCTTGAGCATCGCCGCCTCGATCTCGGCCTCGAACTGGGAATCGTAGGGACCGACGTCCACGCCTTCACGGGTATGAAAGAACCATTTGCCATTGCTGGCGAACAGCCGCTCGGAGCGGAACCAGGTTTGCGGCGCCTCGCTCGATCTTGCGACAGTCATCTGCATCCTTCCATTTGCGTACTTCCGCCAAGGAAACGGCAGGCAATAGTGCGGTCGCGCCCGCTCACTGTCTGTAGTCGGATTGTCAACAAGTTATGTAACGGAAAAGCCCGGCGCGCCGAGAGCACGCAAGATGCTTCGGCATCGTCGGCGGCATCGGTATGATCCACCCTCCCAGCAGCCGTGAGGCAACCATGCCGACAACGCGCGACGCGGTGGCGCTGCCACCGCGCTCTGCCTATCCCTGGTATCTGACCAGCTCCAGCTTGTGGATGGCCGGCATGAGCCTGCAGGGGTTCATGTTCACCTGGCTGCTGGTGGGGATCCTCGAGCGACCCGCCCAGGAAGTAGGCTTTGCCCGTTCGCTTGCGGAGTTCCCGCCGCTGGTCGTGCTGTTCCTCGGCGGGCTGCTGGGCGACCGCTTCAACGGCCGGAGTTTCCTCGCCTGGATGCACGTGCTGATGGCCTTGCCACCGCTGCTGATCGCCGTCGTCTACGGTATGGATCTGCTCGGCTACTGGTGGGTGGTGCTGTTCGGCGTGCTGATGGCCAGCATCCAGGCGCTATCCGACCCGGCACGCCAATCGCTGCTCAGCCGGGTTGCCCGCATGGATACCCAGCGCGCCGTGACGGTGATGATCATCAGCACCTCGATGGTGGGACTGTTGGGTTTCTATCTGGGTGGACGGCTCGACGTGCTGGGGCTCGGCACGGTACTGGTGCTGCAGTCGATTCTGTTCTTCGTCGGGCTGTTCGCGGTGCTGCAGCTGCCGTCGCTGCCGCGGGCTGGTGACAGCGGCACTCGGCCGCGGTTGTCCGCCGGGCTGACAGCCGTATGGCAGGCGCCCCTGGTGCGCAACATCATCGGCTTGAACTTCCTATCCAGCCTGTTCAACGCCGGCGCCTACATCGTCGCCATTCCGTACATCGTCAAAGAGGTGTATCAGGGGGACGCGGCCTTCTTCGCGTTGGTGATGATCGTGTTCACCGCGGGAAGCATAGGCTCAAACCTGCTGTTGCTGGCATTCATGCCGATCCGGCGACCGGGCAGGGTGTTTCTGCTGATGCAACTGACCCGCGTGGTCATCCTGCTGCTGCTGTTCATGCAGCCGAGCCTGTGGCTGTTCTACCTCGCCATGTTCGCCTGGGGCGTAAACATGGGGGTTACCACCACGCTGGTGCGCACCACGGTGCAGGAGCTCGCCGACCCGGCACGGCGCTCGCAGATCCTGTCGATCCTGCTGGTCAGCTTCATGGTTACCGCACCGGTCAGCTCGCTGTTGCTGGGTCTGCTGATTCAGCACACCTCGCCCCTGGCGGCGTTGCTGCCGGGGGTCGCGATGTCGCTGATCATCTTCGTGATCGGCATGTGGAAAAGCGGGTTGTGGCAGTTTCACGCCGCCGTGGGTCCGATGCTGCCGGCGACGCCGCCGACCGCGGCCGCAACCGCTGCAGCGCGGACTGACTAGCCGGTGGAACCGGCCTGCGCGTTCGCGTCGGCGATGAAACGCGCCACCAGCTCTGGGTCTTCCATGGGGATGAAATGACTGTGGTCGGGCAGATACACGTCACGTCCGTGCTTGAATTCGGCCGCCAGCCCCGGCCAGGTGGGTGACTTGGAAAAATCCATGACCTCGACGTCGTCCGGGCCTCTAGGACGGGCGCGCAACACCACCACCGGCAGCTCCAGGCGGGGAATCAACTGGTGGACGTCCGTTTCCGTGTTACCCAGGTACACGGAAGCTTCCACCACAGGCGGGCATGCCAGTTCGAAGCCTTGCCCGTCGGCCTTCGGCAGGATGCCGTAGCGGCAGTAGTCTTCGAGCACCTCCGGCACCCAGCGCGAGAACGGGTGACGATCCTTGAAGCGCTCGTACATCTCCTCCCAGGACGCCCAGTCATTGCGCCGCCGGGCTACCGGGTGATCCTCCGCGGTGGCGAAGCCGCGGTAGCGGTCGGTGCGGTAGGCATCCGGATCGAAGATCACCGGATCAACCAGAACCAGGCGACGAAAAGCGCCCGGCAACAGCGCGGCCACCTGGGTGAGGCTATGGCCGCCCATGGAATGACCGACCCCCACCGCCTGACGCAACCCCAGCGCCTCGACAAGCTCCTGCAGGTCGTGGCCGAAGGTCTTCCATACGTAAGGATTGCGCTTTTCGCTGCGGCCATGGCCGCGCATGTCCACCGCGATGACGCGTAAGCCATCCGGAAGCGCCGCTACGGTGCGGTCCCAGCAGCGGGCATGGAAGCCGGTGGCGTGAACCAGCAGGACGGTTTCCTCAGCGTCAGGCTGCCCCTGTTCCGGGCCCCATTCGAAGTAGCAAAGCCGCACCTGGCTACCCTGAAAGCTGCGCTGCTGTGGCTGGTACTTCATCTGGCGGCCCCTCGCTGGGCAAAAACAGCCAGCCATGGTATGCATCGGCAACGGGGACGTCCATGCTCGGAGAAGCGGGGCGCCCAGCGGGGCCATCGCCTCGCCCCCTCCTTCTCCCCTGCTCCCGCAATACCGGCTTCCGTTGCCAGCAATTACCGGTTTCAGGGCATGGAATCAGACCGGTGACTCATAGAATCTGTGTCAAACAATGACTTCCTGTGGGGGAACTGCAAATGGATCGCAATTCAACGGCCTTCAACATTAACGGTGTCGGCCGTATCGGCGCTGATCGGAACTGCCGGAATACGGCCCGACCCGCGCCAGCCGGGCCCGCGAGGCAACCACGAAAGCTTGCCTGGAGCCGCCTGGTTCGCTCGGACGGCCAGGCCCTGTACCAGGAAGGGCAAGCCGTCGACAAGGTCTTCGTCATCATCTCGGGGATCGTCAAGCTGGTCGCGCACCTGCCCAATGGCCGGGCGCGAATTCTCGGCCTGCACGGCCCGGGCGCGGTGCTCGGCATGCTCACCCAGGCCAGCGATGCGCCACGTGGGGGCGACACCCTGCGGTACGGCCATTCCGCCATCGCGGTGGAAGATCTGGACGCCATCTGGCTGTCGTCCGAGCAAATGCGCATCCTGCGCGCTCAGGGCGCCCGGGAGTACGTCGATCTGCTGGAGCGCCACTGCGAAGAGCTCCGCCAGGCTGAGCGCTGGACTGCCGAGTTCTCCGCCGACACCACCCCATGCCGCATCGCCCGACTGATCAAGTATCTGGCGGAGCTGCAGCAGCTGCCGAATCCGAACGAGGTTGAGCTGCTGACCTGCCAGGAGATGGGCGAGGTCATCGGCGTGTCGACCGAAAGCGCGAGCCGGGTGCTGGCGAAGTTCAAGCGCTCGGGCGTGTTGCGCCGTTCCGAGGCGCGCCCGGGCAAACGCCACTACCAGTTCAACCCCGAAACTATCGACGCCATAGCCTTTACTTAGCACGACAGGGGGTCTTAAGCTGGTTTTCCTTCGGGCCGGGGCGCACCACCGATGAGCGTCACCATCTACATCGCCGACGATCACGGGCTCATGCGCGAGGGATTGTGCGCCGTGATCGCCCGTGAGCCCGAGTTGGAAGTGGTGGGCCAGGGCGCCTCCGGTCGTGAGGCCATCGCCGCCATCCGCGAGTTGCGTCCCGACGTGGTGATCATGGACGTCGCCATGGGCGACATGAATGGCATGGAAGCCACCCGGCAGATTCTCCGCGACATTCCCGAGAGCCGGGTAATCGCGGTGTCCAGCTACAGCGGGCGCCGCTACGTTCTCGGCATGCTGAAGGCCGGCGCCCTCGGCTACGTGGTGAAGGCGGAGGCGTTCGATCAGTTGCGCCTGGCCATTCGCGAGGTGCTCCGCGGTAACGTCTACATGTCGCCTTCGGTGTGCACCACGGTGGTCGATCTGATTCGCGAAGAAGACACCCCCGACCCGGTTGAGACCCTGCTCAGCGCGCGCGAGCGGCAGATCGTGCAACTGGTGGCGGAGGGCTGCTCGTCCGCCGTCATCGGCGAAAAGCTGAACATTTCTCCCAGCACGGTGGAAACTCATCGGCGCAACATCATGCGCAAGCTCAACCTACACAACGTCGCGGAGCTGACCCGATTCGCCATCCGCGAAGGGATCACCACCGCCGACGGCTAACGGCAGGTTGCCAGGGCCGATCAGGTCCGGGCCGATGTCGTGGGCACACTTCGAATCGGAGCAACCGGCATGCGCGCAGACGCCGCGGTGGCCGTGGCCGCCGTGGGCATACTCCAGCACGTTCCTCAGTTCACGCACGTTGCCCGGCCAGGCGTGGCCGCTCATCGCCTGCGCGGCCTCCGGCGACAGCCGCTTGGCGGTGCCGTGGCGCTGGTTCAATTCGTCGAGGAACCACCACGCCAGCCCCACCACGTCGTGGCGTCGCTCCCGCAGCGGTGGCAACCGCAGCACGAACGCCGCAAGCCGGTCGTAGAGATCCTGACGAAGGCTACCCGCAGCGATGGCCGTCAGCGGATCGCCGTTGACGGCGGCAATGAGCCGCAGCGATCGCAGCCCCGCGCGCTGCGCGACCTCGAGGGCGCGCAGCAGCGAAATCTGCGCCGCCGGCGGCAACGCACAAAGGTGGTTGACGAAAAGACTGCCGCCGCGGGCATGCTCCAGCTGTTCCAGCCAGAACTCACTCGAGCCCTCCGCCCCCCCGGCGCCATCGCTCAGGTTGCGGCCATCCACCAGCACGAACGGCCCGGCCGCGCGGCGGCCCTCATCGTGCAACCCACGGGCCGCCCGCGCCTTGCCCGTGCCGCGCTCGCCATAAACGAGCACCGCACCGTCGCCGGCTGCGATGCGGCGCATGCGCGCGAACAATTCCTTCATGATCGTTGCGCTGCCATGCAGGTTGGCGAATCGGTCGAGTGGCGGTGGGCGCCGGTGGCCGGGCCGCCGGTAGCGCAGGTCGCACTGGAAGTCGGCCGCCAGGTCGCCGAGCAGACGGTCGACGAAACGCCAGTCCAAGGGTCGGCAGAGCAGGTGCACGCCCTCCGCCGGGCGCTGCCGGCACCGCGCCGGTAACTGCTCAGGGCTCACCACCAGAATCACATCCCGCGCCAACCGCCGCAGCCGATCGAGGTCGTCGCTGGCATCAGCCTCGAGCAGGAACAGCAGCTCCGGCGCCACGCCACGCGCGGCCTCGCTGCTCGAGCATGCCCGCCAGCGGAAGCCGCGGCGCCTGGCCCAGACCTGCAGCAGCCGCAGCGTTTCGGGATCTCCGCCAACGGCCATCAGCAGCGGCGCATCCGCCGGGTTGCGCGGCCCGAGTGAAGCCGGCGCGCGCGGCTGGTGCTCCTGGTGCCTGGCATCGTATCTGGTGTGGTGTTTGGAGCGAGCTATGGCAGCCAAAAAACTCCTCCCCTCGTAGCCAGCTTACAAAGTTATGCCTCTGCTTCCGCGGCGGCGTTGAAGTTTCGCAATGCCGTACCAACGTTCTCCGCGGATGTGCTGGCGTGTTCCCGGGCCCGTGAAACACGGGCGACTGCACCGGTGGATTTCGGTACACTCGCGCCAGCAATTCAACCCGTTCCAGCGGAGATTCGGTGCCCCAGCCGTTGACCAGCGCAGATACCAGATCGGAAATCGTGTCGTCGGAGCGCGAGCCGCTGATTCTCGTCGACAGCGACGACCGCGAGCTCGGCTGGATGGACAAATCCGCTGCCCACGACGGTGATGGCATCCTCCACCGGGCCTTCTCGTTGTTCATCTTCAATGCCGCCGGCGAGCTGCTGATCCAGCAGCGCGCCCCGGGCAAGCGTCTGTGGCCGTCGTTCTGGTCCAACAGCTGCTGCTCCCACCCGAGGGCCGGTGAGGAACTCAGTGAAGCCGTTGGCCGGCGGTTGCAGCAGGAACTGGGGATGCAGGCAGAGCTGCACTTCGTCTACAAGTTCGAGTACCTCGCCCACTACCGCGATCTGGGTAGTGAGCACGAGCTGTACT
>JBLRXD010000102.1:0-14043 GCA_047920935.1 Pseudomonadales bacterium | reverse complement strand
CCGCTTTTCCTCAAGCGACCGCGGCGGCCGCAGGCCGCTTGGTCGCTCCTACCGCGAGCGCCACAGCGAGCGCGCCCATACCGAGCGCTGGCTGTGGCGGTGGCGCTGTTCCTCCTCGCCGCCTGCGAGCAAGCGCCACCGCCCGAGGCGGCGCCCCTGGCTGCGACCGCGGACGCCGACGAAGCCACCGCGTCCCGCTGGCCGGCCCCCTGGCTGCGACCCATCGAGCCGTTCCACATCGCCGACGGCATCTACTGGGTGGGCTCGGAGGGGCTGGGGTCGTTCCTGATCACCACGCCGGTCGGCCACATCCTGATCGACGGCGGCATGCCGGAAACCGCGCCGCAGATCGGCGCGAGCATCGCCAGCCTCGGATTCAGCCTCGCTGACGTGAAGATCCTGCTTAACACCCACGCGCATTTCGATCATTCCGGCGGGCTGGCGGAACTCAAGGAAAAATCCGGCGCGCCGCTGTTCGCGCACGAGGGTGACGTCAGCGCCCTCGAAGGCGGCTTCTATCTCGGCAGCGAGGAGGTCGAGGCCTGGCGGACGCCGCCGGTGCAGGTGGATCACGTGCTTCACGACGGCGACGTGGTGGAGTTGGGCGGCAGGCGGCTGGTGTTGCACCATACGCCGGGGCACTCCCGCGGCTGCTCATCCTGGGGCCTGCAGGCAACGGTGGGTGACGAAGCTCTCGACGTGCTGATCTTCTGCTCGGCCACTGTGGCCGCTAATCGTCTCGCCGGGCCGCCCCAGTACGAGGGTATCGTCGACGACTATCGCGCGACGTTCACCAAGGCGAAGACCATGCAGGTCGACCTGCCGCTGGCGCCGCATCCGGAGTTCTTCGGGCTGCTGGAGAAGCGCGCCAGGAATGACGCGGACGGCTCGAGAAACTGGTTCGTCGATCCGGCCGCATTCGGCGCGCTGATGTCGCAGCTCGAAGCCGACTTCGAGGCCCGCCTCCCGTAGGAGCCCTCTCCAGAGGGCGATTTCCAAGGCATCGCGGTCGGGAGACCGCTCCTACGGGGTGGCATCGGCGGCGTTTACAGCATCGCGGTCGGGAGACCGCTCCTACGGGCGGAACTGCAGCCCCCGCGACACCAGCCGCGATGGCTGGGCGACCAGCTTGTAGGCGGTTTCGACCCACTCGCAGATCATCCTTCGGGTGTCCCGGGGGTCGATCATCTCCTCGATCTGAAACCGTGACAGGGGCCCCAACGGACCGCGCGCGCTCTCGATGCGCGCCATCAACTCGGCCCGCAGGGCGGCGGGATCCGCCGCTTCCGCCAACTGGCGCTTGTAGGCCGCCTCGATGCCGCCTTCCGGCGGGATGCCGCCCACATCGGCTGCCGGCCACACCACCCGCACCGAGGGCTGCACCCGGGGGGTGGCGTAGTTGTTGCCGGCGACGCCGAAGCTGCGGCGCATGAGCACGCTGAAGATGGGCACGCTCACCTGGGCGAACGCCACCATCCACTCGCCGCCGCGACGGATGGTGCCGGCCCGCTCGTGCTCGAGCCCCACCGCGAAGCCGGGGTTGTCCACCAGGTTGAGGATCGGCAGATGAAACAGGTCGCACAGGTCCAGATGGCGTGTGAGCTTGCTGCAGCCATCGGCGGTGAGCGCGCCGCCGTTGACGTGGCGGCTGTCGGAGGCAATGACCCCCAGGGGGTGGCCGTTGAAACGCACGAAGCCGGTCACCTGGTCGGTGCCCCACTGCGATCCGATCTCGAAGAACGAGTCGGCGTCCGCCATCAGCCGAATGGCCCGGCGCACGTCGAAGGTGGTGGTGCGCTTGCGTGGGATGATGCCGGCGAGTTCCTCGTCGCGGCGGTCGGGCGGGTCGTCGGGCCGGGGCGGCAGCACCGGCGGCGCTTCGAACACGCTGGAGGGCAGGTAGGAGAGGAAGCGTTGGGTCATCGCCACTGCCTCTTCTTCGCTTTCGGCCAGGTTGTCCACCGAGCCGTTGGTGCAGTGGATGTGCCAGCCGCCGAGGTCTTCCTTGGTGATCTCGTAACCCATGGCGTGGCTCACCACCGGCGGCCCGGCGACGAACAACTGAGCGATGTCGCGCACCATCACCGAGAAGTGGCCGAGCACGGCCTTGGCGGCGCCGATGCCTACGACGCTGCCGAGCAGCACGTTGACCACTGGCACGGTGGCCAGTTGCTCGGTGTAGTAAGAACTGCCCAGATGCCCTGGAAGGAACGAGCCGCCGCCGCCGGCCACTCGCGGCCGGCCCGCCTTGATGGCGCCCGAGCTTTCCTGGGCGCTGCTCTCTCCGGCCTGCTTCTGCTGCGGCACCATGGCGGCGACGCTGCCGCCGCCCGATGAGCCGTCCAGCAGCCGCACCGAAGGCACGCGCAGCTCCATGGAGAGACGATCCAGGTACAGACTCTTGGCGCCGATGGCGCCGTCGGCATGGCCGCCTCGGGAGGTGAAGTCGTCGGCACAGACCACGGCCGTGCGGTTGTCGATCCTGCCCCAGCCGCCGACGTGGTTCGCAGGAGTGAACTCCACCACCTGGCCGTGCTCGTCGTGAGACGCGAATCCGGCGACGCTGCCGACTTCGCGGAACGAGCCGTCGTCCAGCAGCAGATCGATGCGTTCCCGGCAGGTGAGCTTGCCGCGGCTGCGTTGACGCACCACCCCGGGATCGTCGGAGCCCGGCGCCAGCCGCGCTGCGGCAAGCTGCTGCAGGGTGGCGATCTGCGCCAGCACCGGCGCCCAGGGCTGGGATCCGTTGGCATTCCTGTCAGCCGCCTGATCGCCCGCCGCGGCCCCATCGTCGGCGGCGATGGCAGCCACTATCTGGCCGGCGACAACCGCATCCCCCTCCTGCAGCGGCTGCAGCGCCGCCACCACTCCGGCACGAGGCGCGGTCACGGCGGTTTCCATTTTCATGGCGCTGATGATGAGCAGGGTGTCGCCAGCGGCCACGGCGTCGCCCTCGCGCACGACCACCTCCACCACGGCGCCGGCCATGGGGCAGGGCACCGCCTCGTGGTGGTCCGCCACCTGCAACGTGGGCGCATCGGCCTGTGGCTTGTTGCTCGCCGTGGCGGGCGCCGGCCTGGTGGCGCCCAGCTGCTGCGCCAGCAGGGTCAGCGGGCCGCTGGTGGCGGCGTCTTGAATGGCAGCCGCTTCACCCTGGAGGGAGGCGTTTTCAGTGAGCAGCGAGGTCCTGGCGTCACCGGCGCGCACCTCGGGGTGGCGGAGTATGGCGCGCAGCTGCGCCAGGTTGGTGGGCAGGCCGGCGATGTGGAATTCGTCGAGGGCGCGCAGCGTGCGGTCCAGGGCGGAGACGAACGAAGCGGCAGAGGTGGAGGTGCAGATCAGCTTCGCCAGCAGTGGGTCGAATTGCGGCGGCGGCGTGTAGCCGACGTAGCCGCAGCCGTCGACCCGTACCCCTGGCCCGGATGGCTCCCGATAGGCGCTCAAGGTACCCGTACCCTGCGCCACGACCCGCGCCTGTACCGCGAAACCGCGCGGCGCGCCCACCGCCATCTGCTCGCCCATGCCCAGGGCGGCCAGCGACGAACCGGCGGCGAGGTGAAACTGGGCCTCCACCAGATCGATACCGGTGATCTGCTCGGTGACCGTGTGCTCCACCTGGATGCGGGCGTTGGCTTCGATGAAGAAGTGCTCGCCGCTCTCCGGCAACACAAGGAACTCGACGGTGCCGGCGTTGACGTATTCCGCCGCGTGGGCGAGCTTGAGCGCGTCGGCGAGGATGCGCTCGCGCAGGGCCGGATCAAGGCCCGGCGCGGGAGCGATCTCCACCACCTTCTGGTTTCTGAGCTGCACCGAGCAGTCGCGTTCGTGCAGGTGCACCACGTTGCCGTGGGCGTCGGCAACGATCTGCACCTCGATGTGCCGGGGTCGCGAGATCAGCCGCTCGAGGAACAGAGCGCCATCGCCGAATGCGGCCTGGGCCTCGCCGTGGCAGCGCTCGAACGCCTCCGCCATCTGCGCCGCGGCGTGCACGGCGCGCATGCCGCGGCCGCCACCGCCGGCTGCGGCCTTGAGCATCACCGGGTAACCGATCTCCGCCGCCAGCGTCGCGGCGTCGCGCGCCGACGCCAGCGGCCGATCGCTGCCGGCCACCACCGGGATGTCCAGCGATTGCGCCAGCGCGCGCGCCCGCACCTTGTCGCCGAACAGAGCCAGCACGGCGGGCGGCGGACCGATGAAGGTCAGGCCTGCAGCCGCGCACCGCTCGGCGAAGTGGGCGTTCTCGGCGAGAAAGCCGTAGCCTGGGTGCACGCAGTCGCAGCCGCTGTCGACGGCGCTGCGCACCAGCGCTTCGATGTCGAGGTAAGCGGCCACCGCATCGGCCGCATCACCGCCGGCGCCGATCTGGCGTGAGTGGGTGACCAGACGGGTGTGCAGCGACAGTGCGTCCACAGCGGCATACACCCCCACGGACTCCATGCCCAGCGCCGAGGCGGCGCGGGCGATGCGGATGGCGATCTCGCCACGGTTGCTAATGAATACGCGTTTGAGCAATGCTGATTTCTCCCTCGGTTGCGCCCGTCGTTGCGACGCCGCTTCATCCCCGAACCGAGAGTGAATGAGCACGACAACGTTGTCCAGCCGAGCCAGGAGCCGCCCATGAGCCTGCAACGCATTCCCGCCGACGCGCCGCTGCAAAGCATTCTCGACGCGCTTGACCGTGATGGTGGGCTGGTGGTGGAGGGCATCTTCCCGGTGGAGGTCATCGCCACCATGCGTGCGGCGGTGGTGGTGGCGGCCGAGGATTTCGCGCCGGGGGCCGCGACCCAGGGCCTGGGCGAGAACGGCAAAGCGTTCGTTGGCGCCAACACCATCCGCTTTTCGAGCCTCGGCAAGATCTCGCCGGCGTTCTTCGACCTGCTCGACAACCCGGTTTATGCCGCCATCGCCGATGCGGTGCTGCTACCGCACTGCGGCTCGTACTGGGTCAACACCGGGCAGGCCATGCTCATCGGGCCTGGCGAGCCGGCGCAGATGCTGCACCGGGATTGCGACAACTGGCCGCAACTGTGCGCCCCGCTGTGGCCGAACTGCCCCGAGGTGACGGTGAGCGCGATGATCGCGTTGGAGGAGGTCAGCGAACGGCTGGGCGCCACCCGCGTCATTCCCGGCAGTCATCGCTGGCACGACTACCGCGATCGCGGCAGCCAGGAGATGACGGTGCCGGCCGAAATGCAGCCGGGTGACGCCCTGGTGTACTCCGGCAAGCTGGTGCACGGCGGCGGCGCCAATCGCACCGACGACCGCTGGCGTCGGGCCATGCACCTGAGCTATCTGGTGGGGTGGCTGACCCCGGAGGAGTCGAGCCCGTTGGATTACGGCGCCGGCGAGCTCGACGGCCGCTCGGAGCGGGTGCAGCGGCTGCTGGGACAGCGCTCCTACGATCCGCGGCCCCTGGCGGGCGGCGGTCTGTGGCTGCGCCACGCCAACAAAATCGAGGAGCCATGGAAGCCGCAATGAATCCGCTGCAGTCGGCGCGTCCGCTGATCGTCTATCTCGACTTCAAGAGCCCTTATGCTTATCTCGCCGTCAGGCCCACCATGGCGATGGCGCGCGAACTCGGCATCGCCATCGACTGGCGGCCCTTCGTGCTGGATATTCCCAGCTACCTGGGCTCGGCCAAGCTCGACCAGAGTGGCCGCGTGGTCGAGCAGCAACGCAGCGCCGAGCAGTGGTCGGGGGTGAAGTACGCCTACTTCGATTGCCGTCGCTACGCGAGCCTCGACGGGCTCACCGTGCGCGGCACCGTGAAGATCTGGGACACCAACCTGGTAGCGGTGGGGATGCTGTGGGCCAGGCAGCAGGGTGACGCGATCCTCGAACGCTACATCCATGGCGTCTATGCGCCATTCTGGAAGCGTCAGCTCGATGTGGAGGATAGCGCCGTCATCCAGCAGATGCTGACCGCGGCGGGTGCCGAGGTCTCGGGTTTCGAAAGCTATGCCCGGGGCCCCGGCGCGGCGGAGAACGCGGCACTGCAGCAGGCGGCGTTCTCCGCCGGTATTTTCGGCGTTCCCAGCTACGTGGTGGGGGGGCAGTTGTACTTCGGCCGCGAGCATCTGCCGCGCATCCGCTGGCATCTCGACGGCGAGCAGGGGCCGGCGCCGGACATCGGCTACGTGCTGCCCGAGCAGATGCTCACGGGCGCCGGGGGTGAAGGCGCGGCATCCGACCGCAGCCTCGAGGTGTGCATCGACTTCAAGAGCCCGCAGAGCTACCTGGCGGTCGCGCCGACGCTGGCTCTGGCCGCCGAACTGGGTATCGCCGTCGACTGGCAGCCGAAGCTGGCCGCGGCGCTGAAGCGGCCGGCGGCGCCTGCTGCCGGCGACGATCGTGGCACTGCTCACCGCCGTCTGCGGGCGGCTTACCTGGCAGCTGACCTGGCTCGCTACGCGCCGCACCCGCTGGCCGACGTGCACGCCGACTTCGACGCCAGCGTCGCCGCCATGGGCCTTTTGTGGCTGCGTCGACGCTCGCCTGCCGCCGTGGACGATTACGTGCAGCGCACGTTCGTCCGCTACTGGCGGCACGGTCTCGCCATCGACACGGTGGCGGCGGTCGTCCAGGTGCTGACCGAGCTCGGCATCGATGGGTCTGACTTTGCCGGCTTCGCCAGCGGCCCTGGCCCGGCTGCATTGCAGGCGAGCGAGCGCGCCTTGGGCGCCCGCGGCGTCATGGCGACCCCGACCTACCTGCTGGGCGACGAGCCGTTTCTCGGTCGTCAGCATCTGCCGTTGCTGCGGGCGCGTCTGACGGGGTACTGACGTCAGCGCCCCCACCGCTCTGGTGGTGCGCATCTTGCACTGCGCCTGTCTGGGCGTCCGGCCCCACGGCCGGTCGCGCTCGTTCACCAGATGGAGATCCGCTGATGAGGATGAAACTCAAACCCCTGTCGGAGCAGACTATGGTCATTACCGGCGCCACCAGCGGCATCGGTCTGGTGACCGCGCGACAGGCAGCGAAACGCGGCGCTCGGCTGATGCTGGTGGCGCGCAATGAGCAAGCGTTGGGCCAATTGTCGGAAGAGCTGAACGGCAACGGCACCGAGACCGCATTCGTGGTGGCGGACGTCGGCGACGAGGCGCAGGTGCAGCACGCGGCCGACGAAACGGTGCGCCGCTTCGGAGGGTTCGATACCTGGGTCAACAATGCGGCGGTGTCGATCTACGGACGCCTGGATGAGGTGGAGATTGCCGACATGCGGCGGTTGTTCGACACCAATTTCTGGGGGTACGTGTACGGCTCCCTGGCGGCGGTGCGGCATTTTCGTCACAACTCGCGCGGGGGCAACGGTCATGCCGCGGGCAAGCTGATCAACATTGGTAGCGTCCTCGGCGAGCGTTCCATTCCCATTCAGGGCATCTACTCCGCATCGAAGCATGCGGTGGCGGGTTTCACCGAGGCGTTGCGTACCGAGGCGTACGCCGAGCACTTGCCCATCTCCATCACGCTCATCAAGCCCAGCGCCATCGACACGCCGTACAAGGACCACGCCAAGAACTATCTGGACCACGCGCCGAAGAACCCGCCCCCGGTGTACGAGCCCGAGGTGGTTGCGCGGTCGGTGCTGCACGCGGCCCAGCACGACTTGCGCGATCTGGTGGTGGGCGGTGGCGGCAAGCTCATCACCCTGTCGAGCAGCCTGTTCCCGGTGCTGGCCGACCGTGTCATCGCCCGCGTGATGCCGTGGCTGCAGCAGCTGGACGAACCACCGAAGCCGATCGACGAGAACAACCTTTACGGGCCGGGCGAAGACCTGAGCGAGCGCAGCAATTATTCCTGGGCGCTGAAGCACAGCGCCTACACTCGCGCGATGATGTATCCAAAGACCACCAGAACGGCGTTGCTTGCGGCTGGCCTGGCGACCGCCGGGCTGCTGCTGGCGCGCCGGCGACGCAAAGCGCTGGCGCTGCGACGCCGTTCTTCGCTGCGATGGCGCGCGCCGCTGCGCCGGCTGCTGGGCAACTAGCTAGCGGCCGGTCGCCGCCGTTAGAGCGCCGCGGAACAGCTGCACCTCGCTCGAGTCGTTATCGCGGAAGGTGCTGTTCACCAACGCAATCCGGCCCGGTGCAGCGTCCAGCTTCGCGGTGAGCAGCCCCTGCATGCTGCCGTTGACGCCGCCCGCTGCATCGATGCTGCCGGGCACCACGGCGGCTTCGGAGAAGCTGCGGCCGCCGTCGCTGGAATACGCGAAGCCGATGCCGTTGGGCCGGCTGGCGGGCTCCGGGAACAGTTCCCAGCCGATGTAGACCTCATTGTCGCCGGCTACCGCCAGGCTCGGAAATCCTGTGCTGCCGAAGTGCTCCAGTTGCCGGCCGGACACGTTTACCGGGTTCGAGAACGCCTGCTCGCCCGAGGCCCTGCGGGCGTACAGCACGTGATAGCGCGCAAACGGTCCCGCAGGACTGTCTCCGTAAACCAGGTGAATGACGCCTGCGCCATCGGCGGCGATCCTGGGGGCGTCGGCGTGGCCCGGGCTCGAAAAGACGGCCCCGGGTGTGGTGAAAGATTCGCCCTGATTTTTCGATTTGCTGATGTAGACGTCGGCGTGGGGCGTCTCGCCCACGGTCCAGGCGAGATGCACGACGCCATGGGGATCCACGGCCAGGGATGGGCCGAGCGCGGGCCCTGCCGCTCCGTTGGCCGCCAACCGCAGCGGTTCGGTGAAACGCTGGCCGCGATCCTCTGATCTGGTGAACCACAGATCGCCCTCATAGTCGCTCCAGGCCACGTAGATATTGCCTTCGGGCCCCACTGTCAGATCCAGACTGCCGTTGTGCCAGAAGTCTTCGGTTACCCGACCCTTGCCGGCGCCGGCCGGGTCGGCAGATAGATTCTGCGGCGCACTGAAGCTGCGGCCACCGTCGCTGGAATGGGCGAACAGGATGTCGCCGCCGTGGGAGCCGCCGGAAAAAATGATCTCCTGCCAGAGCATGTAGACGGTCTCCGGATCCGCCGGCGGCAACGCCAACCGCGGCAGCCAGGAGAAGACTTCGGGGCTGCGCGACACGTCCACGGGCGAGGGGAACTCGGCCTCTCCCGCGGCTGAGTAGCGCTGGAACAGCACGCGCTTGCGTGCCTGATCCACCCAGCTCACGGCCATGGCGCCAGCCTCGTCCACGACCACCGTGGGTGCGTCCACGTAGTCGAACACGGATCGGTTCATGCGCCAGGGGCCCTGGTAGCCGCCACCGGTGGCAACGATGCGCGGCTCCTGCCAGCTCAGCACGCGCTCCGCGGCAGCCGCTCCGGTGTGCATGAAGAGCAGCAGCGGGGCCAGAGACATGGCCAGGCGGCGGACAGCGGGGTTGCGGTGCTGCGTCATGGTTCGCCTCCTCCGGCGGCGGGATGTGTTAGCCAGGTGCTACGAATTGTTGCAAAGCCTTTGCCAATGCATCTCGTTCGGCTTTCGTGCGACGATTGGGCGCACTACGGCAATCGGGGAGATCGGATGCGGCTCGAAGGAAAAACAGCGCTGGTGACGGCGGCGGGCAGGGGCATCGGCAAGGCGATTGCGATCGCGCTCGCCGAGGCCGGAGCCGACGTCATCGTCAACTCGTTCAGCGAAGCGACCACCGAGGCCACCGCCGGCGAGGTCAGAGCCCGAGGGCGGCGCGCCCTGGCAGTCGCCGGCGACGCAACCGACGCCGCCTGCATCGTCGATCTGGTGGCCCGGGGCAACGACCACTTCGGCCGGATCGACATTCTCGTCAACAACGTCGGTGCGGCGCCGCGCACGGCGATCAGTCAGGGCGATGGCCCGTTGGCGCCGGCAGCGGCGCTGTGGGACGCCCTCTACGCGCAGAACCTGCGTTCCATCGTGCTGATGTGCGAGGCGGTGGTTCCGCAGATGGTGGAGCGGCGCAGCGGCAAGATCATCAACATCTCTTCCATCGCCGGCAAGACCTCGCTGTCCGCCAGGTTGCTGTCGACTCTGGTACACCCATCCTACGGTGCGATGAAGGCGGCGGTGGTGAGCTACACCCACACCCTGGCCGAGCAACTCGGCGAGCACGGCATCAACGTCAACGCCGTCTGCCCTGGCATCGTCTACACCGATGCGTGGGCCGGCAACGCCGAACGCGCCGTGAAGATGTTCCCGGAGTTTCGCGGCATGGATCCGAAGACGTGGTTCGAAGGCATCGCCCGGGGCGACTATCCCGAGATCTTCGACCGCACCCCACTGCGGCGGCCGCAGACGGTGGAGGATGTGGCCAAGGCGACCGTGTTCCTCGCCTCCGACGATGCCGACAACATCACCGGCCAGTCGTTGATGGTGGATGGGGGTATGGTCAAGACCTGAGGGCCCACGATTTTGCCGTGACTCGCCGGCCTCAGCCTTCCAGCAGCGGCTGCAGAATGAGGATCACCACCTGGAAGTAAATCAGTAGCCCCACCACGTCCATGATGGTGGTGATGCCCGGTGACGAGGTGAGCGCCGGGTCGATGCCGAAGCGCCGAAAGATGAACGGCAGGGTCGCGCCCACCAGGTTGGCGGTGAACGAGATCAGCACCATGGTAATGCCGAGCGCGATGGCGATGCGCGGTTCGTCGCGAAACAGCATCACGTAGCCGGTCATGAAGATGCCGAAAGCGACGCCGAGAAGCAGGCCGGTGAGCACCTCTTTCTTCAGCACCTTGAAATAGTCTCGTAAGCTGAGCTCGCGCATCGCCAGGGCCCTGACCACCAGCGTGGCGGCTTGCGAACCGACGTTGCCGCCGGTGCCGATTAGCAGAGGAATGAACGCCGCGAGGATCACGATCTCTTCGAGGATGGACTCATACCGTGAGATGACGTTGAAGGTGAGCGTCATCGACACCACCAGCAGCACCAGCCAGGAGGCCCGCTTGCGGAACAGCAGCCACGGCCCGGCAGCGACGTAGTCGATGTCGATGGGCGCGGCGCCCAGACGCAGGATGTCCTCGGTGGCTTCCTCGGCGAGCACGTCGAGCACGTCGTCGATGGTGATGATGCCCACCAGACAGCGGTTTTCGTCCACCACCGGCAGCACCGAGAAGTCGTAGTCGCCCATGATCTGGGCCACCTCTTCCTGGTCTACGTCGGTGCCGATGGCGATGACGTCGGTATCCATGACGTCGCCTACCCGGGTGGCCGGGTTGCTCACCAGCAGTTGCCGCAGCGACAGGACCCCCTGCAGGTGGCCGGCGGCATCGACCACGTAGAGGTTGTAGATGGTCTCGGCGTCCGGCGAGGCCCTGCGGATGAAGTTGAGCACCTGGGCCACGGTCATCGACGCGCGCACCGAGATGAACTCCGGGGTCATCAGGCCGCCGGCCTGGTCTTCGTCGTACTCGCTCAGGGCGTCGACGATCGCCAGGGTTTCGGGATCGAGGTGGGCCTTCAGCTCGTCGGCGTCGCCGGGGTGATGGGCCTCGACCGCCTGCAGCGTGTCCGCCAGATCGTCGGGGCTGAGCTCCTCCAGCACGGCGGCCGCTTCCGGCATGCTGAGGGCGTGCACGGCCTCCGCCTGCTGCTCTTCGGAGAGCATGGAAATGAGTTCCGCAGCCGACTCCCGGGGCAGGGCCATCAGTACCCGCTCGTGCTCGTCCGAACTGAGCTGGTACCAGAATTCAACCAGAGTCTGGGGCCGCAGGTCGGCAAGTTCCGCGCCGAGCTCGGCTGCGTTCAAGTGCTCGAGGCGCGCGCGCAGACCGCTGTCGAGTGCGTGAGGCGTTGGCTGAGCTTCGTTCATCGGCATGACCATCTACTTCGGCACGGCTGGCGTGGGTGCCAACAAGGGGGCGCTGGCGTGGGTTCGGCGCGCGTAGAATAGTGCATGAGTTGTTGGCGTACCACGGCCGCTGCCGCCGCCCAGGCCGCTCAGCGCCGTCGGAAATGTGGTATTGTAGCGTTCATGTAAGTAACCCGCCGCTAACCCCGCAGCTGACCCCCGTAGCGATGGGCCATGAGCGGCCACAACCACTGGCGAAAGCCTCGAAGGAAAGATTTTTATGCCTCAGACAAACCAACGTCCGGGCGGCGGAGGTGACGGCGACGATCCCCTGGCGGAACTGCGCGCGATGATGGGGGGCAGCACCCCACCGCGCTGGGTGATTCCAGGCGCGATCGTGGTCGTGCTGCTGCTCTGGGCCGCATTCACCTCGGTCTACACGGTTCAGCCCGAGCAACGGGCGGTCGTCAAGCGTTTTGGCGCGGTGATTGGTCTCTCCGATCCTGGGCTGCACTTCAAACTCCCCTTCGGCATCGACGAGGTTCAGTTCGTCGCCACCGAACGGGTGTTGAAGCAGGAGTTCGGCTTCCGCTCCGAAAACACCCGCGTTGGCGGCCGTACTGCCTACGCGGCAGCCGCGTTCGAAGACGAGTCGCTGATGCTCACCGGTGACTTGAACATCATTGCGGTGGAGTGGGTGGTGCAGTACCGCATCAACGATCCGATTGCGTTCCTCTACCAGACGCGCGAGCCGACCCGCACCCTGCGCGACATCTCCGAGTCGGTGATGCGCCGTGTGACCGGCAATCGCCTGGGTTCTGACGTGCTCACCGTAGGCCGCGTCGACATCCAGCAGACGGCGCGCGAAGAGATCCAGCAGATCATGGACAACTACAACGCGGGCATTCACGTGATCACCGTCGAGTTGCAGGATGTGGTGCCGCCACCGGCGGTGCAGCCGGCCTTCAACGAGGTCAACGAAGCGCGTCAGGAACGCGAGCGCATGATCAACGAAGCGCAGAAACGCGTGAACCAGGAAATCCCCCGGGCCGAAGGTCAGGCGCTGCGCACGGTTGCCGAAGCCCAGGGTTACGCCACCGAGCGCGTCAACCGCGCGCTGGGTGAGAGCGTCCGGTTCTCGGCGGTGCTGACCGAGTACCAGCAAGCGCCGCAGGTGACCCGTTCGCGGCTTTACCTCGAGGCGTTGGGCGAGGTTCTGCCGAACATCGGCCAGGTGCTGGTGGTTCAGGAAGGTCAGATGGCCCCGCTGCCGCTGCTGGACGTCAATCGTAATGCTCAGCCCAGGGAGGCTGCACGATGAAAAGTATCACCATTGCCATCATCGCCTTCTTGCTCGTGATCGCGTTCAACACCATGATCTTCACCCTCGATGAGGCCGACCAGGCCATCATCGTGCAGTTCGGTGAGCCGATCGGCGAGATCATCGACGAGCCCGGTCTGAAGGTGAAGCTGCCCTGGCAGCAGGTGCGCTTCTTCGACAAGCGGCTGCTGGTGTGGGACGGCGACGTCACTCAGATCCCCACCCTGGGGCGCGAGTTCATCCTGGTGGATACCACCGCTCGCTGGCGCATTTCCCAACCGCTGCAGTTCCTGCAGAGCGTCCGGGACGAACTGGGCGCCCGCTCGCGGCTCGACGACATCATCGACTCCGTGGTTCGCGACATGGTGTCTTCGACGGAGCTCGAAGAAATCATTCGCTCCCTGGATTGGGATGTGGACATCGAAGATCTGGAAGATCCGGCTCTGGCCGATCGTGACGACGTGGATCTGCGGCAGCAGCCGAAGCTCGGCCGCGAGTTGCTCGAGCAGGAGATTCTGCAGCGTGCCCGCCGGCTGATGCCGGAGCTCGGGATCGAGCTTGCCGACGTGCGCATCAAGCGCGTCAACTACATCGATTCGGTTCGTCGCCAGGTCGAGAACCGCATGATCGCCGAGCGACAGTCCATTGCCGAGCGCTTCCGCGCCGAAGGCCAGGGCCGTAGCCAGGAGATCCTCGGTGAGATGGAGCGGGAGTTGCGCACCATTCGCTCCGAGGCGGCGCGTAGCGCGGAGGAGATTCGTGGTGAGGCCGACGCGGAAGCGACGCGCATCTACGGTCAGGCGTTCGGCTCCGACCCGGAGTTCTATTCGTTCTTCAGAACCCTGGAGACCTATCGATCGCTGGGCGCCAACAGCACCTTGATGATTCGCTCCGACTCCGACTTCTTCCGCTATCTGGAGCAAGTCCAGGTGCGGTGACGCGCCGCAGCCACGCTGCCGTAGGAGCGACCCAGCGGCCTGCGGCCGCCGCGGTCGCTTGAGGAAAAGCGGA
>JBLRXD010000101.1:0-14061 GCA_047920935.1 Pseudomonadales bacterium | reverse complement strand
TGCTACATCCTGAATCAACCCGCAGCATCAGCTTTCATGAATAATGCAGGCTAGGTCACGCTCACCGTGATGTGCTTTCGCCTGCGGCAACCGGCGCTATACTGGCTGGCGTTAAAGGGGAGAGAAATCATGGTGATTCGCACACTGGCGCTGGCAACAGCGCTGGCATCCGTCACGGCCGTGGCGCTCGAGCCCGGCAGCCGCGTCGACAACTTCAGCCTGCTCGACCATCGCGGCACCGCCCACGAACTTTATTATCTCAGCGACAAGAATGCGGTGGTGATCCTCGCCCAGGGCGGCGACTGCGCCAGTGACGAGGCGACGTTGGCCAGCCTGGCAAGCTCGCGGGACGCGTTCGCCGGCCAGGGCGTGGAGTTTCTCGTGCTCGATTCGAGCCGGGCAGGCGGCGCGGCGGACGATCGCTTCGCGGCGTCCGACGCCCAGGGCTTCGCCGTACTGCTCGACGAAACGCAGATCATCGGCGAATCCCTTGGCCTGAATCGCGCCGGCGAGGTGCTGGTGATCGAGCCGCAAGGCTGGTCGTTGAGCTATCGGGGCAGTGCGGGCGAGCCGCTGCAACGCGCGCTCGGCGCGGTACTCGATGGCGCCGGCGTGGAGCAGACGCGCACCGAGGTGGGCGGTTGCGCCATGGCTTTCCCGGAGCGCGAGCGCCGGGCGGCCCACGCACAGATATCCTACAGCGACGTCATCGCGCCGATGCTCATCGACGCCTGCGTCACCTGCCATCGCCCTGGCGGCATCGGCCCCTGGGCCATGAGCGAGTACAACATGGTGCGCGGCTTCGCCCCGATGATTCGCGAGGTTGTGCGCACCCGACGCATGCCGCCCTGGCATGCCGACCCACGGCACGGCAGCTTCAGCAACGATCGCTCGTTGACCGCTGAGCAGGCTCGCACCCTGGTGCACTGGATCGAAGCCGGCGCGCCGCGTGGCGATGGCGCCGATCCGTTGGCCACCTTCGAGCACGACTGGCCGGAATGGTCTCTCGGCAAACCGGACCTGATCGTCGATCTTCCGGCGTTCGACGTGCCCGCCACCGGCGTGGTGGAGTACATGTATCCCACCGTGAAAAACCCCCTGGATCATGACGTCTGGGTACGTGCGGCCGAAATCATTCCCGGCTCCCGGGAAGCGCTGCACCACGTGATCACTTCTTTTGGGGTACCCGACCCTGCGGCACGTCGCGGTTTGAGCCGCGAAGGCAGCCTCGGCGGCTACGTGCCGGGCGCCGACGCGGACGTGTTTCCGGCGGGCACTGGCGTGCTGTTGCCCGCAGACGCGGTTTTCAGGCTGCAGATGCACTACACCACCTTCGGCCGTGCGGTCACCGATCGCTCGCGCATGGGCCTGTACTTCCACGACACGCCGCCGGAGCATGAACTTCAGACCACGATACTGATGAACCCGCGGCTGCGGATTCCGCCCCACGCCAAAGCCCACAGCGAATTCGCCGAGACCGAGCTTGCGAGGGACATCCTGGTCTACAACCTGCTGCCCCACGCCCACTATCGCGGTCGGGCGTCACAGTTCAAGGTCGTCTACCCGGACGGTGCACAAGAGCTGCTGCTGTCGGTACCGAACTACGACTTCAACTGGCAGACCACCTACGAGCTGTCGGAACCGAAGCGACTGCCGGCCGGCACCCGTATCGTGCACACCACCACCTGGGACAACTCGGCGCAGAATCCCGCCAACCCGGATCCGACCCGGGAAGTTCCGTGGGGGGAACAGTCGTGGGACGAAATGCTGTTCGGCGCCATTCGCTGGCGCTACCTGACGGACACCGAGTCAGCCCCCGGGGCCGAGCTGGCACAACAGCCGGGTGAGCGTCGATGAGGGCCGTGCTGGCACTCTGGCTGCTGGGCCTGTTGGCGCTGCCGAGCGCCGCCGCCGACTATACCGCCCCGCGTGGTCCCGGCGGCCAGCATCCGGACTTGAACGGCATCTGGCAGGCGCTCAACACCGCCAACTACGACATCGAGCGGCACCTGGCTCGGCACGCCATGCAGCTGCGGGATGGCCCCCACGGGCCGCTGCCAGCGGTCGACCTGCTGAAGCTGGGCGCGGTCGGCGCGGTGCCGCCGGGCTTGGGCGTGGTGCAGGGCGCCATTCCTTACACACCCGAAGCGCTGGCCCGCAAGCACGACAACCAGGCCAACTGGCTGGAGCGCGATCCGGAGATCAAGTGCTACCTGCCCGGCGTGCCCCGGGCGACCTACCTGCCGCATCCGTTTCAGATCGTGCAGGGCGCCGATGCGATCATGATCCTTTACCAGTACGCCAATGCGGTGCGGGAGATCTACCTGAACGATCCCGGCCCGGCACCCGTGGATTCGTGGATGGGGCAGTCGGTGGGCCGCTGGGAGGGCGACACCCTGGTGGTGGAGGTCACCGACCAGAACGACCAGACCTGGTTCGACCGCGCCGGCAACCACCATAGCGATGAGCTCAAGGTGACCGAGCGCTACACCCCCATGAGCCCCTACCATCTGCACTACGAGGCCACCATCGAGGATCCGGCGACGTTCACCGAGCCATGGACCATCAGCATGCCGTTGTACCGGCGCATGGAGCCCGACGCCCGGCTGCTGGACTTCCGCTGCATCGAGTTCGTCGAGGAACTGATGTTCGGCGAGTGGCGTCGCCAGCCGCTGGAGCGGCCCTAGCCATGGAGACATCGAACATGAAGACAGCGCTGATCCACTTGCTGCTGGGTGCCATGGTGGCGGGCGGGAGTATCGCGACCGCCGTGGCTGATGACGACCGCCGCACGGCCGACGGCCGACCCGACTTCAGCGGCACCTACAACGTCGCCACGCTCACGCCGCTGCAACGCCCGGCCGCGCTCGGCGAGACGTTGATCCTGTCCCCGGAGGAAGCCCGACGCATCGCCGCAGAAGAGCGCCGACTGCTCGCCGAGGGCCTGGAGCCAAGCGACCCGAATCGCAGCGCCCCACCCAGGGGCGGCGACGGGTCCACCGGTGCGGCTGGTAACGTCGGCGGCTACAACACCTTCTGGATCGACCGTGGCGACGGCGCCATCATGATCGACGGCAACTACCGCACGTCGATCATGACCAGCCCCGGCAACGGTCGCTTCCCCGGCCTGGTGCCCGAAGCCCAGAAGGTCATGATGGAACGCCGCCGGTTGTTTCGGGAGAACACCGGCGAAGCGTGGTGGCTGGAGCACGAAGGGCCCGGGCCGTACGACGACCCGGAACTGCGCCCGCTCGGCGAGCGCTGCCTGCTGGGGTTCGGCTCCACCGCCGGGCCGCCGATGCTGCCGGTGCTGTACAACAACATCAAACGCATCATCCAGACGCCGGACACGGTAGTCATCGTGACCGAAATGAATCACGACGCCCGCATCGTGCGAATGAACGCCAAGCACGCACCGCCCGATCAGCGCTTCTGGCTCGGTGACTCCATCGGCTGGTGGGAAGGCGATACGCTGGTCATCGACACCACCAACTTTCGCGACCAGACCGGCCTGTCGGGCGGCACCCGCGATCTGCATGTGGAGGAACGCTTCCGGCGCGCGACCGACGGTACCCTGCTGTACAGCTTCACGGTGCGCGACCCCAACGTCTGGGTCGAGCCCTGGAGCGGCGAATATCCATGGCCGGAAACCGACGACCTGATGTTCGAATACGCCTGTCACGAAGGCAACTACGCCCTGGGCGGCATCCTCCGCGGTGCGCGCCTGTTGGAGGCCGAGGCCCGGCAGACGGCGGCCGAAGCCGAAGGCCGAGGCGCACCGTGATGACGACGAAACGCATGAAAAAGGAGCGCACACGTATGACGAAATCACTGGCGGCTCTGTTCGGCTCCGCGGCCATCGCCCTGTTGCCGGCAACGGTCCACGCCCACCATGCCTTTGGCGCCGAATTCGACCCGAACCGGCCGGTGGTGTTGAAGGGGCCGGTGACCAAGGTCGAGTGGGTGAACCCGCACGCCTGGATACACATGGACGTGATCCTCGAAGACGGCACCACCGAATCCTGGATGGTGGAGGGGGGCACGCCCAACACGCTGCTGCGCAACGGCCTGCACAAGCGCTCGCTGATGCCGGGCACCATGATCGTGGTGGATGGCTACCAATCGAAAGACCGTTCCAATCGCGCCAACGGCCGGGATGTCACCCTGGAGAGCGGCGAGAAGATTTTCATGGGGTCTTCCGGCACCGGCGCCCCGGACGACGGTCGGGATCCGACCGAACGCCGCCGTTGATTTAACCTCGGCGGCGGCCGGGCCGCTCAGTTGGTCACGATCGCCTTACCGATCACCTGGCGCCGTTTGATCAGGTTCAGCGCGTCAGCGGTGCGCTCCAGCGGCAGGCGGTGAGAGATGTACGGATTGATCCGTTTGGACGCCAACCAACTCAGCAGCACCCGGGAGTTGCGCGCCGCCCACTCGGGATCCTGGCGGTTGAGAGCGCCCACGGTGTAGCCGATGACCTCGGCATCCTTGATGAGCAGGTGATTGGTCTTGGCCAGCGCCGGCCGACCGCTGGTGAAGCCGACGATGAGGATGCGCCCGAACGGCGCAATGCAGCGCATGGATTCGTCGAACACGTCACCGCCCACCGGATCGTAGATGACGTCGGCACCGCGGCCGCCGGTGAGTTCCTTCACCCGCTCGCGAAACCCCTCGGTGTAGTCGATGACGTGGTCGGCGCCCATCTCCAGCGCGACGGCACGCTTTTCCTCGGTGCTGGCGGTAGCGATCACCGTGGCGCCCATGAGCTTGCCTACGTCCACCGCGGCCAGGCCGACGCCGCCGGCGGCGCCATGCACCAGCAGGGTCTCGCCGCCGCGCAAGCGACCGCGCTGCATGCCGTACAACGCCGTGGCGTAGTTGGCGCGGAAGGCGGCGGCAGCGGCAAAGTCCACGGTAGCGGGCAGCCGGGTGGCGCGCTCGGCCATCACCACCACCTGCTCGACGCAGCCGCCGGGACACAGCACCCGGTCGCCCGGCGCAAGGTCGAACACGCCCTCACCCACGGCCAGCACCGTGCCGGCGCCTTCGCCGCCGACCACGAACGGCAGCTCGGGTTTGATCTGATACTCGCCGGCGATCATCAGCACGTCGGTGAACGCCACGCCCCTGGCCTCGAGGGCCACTTTGATCTCACCGGGGCCAGGCGGCGGTGGCGGATCCACCTCCCGCACAACCAGGTCTTCGGGGACGCCAAGCTTTTCGCAGAGAACGGCTTTCATGGGAATCTACTCCTCAAGGCAACTTGTGATCTGTGGCCTGGCTCGCCCCCCTGGAGCGGGCCCTACGGGGCGGTGCGGTAATCGCCGATCTGCACCTCGTCACCGAGATCGGCGTAGTCGCCGGCCGCGCGCCTGGCGCGGAACTCACCCCAGTTGATGGACCGGTAACGCGGCGGCTCGGCATGACAGGCGCCGGCAAGCGGCGCGTAATCGGCCGCGTAAGACGGATTGAAGAAGAACGCTGCCGAGAAGCGCTCGCGTGCCGGGCTGGCGATTACCCGATGCAGGGCGGCCGGATAGCGGTCGTTGGACCAGACCTGGACGATGTCGCCGACGTTCACCGTGAGCGTTCCCGGAATCGGCGGGACCAGGTGCCAGGCGCCATCGCGGAGCACCTGCAACCCCGGCTGGTCGTCCTGCAACAGCAGCGTCAGCGCGCCGGCGTCGGTGTGATGGTTGATGCCGAAGCGCCCTTCCCGGGAACCGGTGGGGGCGTCCGGCCGCGCGGCGTCGGCGCAGCGCGGGTAGTAGTTCATGCGCAGAAAGCTGGTGTGCGCGTCGAAATCGCGCCGCAGATGGTCCGCCGGCATGTCGAGGCAGACGCTGATGGCGCCCAGCAGCCGATGGGCGAGGGACTCGCAGGCACGGTAGTAGCCGGCAACCGCCGGCCGGAAGCCAGGCAGCTCCGCCGGCCACTGAGGGCGGTTGGCGCCATGCTCCGGACCGAAGTCGTAGATCTGCTTCCAGTCGACGACGTTCTTGGTGAGTTCCCGGTCGTAGTAACCCCAGGCGTTGGCCGCGGAGCGCTCGATGATGCGCTTACGCGCCAGCGGCAGCGCGAACAGAGCCCGCATCTGGGCGCTGAGCGCCGCCATTCCCTCCGCCGGGAGGTCGGCGGCGAAGCCGGTGATGTAGAAGCAACCCCACTCGCGCAGGGCGTAATCCACCTGGGCGAGCGCCCGCGTGTCGTGCGGCAATCGGGCGGCGTCGATCACCGGGATGTCGTTCGGCGGGGGATGGCTTGCAGAGGCACTCATGGGTAGCAACGATACGGGAGGCGAGTGGGCAGGAACAGGGGTGACCCCGCCCGGAGACCGGCTGACCCCGCCGCCTTCAGCCCGGGTGGCGGAGCTCCCAGCATCGGTGTATCCGCGGGTTGCGCTCGAAGTCGGGGTCGACGGTGGCGCGGGAGATCTCCCGCACCGCGGCGAAATCTGCCAGCGCCGCATCGTCCAGGGTGAAGCGGCGGAAGTTGTTGGAGAACAGCAGCAGGCCGCCCGGCGCCAGGCGGCGCATGGCGAGACGCAGCAGCGCCACATGTTCGCGCTGCACGTCGAAATCCTCGGCTCGCTTGGAGTTGGAGAACGTCGGTGGGTCACAGAAGATCAGGTCGTAACGATCGTCGTTGTCGGCGAGCCAGCTCATGACGTCTGCCTGGATCAGCCTGTGTGCCGCGGCCGGAACGCCGTTGTGATGCAGGTTACGGCCCGCCCAATCGAGATAGGTGGCGGACAGATCGACGCTGGTCGTGGTGGTGGCGCTCGCCAGCGCGGCGTGGACGGTGGCAGCGCCGGTATAGCAGAACAGGTTGAGGAAGCGTTCGCCGGCAGCTTCGCGGCCGATGCGCAACCGTATCGGTCGATGATCGAGGAACAGCCCCGTGTCGAGATAATCGAACAGGTTCACCTCGAGCAGCGCCGGCCCTTCGCGTACCAGGAAGAACTCTCCGCGGGCCGCCATGCGGCCGTACTTGCTGCCGCCCTTGCCCCTGGCCCGGATTTTCACCGCAACCCGCGCGGTGGGCACCTGCAACGCCTGCTGCGCCGCCTCCAGCAACTCCCCGAGACGCCGTTGCGCCACCTCCTCGGGAATGATCTTCGGCGCCTGGTATTCCTGCACGTGCAGGAACAACCGCGCGCTCGCGCCGGCTTCCTGATAGCAATCGATGGCCGCGGCGTACTCCGGCAAGTCGGCGTCATAGACCCGGTAGCAGCTGACCTGCTGCCGCTTGCGCCAGCTGGCCAGGCGCTTGACGTTCTTGCGCAGCCGATTGGCCACCATGACGGCACCGGAGGACAGCGGCTGGCAGTCGTCGGGTTGGCTCACACCGGGGATCCGAAGGTCTAGAGGGGCCCGCAGGCCGCAGGCCCACATTGTACGCGCCGTCTGCCAGGCGGAAAAGTTCGCCGCCGGGCGGCCGCCGCCGGCGCCGCCGAAGCCGCGGCTTCAACCGAGCACGGTATCGAGCAGCAGCATCAGCGCGAACCCGCCCATGAGCGCCATGGTCGCGCCATGCTCGAAGCCGGGACGGTGGGTTTCTGGAATGATTTCGTCGCTGATGATGAAGATCATGGCGCCGGCGGCCATGGCCAGCACAGGCGCCAACAGCGCCTCGGCCAGCCACACCGCGGAGCCGCCGAGCACCCCGCCCACGGGTTCCACCAGCCCGGTGAGACTGGCCACCAGGAAGCACTTCAGGCGGGAATAGCCAACGGAGTTGAGCGACACGGCCACCGCCAGGCCTTCGGGAATGTTCTGCAGGCCGATGCCCACCGCCAGCGGCAGGCCCGCGCTGACGTCACCGTGGGCGAAACCCACGCCCACCGCCATGCCCTCCGGGAAATTGTGCAGCGTGATGGCGATGACGAACAACCAGATGCGCGTCAGCTGGGCGCCCGAGGGGCCCTCCGGCCCACTTTGAAAGTGCTCGTGGGGAATCCGGTCATGCAGCAGATGCAGCCCGTAACCCCCGACCAGCAAGCCCGTAATCACCACCAGCACTCCCACCAGAGCGCTGGCGTACTGCTCGGTGGCCAGCACCACCGCGGGCTGCAGCAGCGAGAAGAAGGATGCCGCCAGCATCACCCCGGCGGCGGCGCTGAGCATCACGTTCAGCGCTTTGGCGGAGAACCGCCGGCGGCTGAAGATGGCCAACGCGCCGACGCTGGTGCCGAGGCCGGCAGCGAAGCTGGCATAGAATGCCAGCAGCACGGTGTCGAAGGACGAGGTCATGCGCCGCTGTGCCGCCCTCCCAGGATCGCCTCCAGCGCAGCCTCCAGCGCGGCCACCCGCTGCTCGAGGCGCTCCAGCCGCTGCCGCACGTCATCGTCATCGGCCCCAACCCTTTCGGCCGGGGCCGGGGCCCTTTCGGCCGGGGCCGGGGCGGCGGCATGGGGCCGATGGCTGTCCGTGACATCGCCGGAAAACAGGTGTGCGTAACGCACCTCCCGCCGGCCCGGCTCCCGCGACAGCCGGGTGACGAAAGGCCCCTGCTCGTATGCCGACAGGCGCTCGAGGGTGTGCTCGACCTCCTCCACGTCGGCAAACGGGTGCAGCCGGGCGGCCCGGGTGCGCAGCTCGCCCGGCGTCTGCGGCCCGCGCAACAGCAGCAGGCA
Source organism: Pseudomonadales bacterium (assembly GCA_047920935.1). Lineage (GTDB taxonomy): Bacteria > Pseudomonadota > Gammaproteobacteria > Pseudomonadales > Azotimanducaceae > UBA7803. The sequence goes on along the minus strand of JBLRXD010000101.1, from coordinate 5,426 downwards.
TACCACCGCGCGCTCTGCCGCGGAAAAGCGAAAGTCGCCGATCTCGTCGTTGTACAGGCGGTAGTGGTACTTGGGCACACGACTGCCGAAGGTGGCCTTCTCGCGCACCAGGTAACGCTTTGCCAGCCGATCCACGGCTGCCTGCACTTCGGCTTCGGAGAGATCCATGACCGGGTCGCGGCTGCTGCGTTGATTGCAGGCGTTCACCAGGGCGTTCAGCGACAGCGGGTACTGTTCCGGGGTGGTCGTGGATTTTTCCATGAGGCTGCCGATGACTCGCGCCTCGACGGGATCGAGCAGAATGTTCATGACTGCGCCTCGCTGATGAGCCGGGGCAAGTTACCCGCCCCGGCGGTCGCTGTCATTACCGTGAAGGCGCGCGCCGGAAGGCGCGGATCAGTCGACGACCTTGAGCACCTCGTTGGAGTAGCCGCTTTCGTTACCTTGGGCGTCGATGGCGGTCATGGCGAAGTAGTAGCTGCCCGAGGGCAACGTCAGCGAGTAGCTGGTGGCCGCAGCGGAGTCCACGTTCACCACCTCGGTGTAGTTGCGGCTGCTGGTGCCGTAGTGAATCCGATAGCCGGAAAGGTCGGTGAGCGGGCTGCCGTCGACGTTCTCGGTGGGCGCCTGCCAGTCCAGGGTCACGGTGTCGGTCACAGCCACGGAAATCATCGCCATGGCATTGCCGCCCGCGCCGCCGCAGCTGAGGCTGAAGGTGGTGCGCTGACTCAGCGGGCCCACCAATTCGGAGCCGCTGACGGGCCGGCTGCCGCTCCAACCACCGCTGGCGCTGCAGGAATCCGCATCGCTGGCGTTCCAACGCAGTTCGGCAGAATCGCCACTGGCAACGATGCCGTCGACGGCCACCAGACTCAGGCTTGGCTGAGGCGCTGGCTCCGGCTCCGGCTCCGGCAGAGGCTCCTGCTCGGGCTCCAGCACCGGTTCTGGCTCCAGCACGGGGTCGGGCTCCAGCACCGGTTCTGGCTCCAGCACGGGGTCGGGCTCCAGCACCGGCTCGGGCTCCAGCACCGGCTCAGGCTCCAGAACCGGCGCAGGCAGCGGTAACCCGTCCACGGTGACGGCTGCCAGCTGGCTGGTGATGCCGCCCAGGCCGATGCAGGACAACTGAAACAGGGTGCTCTGCTGCAGCGGCCCGGTGCTGGAAACGCCTTCGAGGGGTACCGCGCCGGCCCAGCCGCCGCTGGCGGAGCACGCGTCTGCGCCGCTCGTCGCCCAGGACAACGATGACGCCTCACCGGCGACCACAGCGGTGGGCAGCGCGACGAGGGAGACGATGGGCGCAGCAGCCTGGTGCTGTTCGAACAGGCGGGCGCTCAGCGCCGCCACGGCGTCATCGTGCGTCAGCGCCAGAGTGGTTACCAGGGCCGCGAGATCGCCATGCAGGGCGGCATCCAGGGCCGCGTCGACCCTCGCGCCGACGTCGGCCGCAGTCGCGTCGCCCAGATTCATGGCGAGCGGCGCAAGCCGCTCGCCGCCGGAAGCTGTGAGGAACGCAGCCAGCAGCGCCTGCGTCTGGCGCAGGGCTTCTTCTGTCACCGGCACCTGGGCAACGGACGGATCGGCAAAATCGGCCATGACCTGACGAATGGAGTCATCCATGCTGGCTACCGCCGATCGGCCGTCCACTTCCAGGCGCCCTGCCAGGGTCTCGAGACGCACCGCCAGCTCCGCGGCTTTGAACACGGCGACCAGACGATCGTCCACCGGCTCGGCGGACGGCAACTGCCGCTGACCCATCAGCGCGCAAGCAACGTGAACCAGCAGCTCGTCTCCCGTGGCGGCCATGCCGGCGCCGCTCAGTGCCAGCTCACTGCGCCGCACCGCCTCGCCCAGGGCTTCGTTGGCAAGCACCAGCGCTTCCACGTTGGCCATGGTCACGGGCTCGCCCATGGGGTCTGGCACCAGGCGCGGATCCAGCCCCATGCCGAGTTGCGCATGAATTCGCTTCCAGGCGTCGTCCAGCGTCGCCTCGGAAAGCCCCGTGGCGGTGCATTGCGCCGCGCGCACGGCCACGGTGGTGAGCGGCGAGATGTTCACCGTCAATGCGCCGCCGTGGAAGGCGGCCGCCAGCATCGCGAAATCCAACGGACGGCCGGTGACCAGGTCAGTGCCGCCGGTGGCGGTGATCAGCACCGGCAGCGCGACATCGGCAGCGACCGTCACCTCATAGATGGCCATCTCGTCGCTTTGCGCCAGCTCGATCACCTCACCATGGGCGTCGGTGACCACCAGATCCGCCCCCGTTACCGGCCCATCGAAGACGCTGCCGGTCATCTCCAACGGCGACGGGTTTTTCTCGGAGGTGCCGGTACATCCGGCCAACGCCAGCAACAGGGACAGGGCCAGGGCACAACGGGCGCGGCATGGGGTCATGGAGCTTCTCCGCTCGGAGTGAATGCGGCAGCGAACGCGAGAAAGGGGCACGCGCCTGCACTGGCGGAGAAGTGTTGCGGATCGGTCAAAGCGGCCCCGTGACCGCCTTGGCAAAATTGTGAGGATTTGTTTGCAAGGTGACGGCGATCACACCCGCAGCCGGCCAGCGAGCGTTGCTTCGCGTCAGCGGTGAGAGCGGGCAGCAGCTCGGCGGCGGGTGGGTTGGCATCTTTCTTGAACGCCAGATCGTTGCCTCGGCGCTGCCCCGCCGTTGCCCCGCTGCTGCCCCGCTGCTGCCCCAGCCTCAAGGAGGCCCGAACAGGTGGAATATTTCTCTGCCCTGGACCTGGCTCGCTTCCAGTTTGCCTTCACCATCTCGTTCCACATCATCTTCCCGGCCTTCTCCATCGGCCTGGCCAGCTACATGGCGCTGCTGCAGGGGCTGTGGCTGTATACCGGCCGCGACACCTACATGCGCGTCTACCGCTTCTGGCTGAAGCCGTTCGCGGTGACCTTCGGCATGGGCGTGGTGTCCGGGGTGGTGATGAGCTACCAGTTCGGCACCAACTGGAGCGTGTTCTCGGATAAGACCGGCCCGTTGCTGGGGCCGCTGATGGGCTACGAGGTGCTGACGGCGTTCTTCCTGGAGGCCGGGTTTCTCGGCGTCATGCTGTTCGGTATGAACCGGGTCGGCCGCAGGCTGCACTTTTTCGCCACCCTGATGGTGGCCGCCGGCACCCTGATGTCGGCATTCTGGATCCTCTCGGTGAACAGCTGGATGCACACCCCCACGGGCTACGCCATCAACGAGGTCGGTCAGTACGTGCCCGACGACTGGTGGGCGGCCATCTTCAACCCGTCGTTCCCCTACCGGCTGGTGCACATGGTGCTCGCGGCTTACCTGACCACGGCGTTGGTGGTCGGCGCGGTGGGCGCCTGGCACCTGCTGCGCGACCGCGCCAACGCGGAGGCGCGGCTGATGTTCTCCATGGCCATGTGGATGGCCACGCTGGTGGCGCCGCTGCAGGTCGTGGCCGGCGATCTCCACGGCTTGAACACCCTGGAGTACCAGCCGGCCAAGGTGGCGGCCATGGAGGGCCTCTACGAGACCCAGCGTGGCGCGCCGTTCATCATTTTCGGGCTGCCGGACAGCGACGCGGCGGAGACACGCTACGCGCTGCAGATCCCGAAGATGAGCAGCCTGATCCTCACCCATACCTTGGACGGCGAGGTACCCGGTCTCGACATCTGGCCCAGGGAGGACTGGCCCAACGTGCCGCTGGTGTTCTGGAGCTTCCGCATCATGCTCGCCATCGGCTTCAGCATCGTGCTGTTGGGTATCTGGAGCCTGGTGCTGCGGGTGCGCCGGCGGCTGTTCGACTCGCCGGCCCTGCTGCGGGTGGCGGTGGCGTTTGGCCCGGCCGGTTTCGTCGCCGTGCTGGCGGGCTGGATCACCACCGAGGCCGGGCGTCAGCCCTACACCGTCTACGGTCTATTGCGCACGGCGGATTCGGTGTCGCCGATCGAGCTGCCGGCGGTGGCCGCCTCGCTGGCCGCTTTCATCATCATCTACATGGGGGTATTCGGCGCGGGCACCTTCTACCTGATCCGCCTGATGCGCCAGGACCCGACCGACGTCAGCTTCGCCCCCCCACTGGCGGACGAATTCGCCGGGGCGGGGCTGGCCATGGGCGCCGCCCGCACCACCAGCCGCCGGGAGACAGAGGAGGAGTCCAATGCCCGAGATTGATCTGGCGCTGGTCTGGGCCATGCTGATTGCCTTCGCGGTGCTGGCGTACGTGGCGCTGGACGGCTTCGATCTCGGCATCGGCATCCTGTTTCCGTTTCTCGGCGACGAACATCAGCAGACCGTCGCCATGAACACCGTGGCGCCGGTGTGGGACGGCAACGAGACCTGGCTGGTGCTGGGCGGCGGCGGCCTGCTCGCCGTGTTCCCCCTGGCCTACGCCATCATTCTCCCGGCCCTGTACGCGCCCATGATCGCCATGCTGCTGGCGCTGGTGTTGCGCGGCGTGGCGTTCGAGTTCCGCGGCCGCACCAAGCGCGGCCGGTTCCTGTGGGATGCGTCGTTCTTCGGCGGCTCGCTGGTTGCCGGGTTGAGCCAGGGCATCATTCTCGGCGCGCTGCTGCAGGGCATTCCGGTGGCCGATCGCGGCTACGCCGGCGGCTGGTGGGACTGGTTCACCCCGTTCAGCCTGGTGACCGGGATCGCACTGGTCACAGGCTACGCCATGCTCGGTTCCACCTGGCTGGTACTGAAGACCGAAGGCGACCTGCAGCGTCGCGCCCGCGCCTTCGCGCAGCCCGCGGCGCTGGCGACCTTCGTGCTCATCGGCGTGTTCAGCCTGTGGACGCCGCTTTTGCAGCTGGAGTACATGGAGCGCTGGTTCACCATGCCGGAGCTGGTGTTCGTACTGCCGGTGCCGGTGCTGGTGGTGGTGTGCACGGTGCTGCTGCTGCGCAGTCTCCGGGAGCAGCGGGAGCTGGCGCCGTTCCTTTACGCAGAAGGGTTGTTTCTGTTGAGCTACATCGGCCTCGGGATCAGTTTCTATCCCTATATGGTGCCTCCCTACATCACCATCTGGGACGCTGCGGCTCCGGACTCCAGCCTGTTGTTCCTGCTGGTGGGCGCCATGATCCTGCTGCCCATCATCATCGGCTACACCGCCTACGCGTACTGGATCTTCCGCGGCAAGGTGGATCCCGACGAGGGCTATCATTGATGACCCGGGGCCGATGGCTGCGTCAGGCGGCGTGGTTCGTCGGCCTGTGGCTGGGCGGCGTCGCCGCCGTGGCCACGATCGCCTACCTGATCAGGTGGTGGCTGTTCGCCGCTTGAATCGAGGACAATGGGCCGATGTCGCAACGAACGTCCTTCATGCTGGTGTTCGCTTTCGTCTGGGGTTACTGGCGTCAGTTCCCCGCGCGCTTCGCCGTGATCGTCGGCGGCGTGCTGCTAGTGTAGTGTTCGATTCTTGTATTCAATTATTTGACAGTTCCGCGTACAATAC
>JBLRXD010000100.1:0-14083 GCA_047920935.1 Pseudomonadales bacterium | reverse complement strand
TGGTGAGTGCCGAGCGAATGCTGTCGACCCGATCGTCCTGCTGCAGAATTTCACGGGAAACGTTCAGCGGCAGATCGTTGCTGTCGACGACGCCTTTGACGAAGCGCAGATACAGCGGCAGGAACTGCTCGGCTTGATCGAGGATGAACACCCGCTGGACGTAGAGCTTGAGGCCGCGGGGCACGTCCCGGTTCCACAGATCGAAAGGTGCTCGCTTGGGAACGTACAGCAGGCTGGTGTACTCCAGCTTGCCTTCGACCCGATTGTGGCTCCAGGTCAGTGGGTCGTCGAAGTCGTGGGAGACGTGCTTGTAGAACGCCTTGTACTCCTCGTCGGAGACGTCAGTGCGGGGCCGCGTCCATAGCGCCTTGGCGGCGTTGATGGTCTCGAACTCCGGCGTGGGCGGAGCGGCATCGTCGCCTTCGCCTTCGCCTTCGCCCTCGGGCGCCGCGGCGTTCTGCTTGCGCATCCGCACCGGCACGGCGATGTGATCCGAGTAGCGGCGGACGATGCTGCGCAGACGGAAATCGTCGGCGAGATCTTTGGTGTCGGCGCTGAGATGGAGCACCACGCTGGTGCCCCGGGGGAGATCGGCGGCATCTTCTACCGTAAAGCTGTCTTCGCCTCGAGATACCCAGCGGGTGCCCTGGTCTGAGCCAGCGGCCCGAGTCAGCACCTCGACCTCGTCGGCCACCATGAAGGCGCTGTAGAAGCCGACCCCGAACTGGCCGATGAGGGCCGCATCGTTCTTCTGATCGCCACTCAATTGCGCCAGGAACTCCGCCGTGCCCGAGCGCGCGATGGTACCCAGGTTGTCGATGACTTCCTGGCGGGTCATGCCGATGCCGTTGTCCCTGAGGGTGAGGGTGCCCGCTTCGGAGTCGAAATCCAACTCGATCGCGTAGTCGGCATCGTCGGCCACCAGCTCCGGATTCTCGATGGCGCGGAAGCGCAATTTGTCGATGGCATCCGATGCGTTCGAGATCAGTTCCCGGAGGAAAATTTCCCTGTTGGAATACAGGGAGTGAATCATGAGTTTGAGCAGTTGCCGAGCTTCGGTCTGAAACCCGTAGGTGGTCGCGGAAGCCGTGGTGTCCGCAGCCTTGTCCATGGTCATGAGCGGTTCGTCCCCTGCTGATGGTGATTAATCGGGATGGGGGTGGTGTAGGAGCGATCTCCCGATCGCGATTGGGAGATCGCTCCTACAAGAGAGATCGCGATCGGGAGATCGCTCCTACAACCCCTACCCGGAGTAGGTAGGGGCGTGGGGAAGGGAAATCAAGCCCAGCCGGTGATTTCCGCCAGCGCATCGCCGATGTCGGCGAGGCTTTCCACGGTACGCACACCGGCGGCTTCCAGGGCAGCGAACTTGTCCTTCGCGGTCCCCTTGCCCCCGGCAATGATGGCGCCGGCGTGGCCCATGCGCTTGCCCGGCGGCGCGGTGACGCCGGCGATGTAGCCGACCACCGGCTTGGTGACGTTGCTCTTGATGAACTCCGCCGCTTCCTCTTCGGCAGTACCACCGATCTCGCCCACCATGACGATGGCCTCGGTGCCGGGATCATTCTGCAGCAACTGCAGAATGTCGATGAAGTGGCTACCGGGAATCGGATCGCCGCCGATGCCCACGCAGGTGCTCTGACCGTACCCTCGGTCGGTGGTCTGCTTGACCGCTTCGTAGGTCAGGGTGCCGGAGCGCGACACGATGCCCACCTTGCCCGGCAGATGGATCTCGCCCGGCATGATGCCGATCTTGCACTCGCCGGGGGTAATGACACCCGGGCAGTTGGGGCCTACCAGACGAGCCGAAGTCGCGTCGATGGCGGCCTTTACCGACAGCATGTCCAGGGTGGGGATACCCTCGGTGATGCAGACGATGAGTTCGATACCGGCATCCAGGGCCTCGAGGATGGAATCCTTGCAGAACGCGGCCGGCACGTAGATCACCGAAGCGGTAGCCCCGGTGGCCTGCACGGCGCCCTTGACGGTGTCGAACACCGGTTGGCCCAGGTGCTCGGTGCCGCCCTTGCCCGGGGTCACCCCACCGACCAGCTTGGTGCCGTACTGCAGCGCCTGCTCGCTGTGCAGCGTGCCTTGCGCGCCGGTGAAACCCTGACAGATGACCTTGGTGTTGGCGTTGACCAGAATGCTCATGCGCGACCCTCCGCAGCGGCGACAGCCCGTTCCGCCGCATCCGCCAAGCTCTTGGCGGCAATGATGTTCAACCCGCTGTCGGCCAGCCGTTGCCGGCCCTGGGCGGCGTTGTTACCTTCGAAACGCACCACGACCGGCACTTCGACCCCCACCTCCTCAACCGCGCCGATGATGCCGTCGGCGATGGTGGCGCAGCTGACGATGCCGCCGAAGATGTTGATCAGCACCGCGCGGACGTTGTCGTCGGAAAGAATGATCTTGAAGGCCTCGGACACGGTCTCCTTGGTGGCTCCGCCGCCGACGTCGAGGAAGTTGGCGGGGCTACCGCCCTTGGTCTTCACCAGATCCATGGTGCCCATGGCCAGGCCGGCGCCGTTGACCATGCAACCGATGCTGCCGTCGAGCGCCACGTAGTTCAGATTGAAAGCGGCCGCCTGGGCCTCGCGGGCGTCTTCCTGACTGGGGTCGTGCATGGCGCTGATGCGCTTCTGGCGGTACAGCGCGTTGTTGTCGATATTGACCTTGGCATCCAGGCAGTGGACGTTGCCCTGGCTGGTGATCACCAGCGGGTTGATCTCCAGCAGAGCGCAATCCAGATCCTCAAATAGTTTCGCCAAGCCCATGAAAAGGTTGGTGAATTGCTTGACCTGATCACCCTTCAAACCCAGTTCGAAAGCCAGCTGACGCCCCTGGTACGGTTGTGCGCCGACGTACGGGTTGACGGTCGCACGAAGGATCTTCTCCGGAGTTTCCTCGGCTACCTTCTCGATCTCCACACCACCCTCGGTGGATGCCATGAACACCACTCGGCGGCTGCCGCGATCGACCACGGCGCCGAGGTACAACTCGCGATCGATGTCGGTGCAGCTCTCGACGTAGATCTTGCTCACCGGCTGACCGTGCTCGTCGGTCTGAAAGGTCACCACGTTCTTGCCGATCCACTTTTCGGCGAATGCGCGCACCTCGTCCAGGCTGTCGGCCAGCTTCACGCCGCCCGCCTTGCCGCGGCCGCCGGCGTGCACCTGCACTTTGACGACCCAGCGATCGCCGCCGATCTTTCGCGCCGCGTCCACTGCCTCGTCGGCGGTGTCCACGGCATGCCCCTCGGAGACCGGCAAGCCGTACTCCATGAACAGGCTTTTCGCCTGGTACTGTGTAGGTTCATGTCGTTCCTGTTTGGTAGGTTGGTTAGGTTGGTTATTTGCGTTTCTTGCGATTGACCATGTGGATGGCGTGCCCGGCAACGCTGAGGGCGGCCTCGTGCACGGCCTCCGAAAGGGTCGGATGAGCGAACATGGTCAGGCCGAGATCCTCCGCGCTGGCATCGAACTCCATGGCTATCACCGCCTGCGCGATGAGTTCCGAAGCCTGCAAACCGAGGATGTGCACCCCCAGAATGCGATCGGTCTCGGCGTCGGCGAGGATCTTCACCATGCCCTGGGTGTCGTTGGCCGCCAGCGCGCGGCCGCTGACCGCAAACGGAAAGCTGCCGACGTTGTAGGCATCGCCGCTGGCTTTCAGTTGCTGCTCGGTCTGCCCCACCCAGGCCACTTCCGGATGGGTATAAATGACGGATGGCACCGTCTCGTAGTTCACCAGCGGTTTCTGGCCGGCGATGCGCTCGGCCACCATCACCCCCTCCTCCATGCCTTTGTGGGCCAGCATGGGCCCGCGCACCACGTCGCCGACGGCATAGACGTTGGGCGCGTCGGTGGCGCACAGGTCGTTGACGTAGAGAAACCCGCGCTCGTCGAGATTGACGCCGGAGTCGGGAGCCAGCAGGCCCTCGGTGTAGGGACGCCGACCGACGGCGACGATCAGCTTGTCGACCTCGAGGCTCTGCTCGCCCTCCTTGTCCTGATAGGCGACGTGCACCGTCTTGCCTTTGACCTCGGCTCCCGTGACCCGGCAGCCGAGACGAATGTCCAGTTGCTGATCGCGAAACAGTTTGAGGCTATCTCGAGCGATGCGCTCGTCCGCCGTGGGCAGAAACTCCTCCAGGGCCTCGAGCAGCACCACCTCGGCGCCCAAACGCTTCCAGACGCTGCCCAGTTCGAGGCCGATGATCCCGGCGCCGATGACGCCAAGGCGCTTGGGGACCTGCTGGAACTCCAGCGCCCCCCGGGAATCGACGATCATGTCACCGCTCAGAGGCGCCACGGAAATCTCCACCGGAACGGAGCCGGCGGCGATGATCACGTGCTCGGCCTGAAGTATTTCAGCATCACCACCATGGGGCGTGTACTCCACCTGGCGCCCGGCGAGCAGTTTGCCCTTGCCCGCCAGCGAGGTGACGCCATTGCCCTTGAACAGTTGCGCCACGCCGCCGGTGAGCTTCTTCACCACCTCGTCTTTCTTTGCCTGCATGGTGGGCACGTCGATACTGAGCTTGCCCGTCTTGATGCCCACGTCGGCGAAACCATGCTGGGCATCGGCGAATTTATGAGAGGTATCCAGCAGGGCCTTGGAGGGAATGCAGCCCCAGTTCAGACAAGTGCCGCCGAGCACCGGCTCGCCGGCGTCGTCGAGGGACGCATCGATGCAGGCGGTACTCATGCCCAACTGAGCGCAGCGAATCGCGGCATGGTACCCGGCGGGCCCCGCGCCGATGACGATCACGTCGTACTTGTCGCTCATATTCACAGCTCCAGTAGAATTCTTGCCGGATCTTCCAGCAGTTCCTTGATCGCCACCAGGAAGCGCACGGCCTCCTGGCCATCGATGACCCGGTGATCATAAGACAGCGCCAGGTACATCATCGGCCGCACCACCACCTCGCCGTTCACCACCATGGCGCGCTCGTCGATCTTGTGCATGCCGAGAATGCCGGTCTGCGGCGGGTTCAGAATCGGCGTCGACAGCAGCGACCCGAAGATCCCGCCGTTGGAGATGGTGAACGTGCCGCCGGTCATGTCTTCTATGCTCAGCTTGTTGTCACGGGCGCGCTTGCCGTACTCGCCGATCTGATCCTCGATCTGGGCCAGGCTGAGGGCGTCGGCGTCGCGCACCACCGGCACCACCAACCCCCGCGGGGTGGTCACCGCCACACCGATGTCGTAATAGCCGTGATAAACGATGTCATTGCCGTCGATGGACGCGTTCACCGCGGGGAAACGCTTCAACGCCTCCACCGAAGCGCGCACGAAGAACGACATGAAGCCCAGCCGGGTACCATTGTGGCGAGCCTGAAAGGCATCCTGGTAGCGCTTGCGCAGCGCCATCACCGCCGACATGTCGACCTCGTTGAAGGTGGTCAGCATAGCCGCCGTCTGCTGCGCCTCCACCAGTCGCCGGGCGATGCTGGCGCGCAGCCGGGTCATCGGCACGCGGCGCTCGACCCGTTCGCCCGCGAACCCGGGCTCCTCTCCCCCGCCGGCTGGCGCTACCGCAGCGGCCGGCGCAACCGGCGTCGCTGGCGCCGCCGTGGCAGCCGCCGGCGGCGCCATGCCATCAGACACGGCCCGAGCCACGTCTTCTTTGGTGATCCGACCCGAGCGCCCGGAACCGGTTACCTGACGGATATCGATGCCGCTCTCCTCGGCGAGCTTCTTCGCCGACGGGCTGGCGCTGGTGCTTTGCTCCTCGTCGCCCGCAGCCGTGGCTGGCGACGGGGCCGCTGCCGCAGCGGGCGCCTCGGCGCCCGAAGCTGGGCGCGCGGCCACAGCGCCGGCCTCGAAGCGCCCCACCACCTGTTCGCTCTGCACCGTTTCACCCTCGGGAACGATGATCTCAACCAGCGTGCCATCGCTGGGGGCCACCACTTCGAGCACCACCTTGTCGGTCTCGATCTCCACCAGCACCTCATCCCGGCGGACGGTGTCGCCCGACGCTTTCAGCCAGCTCGCGACGGTGCCCTCGCTGATGGATTCCGGGAATGTTGGCGCCTTGATGTCCGTGGTCATGGTCAGATCCTTGTTTTTCGTTTCCGCCGATTGGCGGCGTGATCCTGCGGGCTTGCTCCGGGGCCTCCGCACGGGCAGCGACGTCAGCCGAACAATGCTTCCTCGACCAGGCGCTTCTGCCGTTGTATGTGCATCCCCGGATGGCCACCCGCCGGCGCAGCAAAGGGCTCGCGACCGGCATAGCTCAGATACAACGTGTCGTCATGCTTGAGGATCACCCGGCGCATGTGGTGCTGACTCGCATACCACGCGCCTTGATTCATGGGCTCCTCCTGGCACCAGATGACGTCCTTGAGGTTCTTGTAGGGCGCCATCACCGATCCCAGCTCCGCCTCCGGGAACGGATACAACTGCTCCAGACGAACGATGGCCACCTTGTGATTTTCCGCTTCCCGGCGGGTTTCGAGCAGGTCGTAGTAGACCTTGCCGCTGCACAGCACCAGCCGCTCGACCTGTTCGGGATCGAGATCGTCGTGCTCGCCGATCACGGTGTGAAAGTGGCCGTCGAACAGATCCTCGAGGCTCGAAACCGCGAGCTTGTGACGCAGCAGGCTCTTGGGTGTGAGCGCTACCAACGGCTTGCGCGTGGTGCGAATGACCTGCCGCCGCAGCATGTGGAATACCTGCGCGGGCGTGGTGGGCACGCACACCTGCATGTTGTGCTGAGCGCACAGCTGCAGAAACCGCTCGAGGCGCGCGGACGAGTGTTCCGGGCCCGCGCCTTCGTAGCCGTGGGGCAGCAGCATGGTCAGCCCGCAGAGCCGATTCCACTTCGCCTCGCCGCTGGCGATGAACTGGTCGATCACCACCTGCGCGCCGTTCGCGAAGTCGCCGAACTGGGCCTCCCAGACCACCAGCACGTTGGGTGCCGTGGTGGCGTATCCGTACTCGAACGCCAGCACCCCCTCCTCCGACAGCAACGAATCGTAGAGATCGAAGTTGACGTCGTCCCGCAGGTGATTCAGCGGAATCCAGCGCTGGCCGTTCTTCTGGTTGTACAGCGAGGCGTGGCGGTGGGAGAAGGTGCCCACACCGGAATCCTGGCCGGAGAGGCGCACACCGTAGCCGTCGTGCACCAGGGTGGCGTAGGCCATGACTTCCGCATAGCCCCAGTTGATGGGCATGGCGCCGGCCGTCATGCGGTGCCGGTCTTCCATGATCTTCTGCACCTGGCGCTGCATCACGAAACCTTCCGGCAGCGCCTCCATACGGTGCGCCAGATCCTGGATCACCGCCAGCGGCACCCGGGTCTCGGCGGGTTCGGTCCAGTCCTTGTTCAGGTACGGGGCCCAATCGACGAACAACTTGGTATCCGGCTGCTGGGCGATGGACAACGCCACGTGACCACCGTTCTCGAGCGTCGAGCGGTAGTCCTCGGCCATGTTGTCGGCGTCTTCCTGGGAAATGATGCCGGCGCCGACCAGGGCATCGACGTAAAGCGTCCGCACCGTGGGATGCGAGCGAATCTTCTTGTACATGAGCGGCTGGGTCTTCATCGGCTCTTCGGCTTCGTTATGGCCGCGACGCCGATAGCAGACCAGATCGATCACCACGTCCTTGCGGAACTCCATCCGATAGTCGGCGGCCAGTTGGGTGACGAACAGCACCGCGTCTGGGTCGTCGCCGTTCACGTGGAAGATGGGCGCCTGCACCATCTTCGCGACCTCGGTGGCGTACTCGGTGCTGCGGGCGTCGTCTTGCCTGTGGGTGGTGAAACCGATCTGGTTGTTGATGATGACGTGGATGGTGCCGCCGGTTTTGAATCCCCGGGTCTGGGACATCTGGAAGGTTTCCATGACCACGCCCTGGCCGGCAAAGGCGGCATCGCCATGGACGATGATGGGCACCACCAGATCGCCGCTGTAGTCGCGCCGGCGATCCTGGCGGGCGCGCACCGAACCCTCCACCACCGGGCCGACGATCTCCAGATGCGAGGGGTTGAACGCCAGCGCCAGGTGCATTTCCCCGCCGGGGCTGACGATGTTGGTGGAGAACCCCTGGTGATATTTGACGTCGCCACTGCCCTCGTCCATGGACGGATCAACCAGCTTGCCGTCGAACTCGTCGAACAGGTCCCACGGGTCTTTGCCGAGGATGTTCACCAGCACGTTGAGCCGGCCCCGGTGGGCCATGGCCAGCACGGTCTCGATGACGCCATGGGAACCCAGCCGTTGCAACATCTCGTGCAGCATGGGAATGAAGCTTTCGCCGCCTTCGAGACCGAACCGCTTGGTGCCCGGATACCGGCTGTGCAGGTATTTTTCCAGACCTTCGGCAGCGGTGAGGCGGTCGAGCACCATGCGTTGCTGGTCTGGTGTGTAGCGCGGCCGGGCACGGACGGACTCCAGCCGCTGCTGCACCCACAGCTGCTCGCTGGCGTCGACGATGTGCATGTACTCCGAGCCCACCGACCCGCAATAGGTGCGCTCCAGCGCATCCACCAGCTCGCGCAGCGTTGCGGTGCCCTGGCCGTAGTGGAACGTGCCCGTGTGAAAGGTGGTTTCCAGATCGGCCGGTGACAGGTGGTGGTAGGCGAGATCGAGAATCGGCATCTGGGCGCGTTCCATCATGCCGAGGGGATCGATATTGGCCTTCTTGTGACCCCGGTGCCGATAGGCGGCAATGAGATCCTGAACCCGCATCTGCTTGAGCTCGTGAGCGCTCTCCACCCGCGTGCTGACGCGCTCGGGGCGAGCCTTCAAGCGGTTCCGGCCGAGACGTTCGAAGTGCTGCACCACGGGGCTGTGCGGGATGTCGCCTTTGACCACACCGTCTACCCGCGGCAGCTTCTCGAAGTAGTCGCGCCACTCCGCGGGAACCTGGTTGGGGTCGTCTAAGAAGATTTCGTACAGGGCCTCTACATAGGCCAGATTGCTGCCAGCGAGATGCGAGCTACGGCGCATCCGCTCGATGAAAGATTCAGCCATTGTCGATCCTAAGCGTTATCGCAACCGGGGCTCGTCTGCACCGTGAGTATATACCCAGCGCCCCGGCTGCCTCATAGAACGGCTTGGCTCCGGGATCACGTTCCCTGCTGCAGCAGCATGGTTCGGATCTTGCCGATGGCGCGAGTGGGGTTCAGCCCCTTGGGGCAGACGGCCACGCAATTCATGATGCCACGACAGCGGAACACGCTGAAGGGATCGTCCAGCTCGGCCAGCCGTTCGACGGTGGCGGTATCGCGGCTGTCGGCCAGAAAGCGGTAGGCTTGCAGCAGCCCGGCGGGGCCGATGAATTTGTCCGGATTCCACCAGAACGAGGGGCAAGCGGTGGAGCAACAGGCGCAGAGAATGCACTCGTACAGACCGTCGAGTTTGGCGCGCTCCTCCTGGCTCTGCAGCCGCTCCTGGGCGGGAGCCGGCCGGTCGTTGATGAGGTAGGGCTGTACCTTTTCGTAATTCTTGTAGAACTGCTCCATGTCGACGATCAGATCGCGGATCACCGGCAGGCCCGGCAGCGGGCGCAGCACCAGCTTGCCGCGCTTGGCCACCTCTGACACCGGGGTGATGCAGGCCAGCCCGTTTTTGCCGTTCATGTTCAGGCCGTCAGACCCACACACGCCTTCGCGGCAGGAACGGCGATACGCCAGGCTCGGGTCGGCCGCCTTGAGCAGCTCGAGCACGTCCAGCACCATGAGATCCTTGCCCTCGGGCAGATCGATGTTCATGTCCCGCATCTGGGGAACTTCGTCGACCTCCGGGTTGTAGCGGTAAATACTTACCTGCATGACTTCCTCTGACTGTCCGTGACTGGCTGTTAGTAGGTGCGTGCCGTGGGCTCGAAAGCGGGCATCGTGGTCGGCGAGAAATTCACCTTCCGCTTGCGGACCTCACCGGTGACCGGGTCGTAAAGGGAATGGCACAGCCAATTCTCGTCATCCCGGGTCTGGTAGTCCTCGCGCGCATGGGCGCCGCGACTCTCCTTGCGCACCTCGGCGGCAATGGCGGTGGCTTCGGCGACCTCCATGAGGTTGTCTAGCTCGAGCGCTTCCATGCGGGCGGTGTTGAACACCTGGCTCTTGTCCTCCAGGTGCGCGTTGCCGATGCGCTGCCGCAGCTCCTGCAGCTTGCGGACGCCCTCCTGCATGTGCTCCTCGGTGCGGAACACGCCGAAGCTGTTCTGCATCACCTGCTGCAGATCGCGCTTCAACACCGCAACCGATTCACCGCCGGTGGATTCGTTCCAGCGATTGAGGCGAGCCATGGCCTGCTCCAGGTCGGACTCGGAGGCCTCGCGGTGGCTGACGCCCTGGCGCATGACTTCCTCAATGTGAATGCCGGCCGCGCGGCCGAACACCACCAGGTCGAGCAGACTGTTGCCGCCGAGGCGGTTGGCGCCATGCACCGAGACGCAAGCCGCCTCGCCGGCGGCGTACAGGCCGTCGATGAGCTGGTCGGCACCGTTGCCATCCTGGGTCAACGCCTGGCCGTTCACCCCGGTGGGGATGCCGCCCATCATGTAGTGACAGGTGGGCACCACCGGGATGGGTTCTTTGACAGGATCGACGTGGGCGAAGGTGCGCGACAGCTCGAGAATGCCGGGCAGCCGGCTGTTGAGCACGTCTTCACCCAGATGGTCGAGCTTGAGCAGCACGTGATCGCCATTGGGGCCAGCGCCCCGGCCTTCGAGGATCTCGATGATCATGGAGCGCGCCACCACGTCGCGGCCGGCCAGATCCTTGGCGGTGGGCGCGTAGCGCTCCATGAAGCGCTCGCCATCCTTGTTGATCAGATAGCCGCCTTCACCCCGGCAGCCTTCGGTCACCAGGGTGCCGGCACCGTAGATGCCGGTTGGATGAAACTGCCACATCTCCATGTCCTGCAGCGGGAAGCCGGCGCGCAGGGCCATGCCCGCGCCGTCGCCGGTGCACATGTGGGCGTTGGTGGTGCTGGCGTAGATCCGCCCGGCGCCGCCGGTGGCGAGCACCGTGGCCTTGCATTTGACGAACACCGTCTCGCCGCTCTCGATGTCGATGGCGATCAACCCCACCACGGCGCCATCCTGGTTCTTCACCAGGTCAACCGCGAACCACTCGTTCAGGAACGTCGTCTTGGCGCGCAGGTTGGCCTGATACAGAGTGTGCAGCAGGCTATGCCCGGTGCGGTCGGCAGCGGCACACGTTCTCGCCGCCTGACCACCCTTCCCGAAATTTTTCGACTGCCCGCCGAACGGACGCTGATAGATACGCCCCGATTCGGTGCGTGAGAACGGCAGCCCCATGTGCTCGAGCTCGAATACCGCCTGCGGGCCTTCGCTGCACATGTACTCGATGGCATCCTGGTCGCCGATGTAATCCGACCCCTTGACGGTGTCGTACATATGCCAGCGCCAGTCGTCGTCCGGGTCGTCGCTGGCGATGGCGCAGGTGATGCCGCCTTGAGCGGAAACCGTGTGTGAGCGTGTAGGGAACACTTTGCTGATGACCGCCGTGTTCAACCCCGACTGCGCGAGTTGCAGCGCCGCCCGCATGCCAGCGCCACCGCCACCGACGATGACGCCGTCGAACTCCATTTTTCTGATTTTTGCCATGCTCAAAAGCCTCCAGATCGCATGAAGGAACCGGTCGCGATCAATCCGGGGGTCAGATGCTCCAGAAAATCTGCAGCGCCCAGGCAACGTAAACGAACAGCACCACCAGCACGATAGCCTGATAGGCGAGCCGCCAGGCGGTGGCGTGCGCCCCGAAATAGTGCGGGCGCAGGTAGTCGGTGCCGACCGTCCACATGCCGATCCAGGCATGGGCGGCGGTGGCGAGCACGGTCAGGGTGCTGAACAGCACCATGACGGTGTTGCCGAAGTAGCCCACCAGAGCCTGGTGGGTGACGTCGGGGGTGACGATGAAAAACCCGAGCACGCAGAATGCATAAGAGGCAATGATGACCGCGGTGACACGCTGAACGACGTAGTCCGCCAGGCCGCTGCGGGTCAGGCTGGTGACGTTGGTGACGCTGCTTACCATATCCACACCCCTGCCAGAATGGTCGCGATGACGGTCAGCACGAACACGCTGATGGAACTGCGCTGCCCCGCTTCGAGGCTATCCCAATGATGAAAGTCCATGACCAGGTGCTTGAAGCCTGCAAAAATATGGAATGCCAGCACTGCCAGCACGGCGATCATCGCGAGCTTTGCCAGCGGCGCGTTCATGGTCGCAACGGCCTCGTCGAACCCGGCCGGCGAGGCAACCGCAGTGCCGAGCAGCCACAGCAGGTAGGCTGGCGCGACGAACAGCAACACCCCGGTAACCCGATGGGTGATCGAGGACAGCGCCGCTATTGGCCAGCTGAATCTGGTGAGCGACAAATACACAGGGCGTTCGGTCTTCATGATCCCTTACGTCATCCGTAATTCGGTTGAAAGAGTGCAGCGGGGAGGGGTCCGCAGGCCGCCAGTAGCGACATTCACTGGGGCGCTGATTGTAGTCGTCCTGTATGACAAAGCCAAGAATCTGTCTCATCAGCAGCAGCGTTCGAGCAAGCTCGAATTGACAACCTTAGCGGCCGTTAATAGGCTCGCTTGCTGCAAACCAAACTCGGCAGACTTGGCGGGCACCTCGACCAGACTGATTCAGGCGCCGGGCAACGATCAATAACACTCATCAGCAGATAGCGCAGACAGTCTTTAATGGGAGGACGCATGGCCGATCAGGGGGGCAAGACAGCCCAGCTTTCGATAGACGGTAAGACCATTGACTTACCGGTGCTGAGCGGGACTTTGGGCCCCGATGTGATCGACGTGGGCAAACTCACGGGCGAAGGTTACTTCACCTACGACCCCGGCTTCGTCTCCACGGGGTCCTGTGAATCCAGCATCACCTACATCGACGGCGGCGAAGGGGTGCTGCTGCATCGCGGCTATCCCATCGATCAACTGGCGGAAAGCTCCGATTATCTGGAGTTGTGTTATCTGCTGTTGAACGGCGAACTGCCCGACCCCGCGCAGAAGACGGATTTCGTCGACACCATCAAGCGCCACACCATGGTGCACGAGCAGCTGGTGCATCTGTTCCGCGGCTTCCGCCGCGATGCGCACCCGATGGCGGTGATGTGTGGCGTGACCGGCGCCCTCTCCGCCTTCTACCACGACTCCATGGACATCAACGACGCGGTTCAGCGGCGCATCACCGCTCACCGACTGATTGCGAAAATGCCCACCCTGGCGGCCATGAGCTACAAGTACGCCACCGGGCAGCCATTCATGTACCCACGCAACGATCTCGACTACGCCGCCAACTTCCTCTACATGATGTTCGGCACCCCGTGCGAGAACTACGAGGTCAACCCGATCATCGCCAAGGCCATGGATCGCATCTTCCTGCTCCACGCCGACCACGAGCAGAACGCGTCCACCTCCACCGTGCGCATGGCCGGTTCCACCGGCGCCAATCCCTACGCCTGCATCGCCGCCGGCATTGCCGCCCTGTGGGGGCCCGCCCACGGTGGCGCCAACGAGGCGGTGCTGACCATGCTCGCGGAGATCGGCGACGAGAAGAACATCGACAAGTACGTGAAGAAGGCAAAGGACAAAGACGATCCGTTTCGGATCATGGGGTTCGGCCACCGGGTCTACAAAAACTACGATCCGCGCGCCAAGGTCATGCAGGAGACCTGCCGGGAAGTGCTCGAGGAGTTGGGCACCAAAGACGACCCGATTCTGCGGATCGCCCAGAAGCTGGAGAAGATCGCCCTGGAGGACGACTACTTCGTCGAGAAGAAGTTGTATCCGAACGTGGATTTCTACTCGGGCATCATTCTCAAGGCCATCGGCATTCCCACCGAGATGTTCACCGTCATCTTCGCTACCGGACGCACCCCTGGCTGGGTCGCCCATTGGAACGAGATGATCAGCGGGCCCTACAAGATCGGCCGTCCGCGGCAACTCTATACCGGGCCGAAGCGCCGCGACTTCGTCCCCCTGAACGACCGGTAGGAGCGGTCTCCAGACCGCGATCCGCTTCGGGTCGTCAAGCCGCCCCGTAGGAGCGACCCAGCGGCCTGCGGCCGCCGCGGTCGCTTGAGGAAAAGCGG
>JBLRXD010000099.1:0-14123 GCA_047920935.1 Pseudomonadales bacterium | reverse complement strand
ATCGCGCTCTGGAGAGCGCTCCTACGAGGCCGGCTCGAAGCGCAGCAGGGTCACCTGGTCCGACACCGGGTCGAACCAGGCCTTGAGCCTCATGCCGACGTGGATGTCCGCTTCGGCCACGTGCACCAGGGTGCTGGTCATGCGGATGCCACCCGTCAGCTCCACCACGGCCAGCAGTTGCGGCACCTCGTCGGCGAAATGCGGCGCGGTGGGCTGGCGCGCGATGGTGAACGTGTACAGGGTGGCATCCCCGGCAACGTCGCGCCACTCGAGGCGCTCTGACAGACAGTGGCTGCAGCGACTGCGGGGGTAGAACACCCACTGGTCGCAATCCAGGCAATACTGCACGCGAATGCGGCGCTCCCTGAGGCCCTCCCAGAACGGCGCCGTTACCGGCGTCGGCTGGGGCAGCGGCTTGTCGAGATTCATTTCCATCTCAGGCTCCCTGCAGGATCAGCGCGCTCTGCTCGCTCATTACGCCACCGGTTCCGGATACGTAGACGGTATCGCAGCCGGCCACCTGCCGCTGCTCGGCGCGCCCCATGATCTGGCGCGCCGCCTCGACTACCTGGGTCATGCCGCCGGCAGCACCCGCCTGGCCCATTCCCAACTGACCGCCGTGAGTGTTCAGCGGAAAATCGCCGCTGCAGCTCAGATCGTGGCCGTTGATGAACGGCATGCCCTCACCCTTGGCGCAGAAGCCCGCGTCCTCCAGCGTCAGCAGCACGGTGATGGTGTAGCAGTCGTAAACCTCCGCCGCATCCATCTGCCGGGGCGTGACGCCGGCCATGGCGAACGCCTGCTCCGAGGCCGGGCCCACGGGCGTCCGGCACATGTCCGCAGCGTAGGTGGGTGTCTTGATGGTGACGTGCTCGCCGAAACCGGTGACGAACACCGGGCGGCGCCGACAGCGGCTTGCGACCTCCTTGCTTGCCAGCACCACGGCACCGCCGCCGGCCACCGGCATGACGATCTCGAGCATGTGCAGCGGATCCGCGATGATCTTGCTGGCCAGCACCTCTTCCACGCTCACCGGCTTGCCGTGAAATGCCGCGTTGGGATTGAGCGCGCCACTTCTGCGTTGATCGGCCACCAGCTTCGCCATCGCCCTCGGGTCGTAGCCGTATTCGGCTGCATAGCGCTGGGCGATCATGGCGTAGCCGCAATTCTGCGCCAGGTTGCCGTAGGGAATGTCGAACTCCGCCTGGGGTGAGCCCCAGTTGGCGCTGGAGGCCTGGAAAAACACCTGCGGATTGAACGGCGGCGGCGTCGGGTTGCTGGGTATCGGCAGCGCCGGCAGCGCGCATACCACCACTTCGCAGATGCCGAGCTCGATGGCTGCAGCGGCGCGCCAGATCATGCCCACCGCGGTGGCGCCGCCAAGGTCGATGCGTTCGGCGAAGTTGACCGGCTGCCCGAGATACTCGACGATCGTCGCCGGCGTGAACATGCCGGCCTCGCGAATATCGGAACAAACCACGCCGTCGATGTCGCCTGCCGCGAGTCCCGCGTCATCCAACGCCATCCGGCTCAATTCGGCCCACTGCTCCAGGGTGAACTTTCTCGGCCCGACGTACTTGCGCCGATGCGGATACTCGGCGATGCCAACGATGGAGGCCTCCCCTCTCAGACCCATGCTCTGCTCCTCCTCATTCGACAGATGATAGACTTCAGCGCCCCATCGGCAAACGGTACCAGGGTAACTCATGAAGCTGTGGTTGATCCGCCATGCTAAATCGGACTGGAATTCCGCGGCCAGAAGCGACTTCCAGCGGCCGCTGAATCGCCGCGGCGAGCGCGACGGGCCGCGGATGGCGGCGTGGCTGGCCACCCAGAGCGACCCCGCCCGGTGGATCTGGAGCAGCGATGCCGTGCGCGCCAGGGCCACCGCCCGGTTCGTCGCCGACGGCTTTGCCGGGGCGCAGGTGATAGAGGAGCACCGCCTCTACGACGCCGCGCCGGAGCAACTGCTCGAGGTGATCCGCGAAACCCCCGAGGACATCACCGCGGCAGCCGTGGTCGCCCACAACCCGGGCATGACCTACCTGGTAAACCTGCTGACCGGCGCGGACGTCACCGCCAACCTGCCCACCTTCGGCGTGGCGCGGCTCGAAGTACCTTCGCCATGGCGCGAGCTGCGGTTTGGTTGCGGGGTTCTGGAGATTCTCACCAGCCCGAAAACCCTCGACAGGAAGCCATGATGATCGAACTCGCCAAGCAAGCCGTCGACGTCGGTCTGTTCACCAACAACAAGGCCGACATGCTGCAGTTCTGGCAGGGCCGCGCCGGCGTGCCGTTCGCGGAGCTGTTACCGCTGGGCGGCGGGCTGCAGCAGCATCGTCACGCCATCGGCGAATCGATACTGAAGATCAACCACAGCCGCGAGCCGCTGGCGCCCGCGCCCGCCGGTGGCATCCGCAAGCTCACCATTGCGCGCGCCGGGCTCGAGCGCGAGATGCTGCTCGAAGATCCCGACGGCAACCAGCTGGCGCTGGTGCCCGAGGGCGAGGTGGAGCAGCTTCGCGTCGACCTGACCGTCAGCCATCTCGGCGCGCACCAGGACTTCTACGGCCAGGCGTTGGGGCTGCCCGCCCTCGACGACCGCACCTTCCTCTGCGGCAGGTCGCAGATCCGGCTCAGCGAGGGGGCGGCGACCGCCGATCCGGAACAGCAGGCGCCGGGTTACCGCTACCTGACCATCCAGGTGTTCGACGTGCGCGCCTGCCATGCGGCGATTCTCAGCCGCGGCGGCCGCGAGGGCCGCGCGCCCATGAAGCTGGGCGAGGTCGCGCATATCTCCTTCGTACGCGATCCCGACGGCAACTGGATCGAGGTATCCCAGCGCAAATCCATCACCGGCTCACTGGACTAGGGTACGACGGGCGGTATAACTTACTTTTTTCGACAACGCTTACGCCAATTGGGGGCACCGCATGGGTTTCTTTTCGTTCATCGTTCTACTCGCCATTGCTTATCTCGTCTGGCGGGTAACCGATCAGCTGCCAGATCTGATATTCCGCCTGAGCGAGATCCAGCGGGACATCGCCGAGATCAGGCGCCGGTTGCCTGAGCAGACGACCCAAGCCGAGGTAACCCCGGCTCCGCCGCCGGCCCCCAGCGCTACGGCGGGTGAAGAGGCGGGAGCCGATTTCTCCAGAACCTGACGAGCAGAGGGTCGGCATGCAAATCGCCACGTCGAGGGGTTCGTCCCGCGCCGCCTCCCTGCCCAGGGCTTTGGCGGCTATCGGGGCTATCGCGGCAATGGCAGCTGCACTGGCGGCTGTGCCGGCAGCAGGCGCGGCGGACGAGCGCTTCGCCGCCGTCGAGCTGACCGCCCACCCGGTGAGCGGCAACGTCTACATGCTGGTCGGGGCCGGCGGCAACATCGGCGTCTCCGTAGGCGGCGACGGCACGCTGATCGTCGACGATCAGTTCGCACCGCTCGCCGAGCGCATCGTCCAGGCGCTCGACGCCATCGGCGGTGAACGACCGAAGCTGATCCTCAACACCCACTTCCACGGCGACCATACCGGCGGCAACCCGTTCTTCGGGGCCACTGGCACCATCATCGCCCACGACAACGTACGCACCCGGCTGGCTGCCCAGAGCGACTTCCCTTCCCAGGGGCTACCGGTGCTGACCTTCGCCGACAGCGTGCGGGTGCACTTCAACGACGATACGGTGGAGGTGATGCACTTCCCCGCCGGGCATACCGACGGCGACAGCGTGGTGTGGTTTCGCCAGGCGAACGTGCTGCACATGGGCGACCTGTTGTTCAACGGCGCCTTCCCGTTCATCGACGTGGCCAGCGGCGGGTCGGTGGAAGGCGTGATCACCAATTTGAGCACCATCATCGCCATGGTGCCCGACGACATCCGGATCATCCCCGGGCACGGCCCGCTGGCCGGCAAGACGGATCTCGAGCAGACGTTGACCATGATCCGCGATACCCGTGCTGCCGTACTTGGCGCGCTGGGCAGCGGCCGCTCGGTTGACGACATAGTCGCCGCCGGCCTCGACCCGCGGTGGTCCGCCTGGGGCGGCGGCTTCATCAGCGAAGAGCGCTGGATTCGCACGCTGGCCGGCGGGTACTGATGGCGGTCGCCGCAGGCGCCGACCCCCTGGTGCAACTGGCTGCGGATCGCGCCCAGGCCAGGGAGCTGGCCGACCCGTGCGCCAACGTCTGCACCCTCGCCACCGTGGATGCCGCCGGGCACCCCCACGCCCGCACCGTGATCCTCCGCGACATCGAAGGCCGCCTGGCGGTGTTCCTGAACGAAACCAGCCCCAAGTGGCTGCAGCTGGAACACTCGGCGTCTCTGGCGCTGGTAGTCTGGCTGCCGAGCCTCAACCTCCAGTACCGGCTGCAGTGCCAGTCGCGGCCGGTGGCCAAGCAGCAGGTCCAGGAGAGCTGGCAGCTGCGCCCCGACGCGCCGAAACGGCTCGACTGGTTTTATACCCGGGTGCAACCGCAGAGCTCCGCCGTCGAGGGCCGGCAGTCGCTGCTCGATCAGATCGGCGAGCTGCAGCTACGGCAGCCGCTGGTCGCGCCGCGCACGGCAGCAGGCATTTACCTCGAGCCGGTCAGAGTCGAGCGCCTCGATCTGGGCATGGCGGAGGGTATTCACGACCGGCGCAGCTTCCAACGCCGCGCCGATGGCTGGCACGAGCTGGTGCTGGTCCCCTAGCGCGCCACACTGCACTCAGCCGGCGTCGGCGGTGACGATCCCCACCAGGTTGTCGAAGCAGGTCTGCTTCGCCACCTCGACAAAGCCCTTGATGAACGGCGCGGCCTGCTGATCCTGGCGCACGGCGGCGTACAGCGTGGGCCACACGCCCTCCTCGCCCAGAGACTTCACCACCACGTAGTCACGCTCGCGATACTCGTGCAGGGCCCAGTTCGGCAGGCACACCACGCCCCGACCGCTGGCTACCAGCTGCACCATCATGGTTGTCAACTCGGCGTTGCGGATGCGTGCCGGCTCGACGCCCGCCGGCTCGAGGAAGTTCTTGAAGATGTCCAGCCGCTGCCGATCCACCGGGTAGCTGATGAGGGTTTCCGTAGCCAGATCGCCGGGCTCGATCCACGGCTTCGCTGCCAGCGGGTGATCGCGGGCCACCGCCAGCTGCGCCTCGTAGCTGAACAGCGGCAGGTAGGCGAGCCCGCCATCGGCAATGGGATCGGCGGTGATCACCAGATCCAGATCGCCGCGTGCCAGCGCCGGCAGGGGCGCGAAGTGGAAGCCGCTGGCGATGTCCAGCTCCACCTCGCCCCAGGCCTCGCGGTAACGGTCGATGGCCGGCAGCAACCACTCGAAGCAGCTGTGGCACTCGATGGCCATGAAGATGCGGCCCGAATTGCCGCCGGCAAGCCGCGCCAGATCCTGCTCCGCGCCATGCACCAGGGGCAGCACCTCGTCGGCAAGCTTGAGCAGCCGCTGACCGGCGCTGGTGAACCGCACCGGCCGGGTCTTGCGGACGAACAGCGAGCAGCCAAGGCGTGTCTCGAGATCCTTGACCTGATGGGACAGCGCCGACTGGGTCAGAAACACCCGCTCGGCGGCCTCTACAAGGCTGCCAGCGTCGCGCAGGGCGACCAGCGTGCGTAAGTGACGAAGCTCCACGGACATGACTTTTCTTGAGATTTGCGGATAAAGTTCCGCTCATAGTATGCAGGTGTAACAACCCTGTCATCCGCATGCATGCGCCCCGGCGAATTGTGCTGCCGCGCACGATGCGGTAGGTTCGAAGAAAATAGACTCCGAACGATCTGATCAGGCGGCTGCCCATGTTCGATGCCAATCGAGTGCTAATAGAAGCCTTCGTCACCTCCGCACGTCAGGCTTACCGCGAGATATATCCGAATCTCGATGCCGAGTTCGAGGCTGGCCTCGAGCGCGCCGCGCGCACCGCGCTGCTGACGCTGCGCAAGTGCGACTGCGCCTACCACGATCTCGAACACACCCTGCTGGTGACCGATGCCGGCATCGCCATCCTGCGCGGCCGACAACTGGCCCGCGGTGATCTCACCCCCAGTTCGTGGCTGCAGGCCGTGGTCGCCATGCTGTTTCACGACCTGGGCTACCTGCGCGGGCTGTTGCGCGACGATCGTGCCGACGGCTACCTGGCCGACGACAGCGGCCGGCGCATCGCGCCGGCAGCGGGCGCCACCGATGCGTTTCTGACCCCCTACCACGTCTCTCGCGGGCAGATGTTCATCACCGAGCGTTTTGCCAATGACCCGGTCATCGACGCCGCCGTCGTCGCCTCGTACATCGAGATGACCCGGTTTCCAGTGCCGAGCGAGCCTTTCTATCAGCAGTTGGACAGCATCGGCGCGCTGGTGCGCGCCGCCGATCTCATCGGTCAGATGGGCGATCCGAACTACCCGATGAAGCAGGCGCGTCTGTTCAGCGAGTTTCACGAGACCGGTGAGGCCCAGCGGCTGGGCTATCAGAACGCGGCAGAGCTGCGTGCCGACTTCCCCACGTTCTTCTACAAGCAGGTGCACCCGTATCTCTCCTGCGCGCTCGACTATCTGCGCCGTACCCACGAGGGCGAGCAGTGGATCGCCAATCTGATCCGCCACCTGCATGGCGAGCGCATGGGCACCGAGCACAGCGGTGCCTACGTCATGCCAGGCAGCCTCGAGGAGCTGCTGGAGCGCCGCGCCGGCCCGCCGAAGCCGCACATCGCGGTCAGCAACGACTAGCCGAGGCGCGCACCGCGACCCGGAGGTAAGCGTCTAACGAGTGGTGATTTGCCGCCAGGGTCAGTAAACTTTTCGGCCTTCTTGTGTGTTCCGAGACCCGATGTCCGAGCCGGCGCTCAGCCCCGTCGCAACGCTCGATGCGCCGCTTCGCATAGCGCTGCTGGGCTACCGTAGCAACCCCTACAGCGGTGGCCAGGGCATCTATCTGAAATATCTGTCTCGCGCGCTGGTGGAAGCCGGCCATACGGTGGATGTCATCTCCGGCGAGCCCTACCCGGAGCTGGATTCCCGGGTAAATCTGGTGAAGCTGCCTGGGCTCAATCTCTATGCGGCCGAAAACCACGTCACCGCGCTGCGCCCCAGCCATCTGACCTCGGCGACCGACTTGTTCGAATGGTTCTCGATGCTCACCGGAGGCTTTCCCGAGCCGTATACGTTCGGCCGGCGCCTCAAGCGCCACTTCGCCCAACTGGCTCGCCGGGGCGATGGCTACGACGTGGTTCACGACAACCAGTGCCTGTCTTACGGCACCCTGGCGCTGCAACGACGCGGTGTGCCGCTGATCACCACCGTCCACCACCCCATCACCTCGGATCGCGACATCGCCCTGGCGCACGCCCCCGATTGGGGGCACCGCATGCTGATTCGCCGCTGGCACAGCTTCCTGCGGATGCAGGGCAGGGTCGCCCGCCAGCTGCACCACGTGGTCACCGTCAGCGAGTGCTCCAAGCGCGACATCTGCGCGGCGTTCCGCATCGACCCCGACCGCGTGCACGTGATCCACAACGGCATCGACACCGACATCTTCTATCCGGAGCCGCAGATCGAGCGCGATCCATGGCAGCTGATCACCACCGCCAGCGCCGATCAGCCGCTGAAGGGGTCGCAGCACCTGATTCCCGCCTTCGCCAGTCTGTGCCGGAAGTTTCCCCAGCTGCGTCTGGTGTTCGTCGGCAAACCGAAGCCGGGAGGGCGTACCGATCAGCTCATCCAACGCCTCGGAGTCGGCGATCGCATTCGCTTTCTGCACGGCGTGAGCGCCGACGAGTTCCGCGAACTGTATGCGCGCTCGGTCCTGGCGGTTGTGCCGTCGGAGTACGAGGGGTTCGGTCTGCCCGCGGGCGAGGCCATGGCTTGCGGCATTCCCCTGGTCTCGACGGACGGCGGCGCGCTGCCCGAGGTGGTCGGCGACGCCGGCCGCATCGTGCCAGCACGGAACCCGGAGGCACTGGCACAAGCCATCGGCGAGTTGCTGCTGGATGCCGATGCCCGCGCCTCGCTGGGCAAGCGCGGGCGACAGCGCATCATCGACAATTTCTCCTGGTCCCGGGCAGCAACCGCGCTCACGCAGCTGTATCGCCAGGTGCGCATTGACGGAGCGGTAGCGCCATGAGCCTCACCACAGTGGAATTCCGCCGGCTGCATCTGCAGCGCGGCCATCGGGTCCTCGATCTGGGCTGCGGCGAAGGGCGCCATGCCATCACCGCATGGCTGACGGCGCCCGTCCAGGTGGTGGGGCTGGATCTGGGCGCCAAAGATCTGACCATCGCGAAACATCGCAGCGAGGAGTTCGCAGCACCGCAGGAAGCCGCCGCCGAACGCTCCCTCGGCTGGGTTCGCGGCAGCGGGCTGAAGCTGCCGTTCGCCGACGCCAGCTTCGATCGGGTCATCTGCGCCGAAGTGCTCGAGCACATACCCGACTATCAGGCCGTGCTCGAGGAAATCGCCCGGGTGCTGAAACCCGGCGGCCTGCTGGCCGTGAGCGTACCGCGGTTCTTCCCCGAGTGGGTGTGCTGGCAGCTGTCCGACGCCTACCACCAGGTGGAGGGTGGGCACGTACGTATCTTCCGTCACCGGCAACTCACGCAGGCGGTGGAAGCCCGCGGCCTGCAGCGCTTTCATCAGCATTGGGCCCACAGCCTGCACGTGCCCTACTGGTGGCTGCGCTGCCTGCTGTGGCGGCATGGCGACCAGGCCTGGCCGGTGCGTACCTATCACCGGCTGCTGGTGTGGGATCTGATGAAGCGCCCGCCACTCACCCGCTGGCTCGACCGCCTGCTGAACCCGGTGATGGGCAAGAGCCTGGTGGTGTACTTCACCCGCAACGGCAACTCGCCCGGCGCCGGCTGGAGCAACGGCCCGTGAGCGGCGACTTCCTCGACGCAACGGCACGCTACATTCGCGGCGTGCAGCGGTCGAACGGCGCCATCCCATGGTTCCCGGACGGCATCCTCGACCCCTGGGATCACGTCGAGGCAGCCATGGGGCTCTCGGTGGCCGGCTATCTGGACGAAGCGGTCGCCGCCTACCGCTGGCTGGCGAAACGCCAGCGGCGCGACGGCGCCTGGCTGGCCGCCTATCAGGAAGACGCGGTGGTCGACGGCACCCGCGCCGAGAGCAACTTCGTCGCCTACGTCGCCACCGGCGTCTGGCACCACTATCTGGTCTCCGGCGATCGCCCGTTCGCCGCCGAGCTGTGGCCGACGGTAAAGGCCGCGATGGATTTCGTGCTGGGGCTGCAGGCGCCGAGCGGCGAAATCTACTGGGCGCTGGACACCCGCACGGGCATCAACAAGGACGCGCTGGTGACCGGCTGCAGCTCCATCTTCAAGAGCCTGGAGTGCACGGCCAACCTGGCCAGCGTGCTCGGCGAGGATCCGACCAGATGGCTGACGGCCCGCGCGGCCCTGGGCGACACGCTGCGCACCCGCCCCGAGCGATTCGATCGCACCTGGGAGAGCAAGGCCCGCTACTCCATGGACTGGTTCTATCCGGTCATGACCGGGGTGATCGAGGGGGCCCCGGCCCGACACCATCTGGTCAGCCGCTGGAAGACTTTCGTCGAGCCCGGACTCGGATGTCGCTGCGTCGCGGATCAGCCCTGGGTCACCATCGCCGAGACCTGCGAGCTGGTGATGGCCTGCGTTGCCGCCGGCACCCGGGAGCGCGCCCGGGCGCTGTTCACCGACCTCCGCCGCTATCAGGTGGAGGACGGCTCCTGGTGGACGGGGCACGCTTTCGTCGACGATGTCATGTGGCCCGACGAGCGCCCCACCTGGACGGCCGGCTCGGTGCTGCTGGCCGCCGACGCGCTGCAAGCCAACACCGCCGCCAGTAGCCTGTTTACCCGCGTGTCGCTGCCCGACAGCGCGCTTTCCCGGGATGGCGCCGCGCTACGCCAGGCGGCGCAGCACCCCCAACGTCCGCGTCGTCTCGAGTTCGGTAAATAGCCCGGAAGCCAGCGCCAGGCGATAGATCTCGTAGGGAGCCTGCCCCCCGGCCGCCGGGTCGGGAAACAGGTCGTGAATGGCCAGCACCCCGCCCGGGCGCACATGCCCGGCCCAGCTGCGATAGTCGCACAGGGCGGCTTCCCGGCTGTGGCCGCCATCGATGAACACCAGCGACAGCGGCGTCAGCCAGTGTCGGGCCGCCAGCGTCGAGGATGCCACCAGGGGCACCACGGTGTCCTCGAGCGAGGCCCGCGCCAGAGTGTTGCGAAAGATCCGGAACGAATCGATGCGGCCGCTGGTCGCATCCAGCAGATCGGGGTCGTGGTACTCCTCCCCCGGCTGGTGCTCCTCGGAGCCACGATGATGATCCACCGCATACAGCAGTTGCCCCTGCTCCCGGCAGCCGGTACCAAGGTAGAGGGTGGACTTACCGCAGTAGCTGCCGACCTCCAGGCAAGGCCCGTCCGCGGCGCGCGCCAGTTGGAACAGCCGCGCGCCTTCCTCGGGATGCAGGAAGCCCTTGACGCTGTCGGGGTCGATGGGTAGTTGCATCGGCGGTCAGAGGTTCCCCAGCAGAAAAAACACCAGCGCGAAAGCGACCGGCAACGCAGCCCCGGTGTAGGCCACCAGATTGAGAACATCGTTCTGCTCGGTCTGCTGAGACAGCGCCAGGCGCGCCCCCAGAGTGAGCCACAGCGTGCCACCACAGAAAAACGCAATGACCAGAGTCAATACAGCTGCCGCCATAGGGCGAGACTCCATGCACCTAGCGATGAGCGACCTATACTGACGCGAGAACCTGCGAGAGTCCAACCATGGCCGCCACCGAGAGCGATCGCCAGCTGCTGGTCCGTTGCGACGTCACCAACCGTGACGGCGATCCGAGCATCCGCTTCGTCGAGTACGGCGTCTTCCGCCTGTGGCAGTACATGATGGCCAACAAGCACGGCCTGGTGGTGCACGGCCTGGCGCTGTCGCTGTGGCTGCCGGAAGCAGACTGGCTGGCACAGGGCAGCGTGTTTCAGAGCGCCGCAGCCGTGGAGCGCGTCGAACGCCTCAGCGTCGCCGTCTACGACGCCGATACCGGCGTTTGCAACACCATGCAACGCTTCGTGCCCCGCGACCAGGCGGCGCGGGTGCGGGATCTGCTGCTGCAGCGCATCGCCCCGGAAACCCGCGACGCCGGCGATTTCGCCATGGAAAGCGAGGGCGGTTACGCCATCCTTCGAGATGGCGCGATCGACCCCACCACCCTCGGCCATGGCCTCTCGGAGATCAGACGCGGCTGATCAGGAGCCCCCGCCGAGTTGCAGCATGTTGCGCGGCTTGGCACCGCTGAGATCGCTGATCCTGGCGTAGTGCTCGGCAATGTCTTCCACGGTGGCGTCGGCGCCGATCTTGACCCCCGCACTCTCGACGACACAGGCCACCGAAAACTGCCCCCCCTGAGCCTGCATGATCACCCCGTTGGGCGCCTCCTCGGTGCACAGGTACACAACCGCCGGGGTAACCAGTTCCGGCCCGAGCGCCTTCTGCGCCTGACTGGGAATCAGGTTTTCGGTCATCCGCGTCGCCGCAACCGGGGCTATGGCGTTGGTGTGGATGTTGTTCTTGGCGCCCTCGATCTTCAGCGAGTTCATGAAGCCGACGACACCCATCTTGGCCGCCCCGTAGTTGGTCTGCCCGAAGTTGCCGTAGAGCCCCGAGGGCGAAGTGGTCATGACGATGCGGCCGTAATTCTGCTCGCGCATGATCGGCCAGACTTCCTTGGTGACGTAGACCGAGCCCATCAGATGGACGTCGACCACCAGCTGGAAATCCTCGAGCTCCATTTTTGCGAAGGTCTTGTCGCGCAGGATACCGGCGTTGTTGATGAGCACGTCGACACGGCCCCAGGCATCCATGGCGTCCTTGACCAGGCTCTTGGCGCCCTGGCGGTCGGAAACCGAACCACCGTTGGCAATGGCTTCGCCGCCGGCTGCCTTGATCTCTTCGACCACGGCGTTGGCTGCGTCCGAGGAGCCGCCGGTGCCGTCCATGGCGCCGCCGAGATCGTTGACCACGACCCGGGCGCCGCGCTTGGCGAGTTCCAGCGCGTGACAGCGCCCGAGCCCGCCGCCGGCTCCGGTGACGATGGCGACCTTTCCGTCGAACGAGTAGCTCATGAGATGACTCCAGAATATGCGAAGGCGCGGATTCTACCCGAATTTCCGCTCTGGATTCAGGGCCGGATTCAGGGCCGCATGCCGAACCGCACCGGCCCGGTCAGGGTGTCCAGCCGGGGCTGGATCCAGTCGATCCAGCGGCACAGGCTGGGCCTGGTTTCGCGCGGATCGATGATCTCGTGCACCGAGAACGACTCTGCCCGCGAGAACGGCGAGCGATTCGCCCGCAGCGCGTCTTCGAGTTCCCGGCGCTTGGCGTCGGGATCGGCGGCCGCCGCGATCTCCCGGTGGTAGGCCACCGCTACCCCACCTTCCAGAGGCAGCGCCCCGCTCTCCACCGATGGCCACGCCAGCACGTAGGCTTCGTCACCGTAATGCGCCGCGGTGGCGACGCCGAAACCCTTGTGCACCTGAATCGAGGCCCAGGGCACGGTAGCCTGCACGGCGGCCGCCACCGCAGCCATGCCGTAGCGGATGGTACCGGCGCGCTCCGCCTCCGGCCCGATCATGAAGCCCGGCTGGTCGACGAAGTTGACGATCGGCAGATGGAAGGTATCGCACAGTTCGACGAAACGGCGGTACTTCTGCGCCGCCTCCGCCGTCATGGCGCCGGCGTAATGGCGACAGTCGTTGGCGAGCACCCCCACGGGCTGGCCGTCGAGCCGCGCCAGCGCGCAGATCTGGCTGGGGCCGTAGGTGGCGCCCAGCTCGAACAGCGAATCCCGGTCGACCACCATCGCCACGATCGCGCGCATGTCGAACGGCGCGTTGGCATCCCTCGGCACCGCGTCGAGCAGATCCTGCTCCATGCGTTCAGGTGGGTCTTCGCAGGCCTGCCGCGGCGCCCGCTCCCACACATGGGACGGCAGATAGGACAGAAAGCGACGGATCTGGCGGAACGCGTCGTGTTCGTCCTCGGCGATGTTGTCCACCACCCCCGACAGCGCGTGCACCTCGGCGCCGCCGAGTTGCTCCTTGGTCATGCGCACGCCCAGCGCCCGCTCGACCAGTGCCGGGCCGCCGATCAGCACCTGGGCCGTATGCCGGGTCATGACCGAAAAATGCGAAGCCACCAGCCGCCCGGCCGGGAAGCCGGCCACCGCCCCCAGGGCCGCCGAGGCGATGGGCACCTGGCACATGGCGTCGGCAATGATCTTGAAGCGCGGTTCGACGTATACGGGCTCCCCCACGGTGCCGCCCTTGCGGCCGCCGCCGCGCACGCTGCCGCCCCCGCCTTCCAGCAGGCGCACCAGCGGCATCCGATAGCGGCACGCCAGATGCTCGGCGTAGACGCTCTTCCGCAGCCCGGCTGCATTCGGGGAGCCACCCTTGAGGGTGAAGTCCTCCCCACCGGCGACTACCCGACGGCCGTCGATACGGCCCATGCCGAGCACGTAGTTTGCCGGCACGAAGCCGGTCAACTCGTCCTGATCGTCGTACTCCGGAAGCGCGGTGGCCCGACCCTGCTCCTGGAAGCTGCCCGGATCGAGCAGCGCGTCCATGCGCTCGCGCACCGTCAATCGCCCTTTGGCGTGCTGCTTGGCGATGCCCGCCTTGCCACCCTGCTGCTTGGCCAGGTGGCGGCGACGCTCGATCTCGCGGACTTCCTGCTCCCAGCTCATCGACACGGATCAGCCGTCGCTGAACACTGGGGCCCGGTTCTCGAAATTCGCCTTCACCGCCTCGATCTGGTTCTTCGAACCGATCAGCGCGGTCTGCAGTTGCGACTCGAGCTCGAGGCCGGTGCGCGCATCGGCGCGCCAGCTCTCCTCCAGCAGTTTCTTGCCGGCGCGAATGGCGTCCGGCGACTTGCCGGCGATCTCTTCGGCCAGCGCGCGCGCGGCCGCCAGCGGATCGTCCGCCACGTGAGTCACCAGGCCCAGGGCCTTGGCTTCGACGCCGGAGAGGATGCGGCCGGTGAACGTCAACTCCTTGGCAACGTCCAGCGGCACCAGATCCCGCAGCGTCTGGGTGAGACTCATGTCGGGCACCAGACCCCACTTGATCTCCATCACC
>JBLRXD010000098.1:0-14167 GCA_047920935.1 Pseudomonadales bacterium | reverse complement strand
ACTGCTGCTGCAGCCGCTGGATCAGATCGAGGATCTGCGCCTGGATCGTCACGTCGAGCGCCGTCGTCGGCTCGTCGGCGATGAGAAAATCCGGCTCGCAGGACAGCGCCATGGCGATCATCACGCGCTGCCGCATGCCGCCGGAAAGCTGGTGCGGGTAGCTGGCGTAGCGCTCCTGCGGGGCGGGGATGCCCACCATGTCGAGCATCTCCAGCGCGCGCTCCCGGGATGCCTTCCGCGGCAGCGACAGGTGCCGCATGATCTGCTCGTCCATCTGGTAGCCGACCGTCAGCACCGGGTTCAATGCGGTCATCGGCTCCTGAAAGATCATGGCCATGCGCCGGCCGCGGTAACGGGCCATCTCCTGCTCGGAAAGCTCGAGCAGATTCTCCCCATGCAGATACACCGCCCCGGCGGTGATTTCCCCCGGATGCTCGATCAGCCGCATGAGTGAGTAGGAGGTGACGGACTTGCCGCAACCCGACTCGCCGACGATACCGAGGGTCTTGCCTCGCTCGATGTCGTAACTGACGCCGTCCACGGCGCGAATCGGGCCGACTTTGGTATGGAAAGTGGTTTGCAGGTCGCGCACCGAGATCACCACATCGGACATCGACAGTTTTTTCCTTGCTCCGCGAGTGCGATCTGGACGCAGGACGATTATTAACATAGCGTCGGATGGGTAGCAAAAAAATCGGGGACGCGCGCATGATAGATCTGCACTACTGGCCAACGCCGAATGGCAAGAAGGTGACGATTCTGCTGGAGGAGTGCTGCATGGCCTATCGCCTGGTGCCGTGCAACATCGGCCGCGGTGATCAGTTCACCGACGAATTTCTCGCCATCAGTCCCAACAACCGCATGCCGGCGCTGGTGGATCACGAGCCGGCGGACGGCGGCGGGCCGCTGGGTCTGTTCGAAAGCGGGGCCATGATGATGTACATCGCCGAGAAGGCGGGGCGGTTTTATCCGAAGGACCTGCGCGGCCGCTACGAAGTGAACCAGTGGGTAATGTGGCAGATGGCCAACCAGGGCCCGAAGTCCGGCGAGTGCGGCCACTTCCGTCGCCTCGGCGACAGCCAGGGCGACCAGAGCTACGCGGTGCGCCGGTTCACCGACGAAGTGAACCGGCTCTACGGCGTGCTCAACAACCGGCTTTACGATCGCCCCTACATCGCCGGGGACGAATACACCATCGCCGACATGATCTGCTATCCCTGGACGGTGAATCACGCCGGGCAGGGCCAGGATATCGAGGAGTTTCCCTACTTCCGCCGCTGGTTCGAAGAGCTCGGGCAGCGCGAGGGGGTGCAGCGGGGAATGGCCGCGGGTGGCGAACTCGCCGAGGACTACAGCAAGTTGTCCGCCGAGGAGATGGAGCGGCGCCGTCAGCTGCTTTACAACCAGCGCGCCCGACCGGCGCCCCCGGGCGGGCTGACCCAGCTGTAGGCGCTCGTCGTACAGGAAGACCGGCCGAACGCTTGCTTCGCCAGGGAAGCTGGCGGAATATGATCCCGGGACGCAATTTCAGGAGGGTGCCTGATGCGATTCCCGCCGGCTTCAATACGGTTGCCGTGGCTCTGGATGTGGGTCTGGCTGTTAGCTTCGCTTGGGGTCACGAATTCAGCCGTTGCAGCGCAATGCGGCTGCTTCTGCGTCGATGGCGCGCCGGTCACGTTGTGCGCCAGCGTCGATGCGGCGCAGGCCAACGTCGACGCCTGCGGCGCGCGGGCGTCGGAGCGCTGTCCGGTGAGCTTCGATGTTCCGGCGAGGCAGGTCTATCCCTCTCCGGTGGAGGGGGCGACCAACTGCCGTGACGTGTACGTTCACGACGCCGAGGCGGGCGCTCATGCGGCCCGGAAGGTGTGCGACGTGGAGCCGGAAGCCGGCGCGTGACCGATGCCAACCTCAGGCACCCGAGCAGGGGAGAAAACAATGCCTGAAGGAATTCGCACCGGTCCGCTGACGGACATCACCGTGCTCGACTGCACCATGGCGCTCGCCGGTCCGTTTGCCGCCGCCATCCTTGCCGACCTCGGCGCCGACGTGATCAAGATCGAGCCGCCAGCCGGCGACCTGAGTCGCGGTACCCCACCGCGCCCGGCAGACTTCGCCACGCCGGCGTCCGGTCGCGCCGCGGGTTGTGACTACGGTGGCTACTTCGCCAGCATCAACCGCAACAAGCGCAGCATCCGCCTCGATCTCAAAGACCCGGGCGACCGGGAGCTGTTTCTGCGGATGTGCGAACAGGCCGATGCGGTGCTGGAGAACACCCGTGCCGGCGTCATGGATCGGCTTGGTTGCGGGTACGAGACCATTGCCGCCCGCAATCCGCGCATCGTCTATGGAGCCATCCGCGGCTTCGGCGATCCGCGCACCGGCGAGAGCCCCTACGTGAACTGGCCGGCGTTCGATATCGTGGCGCAGAGCATGGGCGGGCTGGCCCACGTCACCGGGCCTGCGTCGGGCGGCGGTTATCCCGCCGGTGCCAGCGTCGGCGACCTCTATCCGGGCACCATGATGGCCCTGGGGGTGGTTGCCGCCGTGCATCAGGCGCGGCGCACCGGCCTTGGCCAGTTCGTCGACGTGGCCATGTACGACGCCATCGCCTTTCTCTGCGAGACCGTGGTGGCCAACTACGGTTACGACAAGGTATCGCTGGGCCCGCGGGGCTCGGGCCACCCGAACCTCTGTCCGTTCGACATCTATCCGGCGGCGGACGGTGCGGTGGCCATCGCCGCGCCCGGTCCCAAGCACTGGCAGGCGTTGTGCGAAGCCATGGGTCGGCCCGAATTGGCGACCGACCCACGCACCCACGATGTGCGGGCGCGGGTCGAGAACCGGCAACTCGTCAACGGCGCCATCGAGGCGTGGACGGGCCGTCTCGGCAAGGCCGAGGTGGTCGCCGCGCTGGGGGGGTTGGTGCCGTGCGGGCCGGTGAATACGGCAGAGGACATGTTCGCCGATCCTCACCTGCGGGCGCGCAACATGATTCGTGAGGTCGAAGTGCCCGGCGACAATTCCAGCGTCAGCCTGGTGGGCCCGCCGGTGAAATTCTCCGCTACGCCGACCGACATCTATCGACGCGCGCCCATGCTCGACGAGCACCGGGCAGAAATTCTGGCTCAGTTCGGCCTCGGTCCTGACGACACCTGAGTTCGAACTGATGAGTCGAGACGGCGGATCGACCCCGAGCGGGGCGGCTGGAGCTTCGGTGAGCGTGGTGATCCCGGTTCGCGACGATGCCCGGCCGCTGGCAGCGCTGCTGGCGAAGCTGCGGGACGCGGCGAGCGCCGACCTCGAGGTCATCGTGGTCGACGGCGGCAGTCGTGACGGTTCCGATGTGGTGGCGGGCCGCGGCGGTGCGGCGCTGCTTCGCAGCCCCCCCGGGCGCGGATTTCAGCTGGCGGCAGGCGCGGCGGCAGCCCGCGGCGCCTGGATCTGGATGCTGCATGCAGATGCCGATCCGTCGCCCGAGGCGCTGGCCCACCTGCGTGGGCGCGCCGACGAGGCCGCCTGGGGGCGCTTTGCGGTGCGCTTCGACGGCGCGCCGCGCATGGCTCTGGTCGCCGTCGCCATGAACGCGCGCTCCTGCCTGACAGGAATCTGTACCGGCGATCAGGGGATCTTCGTTCATCGTGACCTGCTCGCCCGCGCCGGCGGCGTGCCCAGGCAGTCGCTGATGGAAGACATCGAGCTGTGCCGGCGCCTCAAGCGTTTGGCACGGCCCGAGTGCCGGCAGGAGATCGTCGGCACTTCGGCGCGCCGCTGGCAGCGACGCGGCACGCTCCGGACCATCATCGCCATGTGGCGCTTCCGGCTGCGCTACTGGCTGGGAGCCGATCCGGAACAACTGGCTCGGGAGTACTACCGCCCTTGAACGAGCCGCTGCCGAGCCCGACGTTGCTGCCGCGGTTGTGCATCTTCGCCCGGGTGCCGAGGCGCGGTCGGGTGAAAACCCGGTTGGCTGCCAAGCTCGGGGAGGACGCCGCGCTGGCCGCCCACGTCGCCCTGGTGGAGGATACCCTGCAGCGCCTCGGTCGCATTTCCGAGGCGCAGAGCGAGCTGTGGCTGGACGACGAGCCTGACGCAACCTGCCGCCGCTGGGCGGAACGATTCGAGCTGCCGATCCGGCGGCAGGCCCACGGCGATCTGGGGGCGCGCATGCATGGGGCATTGCTGACGAGCCTCGCCGTGGCGCCCAGCGCCATGGTGGTGGGCACCGACTGCCCGCTCATCGACGGCGCTTATGTGGCGGCGGCGGTTGCCGCGTTGTCTGCTGCTGAGGTGGTGCTCGGGCCGGCAGCTGACGGCGGCTACGGCCTGGTAGCCGCGCGCCGGCCGGTGCCGCAACTGTTTTCCGGCATTCCCTGGGGTTCGGCCGTCGTGCTCGAGGCGACCCTCGCCGCTGCGCAGCGTGCGGGCATCGAAGTGGCACTGCTGCCGGAGATCTGGGACGTGGACACCCCAGCCGACTGGCAACGCTACCTGCGGCTGCGTGGCTCTCGCTGAGGGCGGGGGGCTTCAGCCGGATTGGGGGATTTTCGCGACGATCTGGATGAACTGCTCGAGGCGCCGCCGGTCGGTAATGGACATCTCGGTGAACTCGATCCCGCAGGTGAAGACGTTGCGCCGCGAGTCGAGGCTCGAGTGGCGCAGCGCAGCCCGGGAATTGAGCTCCAACAGGTTGGGGATCGACAGCGAACAGCCCTCCAGCGGATCCTCGTCGTGAATCGGGCGAAACTTGAAACCGGCGAACTCGGCCCGGCAACCGCCGGCTGAGATGTCGATGATGGTCCCCTGCAGCGGTTTGGCCTCCTTGTTCCCGGGGCGCAGGGTGATCTGCGCGCCGTTGGCGACGACGCGCAGCGGCAGCCGGAACCGGGCCGCGCGGCGGCGCTGCTGGAACAGCATGCTCGCGGGCAGCGCGACGTGAAAGAACGGCAGGTTGCGTTCCGAGTCGGATTTGTGGGCGTGATTGTTGGCGCTGTGGATGTAGAGGCCGTCGACCCGCGCGGCCAGAGCGAAGGCGCGCCCGGAGCGCAGCAACTGCATGCCATCCCGTGGGTGGATGTCTTCGATGAGCACCGAGGGGCCCTGGAGATCGAGCACCTTGGCGCGATAGGTG
Source organism: Pseudomonadales bacterium (assembly GCA_047920935.1). Classification (GTDB taxonomy): domain Bacteria; phylum Pseudomonadota; class Gammaproteobacteria; order Pseudomonadales; family Azotimanducaceae; genus UBA7803. The sequence continues at coordinate 9,039 of JBLRXD010000098.1, read as the reverse complement.
GTGGTTTCCTTGTCGAAGCGCAGTTGCAGCTCGGCGCGATGGTCGCGCAGCAGCTTGAAGACCTGGGAGATCTCGTTCGGGTCCGTCAGAAACCGACTCTGGCGGCTCACCGCGTCGTCTCGGGCTGTTTCAGCCACTGCCTACCTCCGCCTGATTACTGGCGATGGCGGTGCCTGCGCATGCGCCGCGTAGGCTCGGTCTCCGTACCGCTCATCAAAAATGCATGAATCCAGCGGTGAATTCTCGCGACTGGCGAACGCGGTTGCTGTGAGCGGTTTCACATCGCGGAGCAGGGAGGGGTATGGAGAGCGCGGCACTTTGTGACGCAGTTGACAGTACGCAGGCATGGGCTTTACTTGTCACAGGCATCTGATCGCGACGGACGGGGATTCATGAGCTTCACCAGCGAGACCAGCAGCAACGATCCCGGGCGGATTCGTCAGGCGGCCATTCTGTTGCTGGCTATCGGCGAGGATCAGGCAGCGCGGGCGGTCAATCGGCTGTGGCCGCGCGACGTGCAGCGGCTGAGCGGCGCCATGTCGACGTTGGGGCTCGTCAGCGCCCGGCAGATCGACGCCGTGGTGGCCGCCTTTCTCGAAGCCGTAGGCGGCGCCTCCCAGCAGGGCATCGGCGCCAACGATTATCTGAAAACCATGCTCGAGGCAGCCCCGCGGCCAGCTCGACGGCTGTGGTGGCGCCGCCCGGTCGGCAGCCGCGGCATCGACGGCTTGAGGTGGATGAGCGCGCCAGCCATCGCCCGTTTCGTGCGTCACCAGCCGCCGCAACTGCAGGCGATGGCGCTGGCGTATCTGGATTCCGCGCGCGCGGCCCGGGTGATAGAGGCGTGCCCGGCGGCCGACCGTTGCGCGGTGTTGATCGACCTGGCCGCGCTTTCCGGTGCGGCCGCTGCCCGGTGCCACATGCCGGCTCACGCCGCCCTGGGTGGCGCGCAGCCGGTGGCCGCCATTCTTTGCCGGATGCCGCCGAAGATATGTGAAGCGTTGCTGGCCGATCTGCAGGCAGCGGACGCTGCGCTCGGCGGTGAGCTGCAGCGACTGCTGGCGGACACGCAGGCTCCGCTGGTGGCGTAGTGGTCGACTGGGCGGCCGGGCAGCACCTCAGCGGCGGGCGGCGGCCTCCTCGCGGATGCGATTGACCATGGCGCGCAGCCCGTTGCCGCGGGTGGCGCTCAGGTGCTTGAGCAGGTCGAGCCGTGCGAACAGCCCCTCGATGTCGTAGTCGAGGATCTCCCGGGGCGAGCGCTGCTGGTAGGCGGCCAGCACGATGGCGATCAGGCCGCGGACGATGTGCGCGTCGCTGTCCAGATGCAGTTGCAGCGCGCCGCTGTCGGGGTCGCTGCCGACCACCAGCCACACCTGACTCTGGCAGCCGCGCACCAGCGTGTCTTCGTTCTTCCACGCCGGATCCATCGGCGGCAGCTCCTTGCCCAGCTCGATGACGAAGCGGTATTTGTCTTCCCACGAATCGAACAACTCGAAGGCTTCGAGAATATCGTCGACGCTCACCGCAGCACCTCAGTACAAGCCCAGCTCGAGCTGCGCTTCTTCGCTCATCATGTCCCGGGACCAGGGCGGATCGAACACCAGTTCGACGCTGACCGCGGCGACGTTGGGCACCTGATTGAGGCGCGACTTGATGTCTTCGACCAGTACCGGGCCCATGCCGCAGCCGGCCGCGGTAAGCGTCATGGTCACCTGCACGTGGCCGTCATCGCTGACGTCACAGGCGTAGATGAGGCCTAGATCGACGATGTTCACCGGGATCTCCGGGTCGAACACACTGGCCAGAGCCTCGTGTACCTGGTGCGGGTCGACTTTGCCGTCGGGGCGTGAGGCGAACTCCAGGCGTTGCGGCTCGAAGCCAAGCGCATCGGCATCAGTGCCGTCGATGCGCGCCATGTTGCCGTTGACGATCACCGTGTAGGTGCCGCCCAGACTTTGGGTGAGAGTGACGAACACGCCTTTGGAGATGGTGATCGGATCCCCGGTGGGAACCAGGCGTGCGCGGGTATCCCTCTGGATCGGGATGAGACGTCTTTCCACGCGGGCTCCGGGCTATGCCTGCGCCGACACGGCGAAGCTTTCGCCGCAGCCGCAGTAGGTGGCGGCGTTCGGGTTCTTGAATTTCAAACTGCTGTTCAGCCCTTCGGTGACGTAGTCCAGTTCGGTACCCCGTACCATCGACAGGTCGTCGCGGCTGACGTACAGAGTGACCGACTCGTCTACCGGGCATGCCATATCCGCGTCATCGGGCTGATCGATGTAGTCCAGCGTGTACATGTAGCCGTTGCAACCGCTCTCCTTCACGCCGAGGCGCAGGAACGAGCGCCCGGAGCGGGCGATCTGGGTGCGCAGATGCGCCCGCGCCGCGTCGGTGACGGTGACCGTGTTGGGGTCGAAAGTGCTGACGTTCATGGCTCTCACTCATCCAATCGGTGCTGTGAATACGTTCTAGAGAAATGTCTGGGCCTTCTCCACGCCCTCGAGGAATGCATCGACGTCGCTGCGCTGATTGTACAGACTGAAAGCGGCGCGCACGGTTCCTGGAATGCCCAGCCGCTGCATCAGCGGCATGGCGCAGTGGTGGCCGGTGCGCAACGCAATGCCCTGCTGATCGAGCAGGGTGCCGATGTCGTTCGGATGGCTGCCTTCCACCAGAAAGGACACCACGGACAGCCGTTCCCGAGGCTCACCCACGAGGCGAATGCCGGGCATCTGCTTCAGCCCGCTGACCGCCAACTCCACCAGAGCGCGTTCGTGATCCAGCAGCGCCTGCCGCGGCAGGGCGTTGATGTAATCCACGGCGGCGCCCAGACCGATGGCGCCGGCCATGTTGGGGGTGCCCGCTTCGAACCGGTACGGCAGCCCCTGGTAGGTGCTGTGCTCGATGGTGACCCGCTCGATCATCTCGCCACCGCCTTGCCACGGCGGCATGTCTTCGAGCAGGGCCTCCTTGCCGTAGAGCACGCCGATGCCCGTGGGCCCGAACATCTTGTGGCCCGAGAAGGCGTAGAAGTCGCAATCCAGCGCCTGGACGTCGATGTCGAAGTGCAGCACCGCCTGGGCGCCGTCGAGCAATACCAGGGCGCCGGCATCATGGGCCGCGCGGGTCAGTTCGGCGATCGGGTTGACCGTGCCCAGGGCGTTGGAGACATGACCCAGGGCCACCAGTCTGGTGCGCTCGTTGAGCAGGCGGGCGAAGCTGTCGAGATCCAGATCGCCGTCGGCGGTGATGTCACAGGCCACCAGCCGGGCGCCCGTGCGCTGGCAGAGCATCTGCCACGGCACGATGTTGGCGTGGTGCTCGAGCACCGAGATGAGGATTTCGTCTCCGGCCGAAAGCCGCGGCGTCAGCCCGTTGGCCACCAGGTTGATGGATTCGGTGGTGCCGCGGGTGAAGATGATCTCCGCGCCCTTGCGGGCGTTGAGCCATGCCCGCAGTTTTTCGCGGCTGCCCTCGAAGCTGCGGGTGGCGCGGTCCGCCAGCGCGTGGGCGGCGCGGTGAACGTTGGCGTTGTCGCGCTGGTAGTAATCCACGACGGCGTCGATTACCGCGCGCGGCTTCTGCGTGGTGGCTGCGCTGTCCAGGTACACGAGCGGATTGCTGCCGATCTGCTGCTGGAGAATCGGGAAGTCGGCGCGAATGTCGACGACGCTCACGGCAGCGCTTCCAGCAGCCGCGATGTGCCCGCAGCCGCCAGCGGCCCGTGCAGACATTCCCGCAGGAACCCGTGGGCCAGCAGGCGGCGTGCGGCGGGCTCGGGGATGCCGCGGGCGGTGAGATAGAACAGGCTGTCGAGTTGCAGTTGGCCGACGGTGGCGCCATGGGCGCAGCGCACGTCGTCGGTGTAGATCTCCAGCTCCGGCTTGGTGTTCATCTCGGCATCCGGGTGCAGCGCCAGGTTGCGGTTGCTCAGCGCCGCGTCGCTGCCGGGGGCGCCGGGATGGATGTGGATGCGACCATTGAGCACGCTCCTGCCCTTGCCGGCGCCGATGCCATGAAACTTCTGTCGGCTGGTGGTGCGCCCGGCACGGTGCTCGACCACCAGCTGCTGGTCGAGATGCTGCCCTTGCTCTACGAGGTAGGCGCCGGCCATGTTCACCTCGGCGCCCTCCGCGGCCATCACCACGTGCACCTCGGCGCGCCGTCGCTTGCCGCCGAGCATGGTCTGATTGAGCTGCAGGCTGGCGTCGCGCTGCAGCCGCACGCTGAGCAACGAGTAGTGGGCAACGTCGCGCTCGAGCGCCCCGCGATGATGGTGCAGCCGCGCCCCGGTGCCGAGCTCGGCGTGCAGCACCTGGGCCAGGAAGCCGTGGGCATGCAGCCGCTCGATTACGGTAACTTCGGCGTTGGCGTCGAGCAGCAGGAAAACCGGCACCAGGCCCGTGCCCGGATGGTCGATCTCGATCGGGGCTTCTGGTCGGCCAGCGACTTCGAGCAGCCAGCCGTCGCTGGCGCCCAGCAGGGTCAGATCGGCCAGGGGATGGCGCTCGTGGTTCAGATGCTCGGCGCTGATCTGGCGCACCCGCTGCTGTTGCTCCGCCGTCAGCGAGGCCAGCGGCGTCGCCCGCACCTCGGGCTGGTCGATGCCCTGCAAACCGATCCGGGCAGCGCTGTCGGCCTGGGCCACGGCCTCGATAAACCCCTTGATGGGGGTGTACTTCCACAGCTCCCGGGTCAGCCCCGATGCCAGAGTGGCCCGCGCGCGATCGCGCAACGCCGTCTGGTCGAGCCACTGGCGGCCATCGACGACTGGCTGGGCGACCATGCGGGCCGCGTCGGTCACCGGTTGCTGACTCATGCCGCCAGCCATCCGTAGCCCTTTTCTTCCAACTCCAGGGCCAGGGACTTGTCACCGGAACGGACGATCTGGCCGCGGCTCAGCACGTGCACCACGTCGGGCACGACGTGATCCAGCAGACGCTGGTAGTGGGTGATCATCAACACGCCGTTGTCGGGGCCCTTGAAGCCGTTGACGCCCCGGGCCACCACCTGGAGTGCGTCGATATCGAGGCCGGAGTCGGTCTCGTCGAGCACCGCGAGCCTGGGTTCGAGCAGCAGCATCTGCAGGATCTCGTTGCGCTTCTTCTCGCCTCCGGAAAAGCCTTCGTTGACGCCGCGCTTGAGGAACTCGGGGCTCAGGTCGAGGGTAGCCGCCAGGCTGCGCACCCGCTTCATGAACTCGACCGTGGACACCTGGGGCTGCCCGCGGGCGGCGTGGAGGTTGTCCAATGCCGCCTTGAGGAACTCCATGTTGCTGACCCCGGGGATCTCCACCGGGTACTGGAATGCCAGAAACAGGCCCAGATGGGCCCGCTGATCAGGCTCGAGCAGGGTCAGATTCTGGCCGAGAAAGACGATCTCGCCGGATTCGATCTGGTAGCCGGGCCGGCCGGCGAGGACGTTCGCGAGGGTACTCTTGCCAGACCCGTTGGGCCCCATGATGGCGTGCACCTCCCCCGAACCCACGGTCAGGTTCAGGCCGCGAAGTATCGATTCGCCCTCAACGGTGACATGTAGCTCCTTGATTTCAATTATATTCATCCAACCGACCCTTCAAGGCTGACTTCGAGTAACTTGCCGGCTTCAACGGCGAACTCCATGGGCAACTCGCGGAACACGTCTTTGCAGAAGCCGTTGACGATCATGCTCACGGCCTTCTCCGCATCGATGCCGCGCTGCTGGCACAGGAACAACTGCTCGTCGCTGACCTTGGAGGTGCTGGCTTCGTGCTCGATGACGGCTGTCGCGCAGCGGTTTTCGATGTAGGGAAAGGTATGCGCGCCGCACTGCCCGCCGATGAGCAGCGAGTCGCACTGGGTGTAGTTGCGCGCGCCTGATGCAGCGGGCGACACCCGTACCAGGCCGCGGTAGCTGTTGCTGCTGCGGCCGGCGCTGATCCCTTTGGAAACGATGGTGCTGCGGGTGTTGCGCCCCAGATGAATCATCTTGGTGCCGGTATCCGCCTGCTGATGATTGTTCGTCAGCGCCACCGAATAGAATTCGCCGACGCTGTCGTGCCCGCGCAGCACCACGCTCGGGTACTTCCAGGTGATTGCCGAGCCGGTCTCAACCTGAGTCCAGGAAATCTTCGAGCGATCACCCAGGCAGGCGCCGCGCTTGGTCACGAAGTTGTAGATGCCACCCTTGCCCTCGGCATCGCCCGGGTACCAGTTCTGCACAGTGGAGTACTTGATCTGGGCGTCTTCCAGCGCCACCAGCTCGACCACTGCGGCATGCAGCTGATTCTCGTCGCGCATCGGCGCGGTGCAGCCTTCGAGGTAGCTGACGTAGGCGCCTTTCTCGGCGACGATCAGGGTGCGTTCGAACTGCCCGGTGTTCTGAGCGTTGATGCGAAAGTAAGTAGACAGCTCCATCGGGCAGCGGACGCCCTCGGGAATGTAGACGAACGAGCCATCGCTGAACACGGCGGAGTTGAGGGCGGCGTAGTAGTTGTCGCCGCGCGGCACCACGCTGCCCAGGTATTTGCGCACCAGTTCCGGATGCTCGCGCACCGCTTCGGACATGGAGCAGAAGATCACGCCAGCCTCGCCCAGCTTGTGCTTGAAGGTGGTGGCGATGGAGACGCTGTCGAAAACCGCATCCACGGCGACGTTCCCGCGCAGGCTTTCGGGCAGGTGTTCGGCCGCGTCCCCGGGGGCCCGATCCTTCACCACGCCGGCGAGAACCTCCTGCTCATGCAGCGGAATGCCGAGCTTCGCGTACGTCCGCAGCAGCTCCGGGTCTACCTCGTCCAGGGATTTGGGGCCGTCGCTTTGATCCTTCGGCGCCGAGAAGTAGGAAATCGACTGAAAGTCGATGGGTGGAAAGTGCACGTGCGCCCACTCGGGCGTCGGCATCTCGAGCCAGGCCCGGTAAGCTTCGAGGCGCCATTGCAGCAGCCATTCGGGCTCCTGCTTCTGCGCCGAGATGAATCGGACCACGGATTCGTCCAGCCCGGGGGGCAGGGTGTCGGACTCGATGTCGGTGATGAAACCGGCCTGGTATTCCCGTTTGACCAGTGCTTCTACGGAGGTATCAGCCACGTCCTGGTGCTCGCTCAATGGTGCAGTGTGGCCATTGTAACTGGTGGCCCCGGGGCAATACCAGAGTAAAATAGTCGGGTATTGGCTGGCTGACGAGCAGCTGCGGAACCGATACCATGCGCCGCTTCCGAGTCACGGTCCATGGCCCATGCCCAAGCTGGAGCGGCTGCCCGAGCCCAACATCTATCAGGCCTACGGCATCTATCTGCTGCAGTCCAATCACCGGTTGATCAGGCGGTTGAAGAAAGCTTATCAACCCTCGGTTCACGGTCATAAGACCTGGAGCGCAAGCTTCCTGCTGATGGATTACCTGCAGCACGCGCCGCTTTCGACGCGCTCCCGGGTGCTGGAGATCGGCTGCGGCTGGGGGCCGGGCTCGGTGTTCTGCGCCAGCCGCTTCAAGGCCCGGGTCACCGCGCTGGATGTGGACAAGGAAGTGTTTCCCTTTCTCGACGTGCTGGCCGCCCTCAACGGGGTGGAGGTTGCGCCGCTGGCCCGGCGTTTCGAGAAGCTCAGCGACGATGACCTGGCGGCTTTCGATGTCGTCGTCGCCTCCGACATCTGCTTCTGGGACAACCTGGTGAAGCCGCTCAACCGCCTGGTGACCAGGGCGCTTGCCGCGGGCGTCAAACGGGTGATCATCACCGACCCCGGGCGTCCCACGTTCTACGAGTTCTGCGAGCTGGCACGCAAGCGGCATCGGGTGGAGCTGCAGGAGTGGTACGCCACCGAACCGGAGTACTTCGCCGGCGAGGTGGTGGAGATCCGTCCCGGCAAGCCGGCCAAGGCATGACCGGCGGGCCAGGCGAGGGGCAAGCTCAGCCGTCGTTCAGAAAGTTCTTCAGCTGGTCGCCCAGGCTGTTGCAGGCTGAGCTGCGCACCCTGGCGATGATCGGCACCGGTATCACCACGGCGGGCATGTAGCTCGTGCCCACCGCGTCGGAACTGATCTTGCCGACGGAGGTGCCGTTGCGGACATCCCAGATGGACGCTTCGTAGGACGAATTATTCTCCCAGGTGAGGAACCCGAAGCAACCGGCGCCGGCTGTGGTCACGCTGCAGGTGAGTGACCCGGCGGAGTCGGTGCGATCGGTATCGCCGTCGATCCAGACCAGGTAACGCAGGCCCAGCTCGTCGAGCCGGCGGGCGAGATTGGGCTGAGCGATCAGATCCGGCAGGTTGGCGGTGTTGGTCGGTGCGGTGCGCGGCTCGAACCACGGAAACAGCGCGTCGCGGAACTCGTCTTCGTCGATGACCCTGACGCGGTTGGAGCCGGAGCCCATCCGCTTGCCGACGCAGGAGAGGAAACTGTACTCGGTCTCCTCCCGGGAGGGCAGGGTGCGCCGCCCCAGCAGCACCACGGAGTCCTCCACCGACATGCCGGTGTCGGCTTCGCGAATCTCCTGAATGGTCGAAGTGACGCAGCCGCCGAGCGGCACGATGAGCAGCAGGGCGAGGATACGCAGCAGTCGAGCAGTCATGGCGAGTTGCCTCCCAGTTCCCCGGCGATCCAGGTTCGCACCGGAGGAACAGTCAGGAATTGTACGGTGAAAAACGCCATGGCGTCGCGCAGTGCGGCGAGTGCTGCCGCCTGCAACGCCGGCGAGCGGCTGCTCATTCCGTAGTTGCCGGCGTTGGCCTTGCCGTAGGCGGTCAGCGGCCACTCCCCGGCCAGCGTGCCGTGGCGGTCGTAGAGTTGGAACCGGTAGCGCACCCAGACTTCGTAGTACTCGGTGCGGGTCTGGTCAGGGGTGGAGAACTGCACTTCCTCCAGATTCGGCACCAGCACGCCGGCGACTTCGTTCCCCGGCGTCTGTGGGTCTTGCACGGTTCGCACCTGCGTGAACATGCCGGCCAGCAGGTTGCCGAACATGAGCGTCTGGGCGGTGCCGAGTTCGATTTCCCAGTCACCTCCGCTCTCGAGTTTTTCCTGGTGGGAGAAACCCAGCAGATCCTCCGAGAGGTGCAGGCC
>JBLRXD010000097.1:5141-14352 GCA_047920935.1 Pseudomonadales bacterium | reverse complement strand
TCCGGCGCCAGCATGTTCATCCGGCGCAAGTTCTCCGCCAGCAACTTCCTGAGCGAGGTGCGCGAGCATCAGACCAACTGCTTCATCTACATCGGCGAGTTGTGTCGTTATCTGCTGAACACCCCGGCTGCACCCGACGACCACAAGAACCCCCTCTCCCGCATGATGGGCAACGGGCTTCGGCCAGACGTGTGGATGGAATTCAAGCAGCGCTTCGGTATCAAGCGCATCACCGAGTTCTACGGCGCCAGTGAAGGCAATGTGGCGTTCGCGAACCTTCTCAACAAAGACTGCACCGTCGGCATGACCTCCGTACGACATGCCCTGGTGCAGTACGACGTGCTCAACGACGAGATCATTCGCACCGCCGAAGGCAGATGTATCGAAGTGCAGCCCGGGGAGCCGGGGCTGCTGCTCGGGCACATCAACGAGGAGGCGGTGTTCGAAGGCTATACCAATCCGGAAGCCACCGAGAACAAGATCGTCCGCAACGCCTTCGAAGATGGCGATGCGTGGTTCAACTCCGGAGACCTGATGAAGCAGGTCGAGGCCGGTTTCACCCTCGGCTATCCCCATTACCAGTTCGTCGATCGGGTCGGCGATACCTTCCGCTGGAAGGGCGAGAACGTCTCCACCAACGAGGTCGGTGAGATCATCAATCGCTTTCCCCAGGTGCGCATCAGCAACGTGTACGGCGTTACCGTCCCAGGCGCGGATGGCCGTGCGGGGATGGCTGCGTTGGCTCTGGAACCAGGCGTGGAACAGCTGGACCTCGAGAGCTTCTCCGAGCACGTTGCCAACCGGCTGCCTTCGTACGCCCGTCCGGTGTTCCTGCGCATAGAGCCCGAGATCGACGTCACCGGAACCTTCAAGATGGTAAAGGGGGCGTTACGCGAGGAAGGCTACGATCCGGACAAGGTCAGCGACCCGCTGTACGTGATGAAGCCAGGCAGCTCAGTGTACGAGCCGTTGGACCGCGAGTATGCGGCGCTCATTGCTCGTGGTGAAGCAGGCTTCTAGCCCACCGGCGCGCTACAGCGCGCCCACCACCGCCTCGTCCAGAAGCTGCAAGGCCTCACGGGCAGCGTGGCGGTTGGTGCCTGCCGTGGGTCCGCTCACGACGATCTTGTCGATCCCCAGGTCGCGCAACTCGGCCAATCTGGCCAGACAGTAATCCGGCGGCCCGGCAATGGCATAGGAATCCACGAAGTCGTCATCGAGCAGGGTCGCCTGCACAGAGTCGCCACGCGTGTGGGAGCGCATGTCATAGCCCTGGTGGAGCCGCTCGAGCACCTGGCGCGAAGACTCGTCCGTCGGGCCGGAAACGGAGCCGTGCATGACGGAAAAGCGCGCGAACGTGGTGAGCCCGCCGCGCACCAGATCCCTGGCCACCGCTCGGTCCCGGTGACAGACCAGATTCACATAGGCGCCGAGGGCGATGCCGGCAGGATCCAGGCCCGCTTTGATCCGCGCCTGATGCGCCACGTCGATCCCCCAGCGCAACCGCTCCGGCACGGCCCCCAGAGTCAACATGATGCGATCCGCCAGGCGCCCGGCCAGGGCGATGACCAGAGGCCCGGTGGCCGCGATCTCCAGCGGCACCTTGGGCAGGTCGGCATCGAACCAGCGGATGCGACTATCCCTCGGGTGGTCGGCCAGGTCCAGATCCGCCACGCCAGGAGCGAGCTCGTCGTCCATGGGCAGGGCGCTGAACGCCACGGCTTCACCACGCAGATAACGCTGCAGCACGTCGACGTAGTCGGCGAACCCGCGGAATCGAGCCGGCGCCCGCCCGAGATGCGCAAGCGCTGAGTCGCCCCGCCCGATACCCAGCGTCATGCGCCCGCCGGACACCTGCTGCACGGCCATGGCCGCCGCTGCGGTGACCGCAGGATGCCGGGTCACCGTGTTGGTGACCCCGGTTCCGAGGCCGATGCGCTCGGTGACGGTGGCCGCCATGGTCAGGGCGACGTAGCAATCGGGGGCGAGGTTCTGCGAGTCCACCACGCACAAGCCGTCCCATCCTGCCGCTTCCGCCCGCTGGGCAGCGTGCATGGCGTGGCTGGGGTGGGAATGGGTCAGGTTCCAGAGTTGCATGGCGTCGGCCCGATGGAAGCCAGCGACGGTTCTAGAGGGAGTGCTCGCGCAGCTGATCGCGGGCGCGATCGATCTTCGCGAGGTACCGTCGCCCGGCCTGCTCCCGCTGACTGTTGATGCCCACGTTGTAGGCGTGCAACGCGCAGCGATCGTCGCCGCAAAGGTCGCGCAGATGGGATAGCACCTGAGCGCCGCAGTAGATGTTCTCCGCCGGATCGAGCAGATTTTCACTGCCACAGAACGACGCCCAGTAAACGGGCCGCACCTGGGCTGGCCCCACCGCACCAACCGAAGACAAGGCCTCCTTGCGGAACGTGCTCTCGGTATGAACCAGGCTCGCCAGCAGTTCGGGCTCCAGTTGCTGGCGCTCGGAGGCTTCGAGAATCCAGTTGGCGAACTCGTTGGCCGTGCTTGGATGCACGCCAAACGCCTGGCTCACCTTATAGCCCAGCGCTTCGACCTGAGATTGCCACGGCATCGTGCGCTCGCCAGCCGGGATGGCGAAGACAATGCGCTCATAGCCGCGTGGCGCAGCCGTGTTCGTCACCACGACGACGGCGGCAACCGCAGCCATAAGCACGAACCCCTGCAACTTGAACAGGAAAGGTAACTGCTCCCAATATCGGCGCATGTCGACCTCGCTCCTTGATCTCCGGTCGCCCTCAGGGTGAAGGCGATCCCGAAACCGGCATGAAATTTTACTAGTTGGCCCACGCACAATGAAGAAAAAATGGACAGAAAGCCTTGAGAGGCTTGTGCGCGACATGCAAACGGCTTTTGAGTTAGCAGGTGCTAACCGCCAAAACCAACCCACGTCACAGTCGTACTGACAAGTAAGTTCTAATTCTGGCGGTTGATATTCGAAAAGGATCTAAAAACCCAGATCGTTAGAGCATGGGCCCGGATTGGCTACGATTTGGGCAACTTGAAGTTGTCCCACGTGACCACGTGTTGCGGCTGCAGCACGATCCAGCGCCTGCTGCGGCCACGGGCCGTGGCGGCAAACGCGCCGGGATTCTCCAGCGGCGGCTGCCCATGGCCGCCGTTGTACTTCATGCCCATCTGCACGCGTACCTGCTCGAGGTGGGGATCATCAGTCTCGGCCTGTGCATCTTCCAGCACTCGGGCCTCGCCTTGCAGCATGATGCCCTGCAGTTCCGGAAAACGCTCATTGCGGTCGACGATGATCGAGCAGGCCGGATTGCGGCGCACGTTGACCACCTTCTGACCGCGCCCGTAGAAGTACACCGCGCCGCCGCCCCAACCAAACCACATGGGCGTGAGGTTGATCCGGCTCCCGGGCCCGAGCGTGGCCACCCGCATGTTCCACTGAGTGGTCATGATCTCGTCGACCTGGGCGGGGGTGAGCGCCAGCTCTCTCGGCAGTGCCATCAGCCGGCTCGCAGGGCGCGGATGATCTGATCGCGCTGCGCATCATCCGAAACCGGAAACGACGCCGACGTGCGATCCGTAAAAGCGCCGTAACGACGGAGCATTTCCGGCGCTATCTGACCGGGTTCGCCGACCACCGCAAACGCATCGACGATCTCGTCGGTGATCAGCGTGCCCATTTCTTTCCACCGGCCCTGCTTCGACATGGTGTTGAGCTCACCCTGCAGCTCGCCGCAGCCGATGGCGTCGAGCACGCCCTTGTAGGCTGGCGTGGAGCCGTAGAACGCGATGCGCTCCTTCGTCGCCTGCATGCTGGCAGCGAACTCGGCCTCGTCGCGACCGGTGACCACGAAGTTGGAATAGGAGATCTCGAAGTCGTCGCGGCTGCGGCCTGCCTTGGCGAGCCCCTTGTCGATCGCCGGAAGGGTCACCGACTCGATGTAGGGCAGCGTGCTGAACGGGTGGATGATCATGCCGTCCGCGACCTCGCCGGCCACCTCGGTCATGTGCGGCCCCACCGCCGCCAGCACTACCCGAGGCGCGCCGTATTGTTTGTTCTCCGGCGTGAATGCCGGCGTCATCAGGCTGTGGGTGTAGTACTTGCCGACGAACTCCAACGGCTTGCCTTCGTACCAGTTCGCCCAGATCGCGCGCATGGCCAGCACCAGTTCGCGCATCTGCGGGGCTGGCGCCCCCCATGGCATGCTGAAGCGCTTGGTGATGTGCGGCTTGATCTGCGAGCCGAGCCCGAGGGTGAAGCGGCCCTTCGAGTAGGCGTTGAGGTCGTGGCCGATGTTGGCGAGGATCATCGGGCTACGGGCGAACGCCACGGCAATCGAGGTACTGAGTTCCAGCGTCTGCGAATGCTCGGCGGCCAGCAGCAAGGCAAAGAACGGATCATGGTTCATCTCCGCCGTGCGCACCCCATCGTAACCGGCAGCCTCGGCCGCGCGTACCGCATCCGGTACCTTTTCGAGTTGATTGCCAAGCCCTGCGTCTACTTTCATGTGCTGCTCCTTGTCACGCTGCCGAGAGCGCTTTGATGATGCTGATGCGATCTTCTTTCGGAATGTTTGCGTAGGCTGCAGAGGTGCGGTCGATGATGTCACCGTAGCGGCTTTGGATCTGGCCGGGAATGCTGCCCGGCTCTCCCACCACGGCAAAAGCGTCGAGGATGTCGTCGGTGATGAGGGTGCCCATCTCTTCCCAGCGACCCTGCTTCGACATGCGATTGAGCTCGCCCTGCAGGTCGCCCACGCCGATGGACTCCAGCACCGGCTGGTAAGCGGGGGTCGAGCCGTAGAAGGCGATCTGGCGCCGGGTGTTCTGCTTCGCTTCGGCGATTTCCTGCTCGTTCTGCCCGGTGACCACGAATACCGGGTAGCTGATCTCGAAATCCTGGCGCGTCTTGCCCGCCTTCGCAAAACCACGCTCCAGCGCCGGCAGGGTGGTCTCGCGCAGATACTTCTCGGTGGTGAAGGCGTGAATGATGACGCCGTCCGCAACCTCGCCAGCGACCTCGGTCATCAGCGGGCCCACCGCCGCCAGAAACACCTTGGGCGCGCCGTACTCGGTGTCCGTGGGGGTGAAGAACGGGGTCATCAGTGTGTGGGTGTAGAACTTGCCGGCAAACTCCAACGGCGTACCTTCATGCCAGTTCGCCCAGATGGCGCGCATCGCCAGGATGAACTCCCGCATCCGCGCCGCGGGACTGGACCACGGCATGCTGAAACGCTTGGCGATGTGCGGCTTGATCTGCGAGCCCAGGCCGAGGACGAACCTGCCTTTGGAGGCCGCGTTGAGATCGTGGCCGATGTTGGCCAGGATCATCGGCGTGCGGGCGAACGCCACCGCGATGGAAGTCATCAGTTCGACCCGCTCGGTGTGCTGCGCCGCCACCAGCAAGGGGAAGAACGGGTCGTGGGATGTCTCCGCCGAAAGGATGCCCGCGTAACCCATCTCTTCCAGCTCTCGGGCCTGAGCCCCGACCTTATCGAGCTCCCAACCTACTCCGCCGTCTACTTTCATGCGCTCTCCCCTTCTGAATGATGATCTTGACCGATTGTTTCATCGCCCCGGTGGTGAAGCAATCCACGCTGTGGCCCCCGGCCGGCGATGAAGTGAGCCGCGCCGGTGCACCGCCCGTCGATGATATCGAGCCTGTACAAGACTTCGTTCGGATGCCGCACCTGCACTGCAGCGGCAGGCTCGAGCCCGAGCAGAAGCTTGAGGATCACCCGGCTCATGACCCCATGGGTAACCAGCGCCAGGCGGCGCTCGGCTCCTGACAGCAATGCCGCCAGCAGACCCTCGACCCGCGCTTCCATGTCCACCAGGCTCTCACCTTGGGGAGGCCGGTGGTGATAAGGATCGAGCGTCCGCGCGCGCCATTCTTCGGGGTATTCCGCCTCGATGCGCGCAAGCGTCAGCCCGGACCACGCGCCGCAATCCCGCTCCATCAGCGCCGGTTCGTAACGCGCGGCCACATCGAGGTGGGCACGCAGCAGATCTGCCGTGACCCGCGTCCGCCCCAGCGGCGAGGCGATCAGCGCATCGACGCCGCCGAGTTTCGCCAGGGTGCGGCCATGTACCGCCGCCTGCCGCCTGCCCTCCTCGGTGAGCGCGGAATCCAGGCGACCCTGCATGCGCGACGCCACGTTCCACTGCGTCTGCCCATGACGGATCACGAACAACGTCTCGATCATGGGGCTGCGCTTCCCGGCCCGATCAGGGCTTGTCGCGGGTGCGATAGTCGCCGTACTCCGCATCCCGCTTGCTCAACGCTGCCGTCAGCCCTTCCCGCAGTTCCGCCAGGTGCGCCTGGGTGGTGCGCGTGAAGGTGGCCAGTTGCTGCATCTCGGTGCCGGCGCGGAGGCCGGCACGAATGCCCATGGCGTCCATCTGCCGGTGCACGGCTCGCTTGTTGATCTGCTGCAGATCCGACGGCGTCTTGGCGACGCGTTCGGCAATCGCAAGCACGCGCTCCTCCAGTTCGGCCTCAGGGAAGCTGCGATTGGCGAACCCGCTGTCGGCGGCCTCCACTCCCGACATGTGATCACCGGTCAGCATGAGCTCCATGGCGCGCCGCAGGCCGACGATCCATGGATAGAACTGGTTGTCCGGCGGGCTGATGGAGCGCACAACCGGGTAACCGATCTTGGCGTCGTCGGCCACATAAACCAGGTCGCACGCCGTGGCGAGCTCGGTGCCCCCGGCCAGGCAATAGCCGTGCACCTGAGCAATCACCGGTTTGGCGAGATCCCAGATGCGGAAGAACCCTTCCACGACATGACGCGGCCAGTTGCCGAGGCCGCCCGCGGTATAGAACGGTTGCCCCTGGGATACGTCCGAAGCCAGATCGTAACCGGCGGAGAAGCACGGCCCGGCGCCACGGATGACGGTGACCCGAACCCCGCCATCCTGGTCTGCCGACTCCAGCGCATGCAACAACTCGGTGCGCAACTCGTTGGAGAGCGGGTTGCGTTTCTCGGGCCGGTTCAAGGTGATGCGCCGCACTTGCGGCCGGGGGTCATCGACGATGATCTTCTGGTAACTCACTAGGCGCCCTCATGGTGGTCGCTCGATCTGCTGATCGCGATGCTTCCGATCCCTCCAACTACCCGAGGCAGTTGCGTCAGCTGAAGCTGAATTCACTGCCTCGGAACGCGTCGAACGTGCGCTGCAGCGCCTCCGGCGTTGCTGCCATGGGCGCGATGATGTGGGTGTGGACGCCGCCGTCGGCATCCGCCTGAATACGCGCCCGCACTTCGTCCTCGTCACCGATGATGGCAATCTCGTCGATGAGTTCGTCCGTCAGCGCGCCACCGGTCTTGGCCCGATCCTTCGCCGCCCAACCCTCGCGAATGGTCTCCGCCGCCTGATCGTAGCCGGCCCAGGCGAGAAACGCGTTGTAGACCGGGGTGGCGTAGTAAGGGGCGAAGGCTGCGCGGAACAGATTCCGGCCCTCGGCCTTGTCGTCGGTCACCAGAACCATGGCGCGGTTGACGATCTCCACGTCCTCCAGGTTCTTGCCGGCTCGCTCGGCGCCGATCTTGACGTGCTCCATCATCTTCGGCAGCGCGCCCTGGGGCCAGAGATTGAAGATCACCCCATCACCGACTTCGGCGGCCATCTCGATCATGTTGGCGCGCAGCGCCGCCAGATAGATGGGCGGCGGGTTGTCCAGGGGCGCCTGGCGATAGCCCCGGCTGTAAAGCGTGTCGAGATCGAAATCCGACTTCTCCCCTTTCAGCATCGAGCGCACCATGATCGTCGTTTCCTTCACCCGGGTGAGGGGCTTGTCGAGAGGAATGCCGTTCCATTGGCCCATGATGGTCTGGCTCGACGAACCCAGCCCCATGATGAAGCGGCCGGGCAGCACCTGGGCGATGACGTTGGCGGTGGCTGCGAGCACGGCAGGCGTACGCGTGTACACCGGGGTTACCGCGACGCCGATGCGGATGTTGCGGGTGTGATGGGCGATGGCCGCGATCTGCGTCAAGGTATCCGGCGCGCCGGAGTCGCTGAACCAGCCATCAGGAATGCCGTTGTCTTCCGCCCAGCGAATACGCTCGATCGTGTGCTCGAGTTTCGGTCCTGCCGGCAGCGTCACCGCAATACGTTTCTGTAAGCCCATGCCTCGTCCCCCAAATGCGAAACAGCAAGCGTCGCATTTTGCGGCTTCGAGAATCAAGACGTATCCTGCTGGGTTAACCCAGGAGGCACACATGAGCAACGCTGAACTCACCCCGGTCCGGGAAGCCCATCGCTTCGACGAAGCGACACTCGGTCGATATCTGGCCGCAAGCGTCCCCGGCTTCACCGGTCCGCTGCAGGTAGAGCAGTTCGAGGGCGGGCAGTCGAACCCCACATTCCGCCTCGAGGCGGGCGGCCGACGCTATGTGTTGCGCAAGCAGCCGCCCGGCGAGCTGCTACCGTCCGCGCACCAGGTGGATCGCGAGTACCGCGTGATGAAGGCTCTGGAGGGCACCGACGTTCCGGTACCGCGGATGTTGGCGCTATGCGACGACCCGCAGATTCTCGGCACCAAGTTCTACGTCATGGAATGGGTCGACGGCCGCGTATTCGCCGACACCCGGCTGCCCGGCTTGCAGCCGGCGGAGCGTCGCAGCATCTACCTGGATCTGGCCCGCGCGCTTGCCAAACTGCACAACGTCGACCCCGAGAGCGTCGGCCTCGGCGACTTCGGCCGCCCCGGCAACTACTACGAACGGCAGGTGGGCCGTTGGAGCAAGCAGTATCTGGCCTCGAAAACCGAGGAGATCGAGGCCATGAACAACCTCATGGCCTGGCTGCCCGAGAACATCCCGACGCAACCGAAGACGGTGGTGGTGCACGGCGACTACCGGGTCGGCAACACGATCATTCACCCCACCGAGCCACGCATCGTCGCCGTTCTCGATTGGGAGCTCTCCACCCTCGGGGACGGCCTGGCCGACCTGGGCTACCTCTGTCAGGACTACCACGGCGAAGCCTACAACGACGCCGGCCTGGCCGGCGCCGACCTGGAAGCGCTGGGGATTCCCACCGAGCAGGAAATGGTCGACGAGTACTGCCGGCACGCCGGCATCGACAAGATCGACAACTGGCCCTTCTACCTCATTTACAACATGTTCCGCTCGGCCGCGATCATTCAGGGGGTCTACAAACGCGGCCTCGACGGCAATGCGAGTTCTGCCAAGGCGTTGGATTACAAAGACGC
>JBLRXD010000097.1:0-5041 GCA_047920935.1 Pseudomonadales bacterium | reverse complement strand
GTCAGAGCAGGTTCTCTGCGAGCAACTGCAGCGCTTCCGGCTGCTGGCTGCCGATCAGCATGCTGGAAACGTGGCCCTTGCTGCCCGCCTCCTGCCAGCGCTGCAACCGGTCCTTGATGCGATCGGCCGGGCCTACCAGGTGGCAGGCATCGATCAGCTCCGCCGGCACCGCGGCCATGGCTTCGTCCTTCTTGCCTGCCAGGTACAGATCCTGGATCTTCAGCGCGGCCTCCTCGAAACCCAGGCGCTTGGCGTAATCGTTGTAGAAGTTCTTGTCGCGCGCGCCCATGCCGCCGATGTACAAGGCCATGCTGCCGCGAATCGGCATCATGCACTTCTCGACGTCGTCGCCCATGATGCAGGTCACGAACGGCGCGATGTCGAACTGGGTCAGGTCTTTGCCGTTGCCGGCCCGCTCGAAGCCTTTCTTGATGGGCTGTTCGAACACGTGGTACTGCTCGGGATCCATCCACACCGGGAAGAAGCCGTCGGCAACCTCAGCCGCGGCCGCAACCCCCGCCGGCGTGATGGTGGCTGCGTAGATCGGAATGTCTTCTTCGCAATGCAGAATGCTCTTCAGCGGCTTGCCGAGACCGGTGGCTCCCGGCCCGGTGTACGGCAGGTTGTACATCTCGCCTTCGAACGTCAGCGGCCCCTGCCGAGCGATGATCTGCTTCATGATGGTGATGTATTCCTTCAGGCGGGTCACCGGCTTGCCGTAAGGCACCCCGTGCCAACCTTCCACCACCTGAGGACCGGACGCGCCGAGGCCGCAGATGAAGCGGCCGCCGGACAGTTCCGCCAGGCTCATGGCGGTCATGGCCGCCATGGCGGGGCTGCGCGCGGGCATCTGCATGATGGCGGTGCCGGCCTTGATCTTGGTGGTCTGGGCGAGGATCCAGGCTGCCGGGGTCACGGCATCGGAGCCGTATGCCTCAGCGGTCCAGATCGATTCGTAGCCCAGATTCTCGGCGTGCCGCACCTGGTCTATGGGAATGTGCATCTTGCGGCCGGAATAGCCGCTGATAAGACCTAGCTTCATGAATAGCCTCTTCTTCTGGTTGAAATCATGGTTGAAAGTCGTAGTTGAAAGTCGCTGCAGAATCCGAAAATAGCAAATGCCGGCAACCCGGCCAATCAGCTACCGGCCTGGCGGTCGTTGCGCGGCTCAGCGTGACGTTGCAGGTAGTCGATGATGTCCAGCGACTCGTACATCCAGACCACCTCGCCTTCGCGGTCGATTCGCAGACAGGGCACGGTGCCCCGCCCTCCGCCCTGAATCAGTTCGCGGCGGGCCTGGGGATCACGCATGGTATCGCGTAGCTCCACCTCTATTGCGCTGTGATCGAGAAAGCGGCGGACACGATGGCAGAATGGGCAGCTCTGGTACTGATACAGCGTGTAACGCTCGGACATCGGCCTGCACCCGGTGGGGAAAAGGCTGGCAGTATGCCATACCGCACCGACCCCACAAGCCAGGGGCCGGGCGCTGGTGCGTAGGCCGAGACTCTAACCGGTCACCTGGGTACACTTCCGCCAGTTCAGTGTCTGGAGCCATCATGCCACGCCGTCAAAAAGCCGACCTCAAGGTAAAGCGCCTGCGCAATACGATCATGGCGCTGGTGGCGCTGGTGGCCGTCGTGATCATCGGCTACGGAATCGTCTACAGCACCGGGATCACCGAAGGTGACTATCAGGCGGGCACCCATTACGACGTCATCGATGAAGCCCCGCCACGGCGTCCAGGAGAGCCGATCCGTGTGCAGGAGTTCTTCTCGTACGGGTGCGTCCACTGTCGCAACTTCGACCCCATGATCGAACGCTGGAAGCAGAACCTGCCCGAGGGCGTGGTATTCGAGCGCACCCCGGTCGCGTTCTCCCCCGCCTGGACGTTGCTCGCGCAGACTTACTACGCTCTGGACGAACTCGGCGCCTTGGAGCGAAACCACGACCGCCTGTTCCGGGCCATCCACGACAGCGGTCGGCAGTTTCTGACGGTGGATTCCATGGCGGACTTCGTCGCCGGCCAGGGCACCTCCCGCGAGCAGTTCCTGCAGGTGTTCGATTCCGAGAGCGTGCGTCGCCAGGTTCGCGAAGCGGAACGGCAGCAGCGTGCGATGCGCATTGCCAGCGTGCCGACCATGGTCGTGGCGGGCCGCTATAGAGTGGGGATGGACGTCGGCCGGAAGACGGCTCTCGACGTCACCGACCATCTGATCGAACAGGAGCTGGCCGCGCGTCGTTAGCGCACCCGCCCGAACGGCGGGATCGCTCCCGCCGATGGGCCTCGGGTCGAATCAGTTCTGCAGCGTCAGGGTAACGCCGTAGCGCCGCGGCTCACCGAGCTGGAAGTAACCGCGCGGCGTGTAACCGTCCCGTGGGTCGTTGCCGAAGTAGAACCCGCGGGTGGCGAAGTCCTCATTGGTGAGGTTGCGCCCCCAGGCCTTCAGCCCCCAACGCGCCCCCTGATAGCCGATGCTGGCATGCCATAACGCATAGCTGTCGGAGCGGATATCGCTGCGCTCGGGCACGAATCGGGTGGTGTTGGAGAAGTAAAAGCTGTCCTTGCCCTCGCTCTCGACGCGCAGGTACCAGTCCGGCGCAAAGCGGTACTCGGCGCCGACGAAGAACTGATAGCCGGGAGCATGCGCCTGGTCCAGGCCGCTCATGTCCTCCCCTCGACTGTTGACGAAGGAGTCGAACTCGGTATCCATCAGCCCGAGGTTGGCGAACAGCGTCAAGGCGTCGGTCGCCAGGTAGTCGAACTCCAGCTCGATACCTCGGTTGGTGCCCTCGGCCGCATTGCCGATCAGGTCGATGAACTCCGCACTGCCGTCGTCGCGCACCCGGACGATCGAGGTGCTCACCTGAACGTCGTCACGCTGCATGCTGAACAGGGCCCCGCGCGCGCCCAATCGTCCGTCCAGCCAGCTGCCCTTCAGGCCCACTTCGAAATTCCACAGCACTTCCGGGGCGTACTCACGCAGATCCTCGTCCAGGGTGCCGCTGATATTGAAGCCACCGGCCTTGTAGCCCCGGGTAACGCTGGCATAGGCCATGGCGTTTGCCGCCAGGTCCCGCTCCAGCACCAGGCGCCCCCCGTACATGCGATCGGTCGGATCGAATCCCACCTGCTCCGAATCGCGATATTTCGCCTCGTGGCGCTCGGCCCGCAGCCCCAGCACCACACGGGTCCGCTCGTCGAGCGAGTGCTCCAGCTCTCCGTAGAGGGCCAGCCGCTGTACTTCGAAGCTGCTGAAAAAGTCGTCGGCGATGAAAGTGTAGCTGCGCTGCAGGTCCACGGTCTGATCCAGGGCGTACACACCCACCACCCAATCCGTTGTATCGCCGAACAGGCGACCGCCCGGCTCCGACAGCAGACGCAGGTCGAGGGAACGATTTTCGCGGTCGCGCCGGTAACGATCTACCGAGGTGTAGCCGTTGGGATGGAAGCCCGCGAAGGTCCAGTCCTCGTCATAGCCGTAATCGCTGTCGCTCGCCGACAGGCCAAGGGTTGCCGCGAAGCTGAAGGCATCATTGACGTTCCAGCTGAGCCCAACGCTGCCGTACAGCGTTTCCTGCCGATCCCAGCCTGGCTCGTCCGATAACGTCGTGCGATCGTTGTCGAGCGAGAACACATCGTAGCCATTGTCGATATCCACCAGACCCGCGGCGACCGTCCAGGTCAGGTCATCCCGTGGCGTCCAGTTGAGCTTGCCGCGCAGCGTCAACTCATCGCGGGCGTTGGTATCGTCACGACCCAGGTGGCGGTTCTTGCTGAAGCCATCGTCCCGATGCTGCTGAACGGCAAGCCGATAACCGAGGTCATCCGCCAGGGGGCCGGACAACACCAGACCGACACCATACGCTCCGTAGTTACCGCCATCCAGCCGCAGCCGTGACAGGAATACATCGGAGGGATCGTTGCTGCGCACGTTGATCAGCCCACCCAGAGCATTGGCGCCATACAGGGTGCCCTGCGGGCCCCGCAGCACCTCCACCTGTTCGACGTCGAACAGGGTGGCGGTGACGCCGATTCCGGAAAGGTCGACCCCGTCCAGAACCAGACCCACCGACGGGTTGAGGGGCTCGGAAAACTGACCGCGCTCACCGATACCGCGAATCTGTACGAAGCGCGCGCGCGATCCTCCAGTGGCGAAGTTGACGTTGGGCATCCAGCCGAGCACCTCTTCGAGGTGGTTCACGGTGCCGGAGCGCTGTTGCTCGAGGCTCAACACGGAAATGCTGCCGGCGCTGTCGATGAGGCGGGACTGACGGAACTCACCGGTCACCACCAACTCCTCGATGGGAGGATCGTCCGCAGACGCGTGAGCTTGAAGACATGCTGCGACCAGCGCAGCGGCGGTAACGGAGACTATTTGGGCGTTCATCTTGCAGATTCCTATCTTGCTAAGCGAATGCCCTAAGGAATGCAGAGAAGACAGCAATCTATGGAGGAAAGCCTATCCCTACGCCGGTGCTAACCGGATCAGGTTCAAAGGGTCCACCGCCAAACGCGGTGTCTCAGGTTGAAACCACCCCTTAGGACGCGGCCATTGTTTCAGACCTCTTGCCCGGGGCGCAAGACACAAGCGTTAAGCTCGCAGCGCGGCGGCGTGTACACTTTGCGCTCGGGAGCAGCCGTCGGACCGCGCCGTATCATGGGAAAGGTAATCTCCATCGCTGCAGCGCTGGTTGGGTTCGTGATGCTGTCGGCGGGCGTCTACATCGCGCTGCAGATGCGCGACCGCCATCCGGGATACGCGGTCGACATCCACGTCGTGGCACCGGAGCAGACGGTGATTCGCGCCGGCTTCTCCGCCGTCCCCATCACCCCGGTCATCACCGATACCTGGACGGACACCAACGGCAACTACCAGTACAGGCCCGACGAGGGCGACAGCTTCGTGGATGTCACGGGCAGCGGTCGATTCGATGCGGTGTGGATGGCCGGGTTTCAGAACGCCCGGCCCGCACGAGGCGTGCACGACGACCTCTGGGCGCGGGCGATGGTGCTCGACGATGGGCAGACCAGGCTTGC
>JBLRXD010000096.1:0-14432 GCA_047920935.1 Pseudomonadales bacterium | reverse complement strand
CCGCCCCCGCCGAGAAGAACTTCTCACCCGACCCGGTGATCACCAGTGCATACACGGACCGATCGGCGTTGCACTGCTCCACCAGGCCCTTCAATCCGCTCAGATTCTCCTGATCCCAGGTGTTGGCCGGCGGCGTATTGATGGTGATCAGCACGGTATTGCCGCGCTGCTCTACCAGCAGTTTCTCTGTGTTCGACCGAATCATGGCGCTCGCTGCCTCCCTATGACCAAAGCCTCACATACTGACATGAAGGCCGCCCCCCTCACTACCCGCGACGCCGCAATTCACTGCGTGAGCGGCCTGAGCCCCGCGCCTGCGCCCGGTCGAGCGCACAGCGGCCGATGCGCGACGCAGCGTATGCGAACACCTGCTGAGCCGTGTAGCGCGGCCGAGCGAAGCAGATTGACGACGCTCCCAAGGTGACCTCCTGGTCCCCTTGGGAGCGGTGGCAAGGTGCGGAGCGAGGGTACCCCCGGAGGGGGCCAAGCGAGGCCAGCAGGTGTTCGCATACGCTGCGTCGCGCGACGACGACCTGCCGCATCGACCGGGCGCAGGCGCGGGGCTTAGGCCGCGGCGAGCGGGTTGTCAGGCAATGTCGAACCAGTCGATGGGGGGTTGGCCGTGGGCGGCCAGATAGGCGTTGGCTTTGGAGAAGTGGCGGCAGCCGAAGAAGCCGCGATAGGCGGACAGCGGCGAGGGGTGCGGTGCGCTCAGCACGCAGTGGCGGCTGCGGTCTATGGCGGCGCCTTTCTTCTGCGCGTAGCTGCCCCAGAGCAGGAAAACCAGGTTTTCCCGCTGCTCGTTGAGAACCTGTACCACTCGATCGGTGAAGGATTCCCAGCCGCGACCCTGGTGGGAGCCGGCTCGACCGTGCTCGACGGTGAGCACCGCGTTGAGCAGCAGCACGCCCTGGCGGGCCCAGGGTTCGAGGCAGCCGCGATCGCCGTCGAGGCGCCGCTCGGAGGTGCCGAGATCGTCGTTGATCTCACGGAAGATGTTGATCAGCGAAGGCGGTTGCGGCGTGCCCGGCAGCACCGAGAAGCATAGCCCGTGGGCCTGGCCAGACCCGTGATAGGGATCCTGGCCGATGATCACCACCTTCACCTGCGGCAGCGGACAGAGATCCAGCGCGGCGAAGATGCGCTCGCTGGGCGGATACACTACCCGCCGGTCACGCTTCTGCGCCAGCAGGAACGCCCGCAGCGCCTGCATCTGCGGCAGCTCGAAGTGATCTGCCAGTACGGCTTTCCAGGATGCGTGCAGGCGCAGCCGGGCTTCAGCCATCGCGCGGCCTCATCAGCGGAAACAGCAGCACGTCGCGGATGGACGGCGCGTCCGTCAGCAGCATGATCAGGCGATCGATGCCGATGCCCTCGCCGGCCGTGGGGGGCAGGCCGTACTCCAGCGCGCGGATGTAATCCTCGTCGTAGTGCATGGCCTCGAGATCGCCGCCGCTTTTCATCGCCGCCTGCTGCCGGAACCGCTCGGCCTGGTCCTCGGGGTCGTTCAACTCGGAGAAGCCGTTGGCGATCTCGCGCCCGGCGATGAACAGCTCGAATCGGTCTGCCAACTCGGGGTTGTCGTCGTTGCGGCGCGACAGCGGCGAGACTTCCGCCGGGTAGTGGGTAATGAAGGTGGGCTGCTGCAGCTTGGATTCGACGCAGGCATCGAACACCTCGGTCTGCAATCGCCCCAGCCCCCAGCCCTGCTCCACCGCAACCCCAAGGGCAGTGAGCAGGCGCGCCAGGCGCTCGGCATTCTGCACCTCGGCGGCGTCGAGATCGGAATGCCGAATGATGGCTTCCGCCATCGTCATGCGCTCGGCGGGCTTGCCCAACGCCAGGCTCTGGCCCTGATAGCTCACCTCGTCGCTGTGCAGCAGATCGGCGGCCAGCCCGCGCAGCAGATCCTCGGTCAGGGAAATCAGATCCTCGAAGCCGGCATAGGCCCAGTAGAACTCGAGCATGGTGAACTCGGGGTTGTGCCGGGTCGACAGCCCCTCGTTGCGGAAATTGCGGTTGATCTCGAACACCCGCTCGAAACCGCCCACGGTGAGGCGCTTGAGATACAGCTCCGGCGCCACCCGCAGATACAGATCGAGATCCAGCGCGTTGTGGTGGGTGACGAACGGCCGCGCCGCAGCGCCGCCGGGGATGGGCTGCATCATCGGCGTCTCCACTTCCATGAAGGCGCGATCGAGGAAGAAGCGGCGAATGTAACTCACCACCTTGGAGCGCATCTCGAACACCCGGCGCGATTCCGGATTCATGATCAGATCCAGATAGCGCTGACGGTAGCGGATTTCCTGGTCCGCCAGACCGTGATACTTTTCCGGCAGCGGCCGCAGGTCTTTCGCCAGCAGCTCGATGTGCTGCGCCTGCACCGTGAGCTCGCCTTTGTTGGTGCGCATCATGGTGCCGCGCACGCCGACGATGTCGCCGATATCCCACAGGTCGTTGAACCTCTCGTAGGCTTCCTCGCCGACGTCATCACCGCGGAGATAGCATTGAATCTGCCCGCTGTCGTCCTGCAGGGTGATGAAGCTCGCCTTGCCCATGACCCGCCGCAGCATCACGCGACCGGCGACGGCGGCCGGCAGCGCGGCCGCCTCCAGCGCGGCCTTGTCGAGATCGGCGCAGCGCTCGTGCAGCTCAGCGGCCATGGCATCCCGGCGGAAGGCGTTGGGATAGGCCTCGCCCGTGGCGCGCCAGCGCGCCAGCTTATCGCGGCGCACTTTGATGATGTCGCTTTCGTCGGTCATTCGCAGGCCCTGGTTATGGTTGAGAGCGCATTACAGGCCGGCCTTCAGGCTGGCCTCGATGAACTCGTCGAGATCGCCATCGAGCACGCTGCTGGTGTCGGTGCGTTCCACATCGGTGCGTAGATCCTTGATGCGCGACTGGTCCAAGACGTAGGAGCGGATCTGGCTGCCCCAACCGATGTCGGCCTTGGCATCCTCCACCGCCTGCATCGCGCTCTTGCGCTTCTGCAGTTCCAACTCGTAGAGCTTGGCGCGCAACTGCTTCCAGCAGTGGTCGCGATTCTGGTGCTGGGAACGCTCGCTCTGGCACTGCACCACCACGTTGGTGGGCAGGTGGGTCAGACGCACGGCGGAATCGGTGCGATTGACGTGCTGGCCGCCGGCGCCGCTGGCGCGGTAGGTATCGGTGCGCACGTCGGCGGGATTGATCTCGATCTCGATGTCGTCGTCGATCTCCGGCGCGACGAACACCGACGCGAACGAGGTGTGCCTGCGGTTGCCGGAATCAAAGGGCGATTTGCGCACCAGCCGATGAACGCCGGTCTCGGTTCGCAGCCAGCCGTAGGCATAATCGCCGCTGACCTCCACCGTGGCGCTCTTCACTCCCGCCACCTCTCCCGGCGAAAGTTCGATGATGTCCGCCTTGAAGCCGCGCTTTTCGCACCAGCGCAGATACATGCGCAGCAGCATCTCGGCCCAATCCTGCGCCTCGGTGCCACCCGAACCGGCCTGGATATCGAGAAACGCGTTGGCCGGATCCGCCTCACCCTGAAACATACGGCGGAACTCCAGAGCCGACAGCTCCGCCTCCAGGCCTTCGAGTTCGCCGTCGACGTCATCGAGGGCGTCACGGTCGCCTTCGCTGGCGGCCATCTCGGCAAGCTCTTCCAGATCGGCAAGCGCAGTCTGCAGCGACGCCAGGCCGCTCACCAACTGCTGCAGCGCGGCACGCTCCTGATTGAGGTTCTTGGCGCGATCCTGATCGTTCCAGACGCTGGGGTCGGCGAGTTCGAGTTCTACCTCTTCGAGGCGCTGCGCCTTGGCGTCGTAGTCAAAGATACCCCCTGAGCGCAGATTCGCGCTCCGCCATGTCGCGAATGCGTTCGCGCAGGGATGTGATTTCCGTCATAGCCCGGTTACCGTCAGTCGGTCGAGAAAACGCGGCAGTCTATGCCAACGGCGCCAGATGCTCCACAACGAGCTGCAACGTCGGAGCGTCGCCATAGTCGTTCTCGGCGACTCGATAAGCTGCGCACACCCGCTGCACGCCCGGCAGCGGCAGCTGCCGGAAAGCAATGGCGTCCACCACCCGGGCGCCCGACTTCAGCACCAGCTTGAGATGGTGTTCTCCCACCACGCGCTGGCTCACCAGGTCGAACTCACCCTGAAACAGCGGCTCCGGGAAACCCTGCCCCCAGGGGCCGGCATTCGCCAGTTGCCGCGCCACGTCGAGGCGCAGATCAGCATCATCCAGGGCGCCGTCGGTGAGTAGCGTTCGCTCCAGCGCGTGGGCCGGCAACTGCAGGCGCACTTCCGCGTCGAATGCCTTGGCGAATCGCTGGTAGTGCACCCGCTTGATGGACAGGCCAGCGGCCATGGCGTGGCCGCCGAACTTCACCAGCATTCCCGGGTGGCGGGTGGCGATGGCGTCGAGGACGTCGCGCACGTGCAACTCGGGCAGCGACCGCGCCGATCCCTTGAGTTCGTCCGGCGCCTGATGGCCGGCATCGGCAAAGGCGATCACCGGACGGTTGACCTTCTCCCGCAGGCGCCCGGCGACGATGCCGATGACGCCCTGGTGCCAACCCGGCTCGTAGACGCACACGCCGAAGCGGTCGGAGGCATCTATACGATGGCCGGCGACGATGAGCTCGGCGTCGCGCACCATCTCCTGCTCCAGCTCGCGACGCGCGCGGTTGAGCTCGTCGAGGGCCCGGGCCAGGCTCATGGCTTCGTCCCGGGTTTCGGCCAGCAGGCAGCGGATTCCCAGTGTCATGTCATCGAGACGCCCCGCGGCGTTCAAGCGCGGGCCGAGGGCGAAGCCGAGATCCTGGGCGGAAAGCCTGGCCAGCGGCCGGCCGGCCACTTCCGCCAGCGCCGCAACCCCGGGACGGCAACGCCCGGCGCGCATCCGATTGAGGCCCTGACGCACCAGAATGCGGTTGTTGCGGTCGAGCGGCACCACATCCGCCACCGTCCCCAGCGCCACCAGGTCGAGCCAGTCGGCCAGATTGGGCTCTTTGCGATCGGCGAACCAGCCCTGCTGGCGCAGCTGCGCTCGCACCAGCCCGAGCACGTAGTAGATCACGCCCACCCCGGCCAGGGCTTTGCTGGCAAAATCACACCCGGGAAGGTTCGGGTTCACCACCGCATAGGCATCCGGCAGTTGCCGGCCCGGCAGGTGGTGATCGGTGACGATCACGTCGATGCCCGCGGCATTGGCTGCGGCTACCCCGTCGACGCTGGCGACACCGTTGTCCACGGTAACCAGCAGCCCGGGTGAGCGTCGTGCCGCCAGCACCACGATCTCCGGCGACAGCCCGTAGCCGAAGTCGAAGCGGTTCGGCACCAGAAAATCCACGTGGCGCGCGCCCAGCGCCTGCAGCAGCGACACCGCCAGAGCCACCGACGTGGCGCCGTCGGCATCGAAATCCCCAACCAGCAGGATCCGCTCGTCTGCCTGCAATGCCGCTGCGATCCGCGCTGCCGCGCGCTCGCCGTCGTGCAGCGCGCCAGGCGGCAGCAGCGCGCCCAGTGACTGATCCAGTTCCGCCGCCGCAGTGACGCCGCGCGCTGCGTAGATGCGCTCGAGCAGTGCCGGCAGGCCGCCCCCGAGTGGCACCGCCGCGGCCGGTACCGGGCGGACCACCAGACGAGGCTCAGCGGTCATTGAGGTCTTCCACGCGTATACGCGTGATGTCCCCGACGACCTCGGACAGCGCCTGCACAGCCGCCAGCGCGTCGTTCATGACCCGCTCGGGCACCCGCTGGGTGACGATGATGATGGGTACCCAGGCTCGCTGGGATTCGGCATGAATGGCTTCGGCCCGCTGCACAGCGGATTCGATGCTGATGTTGTGCTCGCTGAGAATGGTCGCCACCCGGGCGAAGACCCCGGGTCGATCGAGGGACGGAACCCGCAGGTAGTAGGCGCTTTCGCTTTCGATCATCGGCACCACCGCCACGCCGTCGCCGTTGCCCCGCTCCGGCAGCAGCGCCTTGCCGCGGGCGATTTCGATGAGGTCCGCAACCACCGCCGAAGCCGTGGGCATGGCGCCGGCGCCGGCGCCGTAGTAAAGCGTGTCACCCGCGGCGTGGCCGTGAACCACCACCGCGTTCATGACGCCGTGCACGTTCGCCAGCAGCCGCTGTTGGGGGATCAGCGTGGGATGCACGCGCACCTCGACCCCGGCCTGGGTCTTACGCGCGATCGCCAGATGTTTGATCCGATACCCCAGCTGCCGCGCGTATTCCACATCCTCGGACGTGATCCGGCTGATGCCTTCGGTATAGACCTCGGAGAAGCGGAAATCGATACCGAACGCCAGCGCCGCCAGAATGGTGAGCTTGTGAGCGGCATCGATGCCTTCGACGTCGAAGGTGGGATCGGCCTCGGCATAACCTAGCCGCTGCGCGTCTGCCAGCGCATGGTCGAAATCCGCGCCCTCGTCGCTCATGGCGCTGAGGATGTAGTTGGAGGTGCCGTTGATGATGCCGGCAAGCCAGTGCACGTCGTTGGCAGCCAAGCCTCGCGTGAGCGCGGTGATGATGGGAATCCCGCCGGCGACCGCCGCTTCGAAGCACAGCGGCACCTGATGCTGCTCGGCCAATTCGAACAGCTCGTCACCGTGCAGCGCCACCACGGCCTTGTTGGCGGTGACAACGGGTTTGCCGGAGCTCAACGCCTGCTTCTGCAGCTCCAGCGCCAGATCCTCGCCGCCGATGAGCTCTACCAGCACGTCCACGTCCGGACTGCTCACCAGGCCGCGCAGATCGGTGGAGAACACCGCCTGGCCGAGCTCGGCTTCCGGCCGCGGCCGGCGACTGGCCACCCGGGTCACCACCACCGCACGACCCGCACGCCTGGCGATGCGTTCGGCGTTCTGCGCAAGAATCGTCAGCACGCCTTGGGCGACGGTGCCCAGGCCGCAAATACCCACCCGCAATGGCTCCAACACGGCTCCTCAGTCAGCTGCAGAAGCCGCCATAGTACGGAGGTAGACGCCGGCGCTCAAACGCGTGAGCGTCGGCAGTGGCGGCCACGGCCGCGTGAGCGGCCGTGAATCAGATGCCCAAGGCCTTGCCCAGCTCAGCAGCCGGCAGATATCCGGGCAGCAGCGTGCCGTCTTCCAGCACGATGGCGGGGGTGCCGGCGATGCCGATCTCGCGGCCGAGATCGAGGTGGCCGGCAACCGGATTGACGCAGCTGGCATCGGGAATGGGTTCCAGCGCTTTGAGCTTGGTGAGCGCAGCATTGCCATCCCGGGCACACCACGCGGAAACGATCTTCTGGTAAGACCTGGAACCCACGCCCGCACGCGGGTAAGCCAGGTAACGCACCTCTACCCCCATCTCATTGAGTTCGGGCACCTCCAGGTGCAGCCGCTGGCAGTAGCCGCAATCGACATCGGTAAACACGCTGATGGCCGCCTTGACTGGCCCACTCGGGCTGAAGATCAGCATGTCCTTGCGCGGCACTGCGGCAATCAGTTCCTTGCGCTTGCCCGTGCGAGCGGATTCCGCAAGGTTCACCAGATCGTCATCCCTGAGCTCGTAGAGATCGCCTGCGAACAGGTAGCGGCCATCCTCGGTGCCATAGAACACCGTGCCGCCCTGGAGCTCGAGCGCGTAGATGCCAGGGATCGGCGTGCCGCTGACTCGCTCGATGGGTATGTCGGGGCGTAGCGTACGCAGCCTGTCGACCAGGCGGTCGCCCCCCTCGAGCTTGGCGGTGGCGCCCCCGCCAGTGGCAGCACCGGCCGAGCCGACGTAGAGCGCGAGCATGGCGGCGGCGAACAGCGCCACGGCTGCGGTTCCGAAGGTGATCGTTTTCACAAATTGGTTCCTTGGCTGCTTTGGTCTCGCCGACAGGTCGGAACGCGTCGGCGCTGTGAGGCCACGCTCGCGCCTGACCATGCCCGATTCGACCCGCCGGCAGGCGGTAAATTCCGCGCTGGCGCTTCAGCCACGCGGATGGTGGGCCCGGTGCAGTTCCTGCAAGCGGCTTTGAGCAATGTGAGTATAGATCTGGGTCGTCGACAAGTCTGCATGACCCAGCATCATCTGCACGGCCCTGAGATCCGCGCCATGGTTCAGCAGGTGGGTCGCGAACGCATGGCGCAGGGTGTGCGGAGAGATCTCTCGCGCGATGCCGGCCTGCAGCGCGTAACGCTTCACCGCGTGCCAGAACGTCTGCCGCGTCATCGCACGCCCCCGGCGGCTGGGAAACAAGGCGGCGGTAGCGCCGCCACCGAGCAACGCGGCGCGCCCCTCCTGGAGGTAGCGTTCGATCCAGCGCAGCGCTTCCTGACCCACGGGAACCAGGCGCTCCTTGCCGCCCTTGCCGATCACCCTGACCACGCCCTGGCGCCGATTCAGCGTGGTCAACGTCAGGCCGACGAGTTCCGATACCCGCAGCCCCGACGCGTACAACAACTCGAGCATGGCGCGATCGCGCAACCCTAACGGGTCTTCCACGTCGGGCGCCGCCAGCAGCGCAGCGACTTCCGACTCGGACAAAGACCCCGGCAGGCTGCGCCCGAGCTTGGGCAACTCCAGTTCGGCGCTTGGATCTACGGCGAGGCGGCCTTTTCGCACCTGGTGGCCATAGAAACCCTTCACGCAGGACAGCCAGCGCGCCGATGAACGGGTTTTGTAGCCCCGCTCGAAACGCGCGGCCAGGCAGTGCAGGAGGTTTTCGAGGGTGGCTGCGAGCAGCGGGCGCGGCAGCCCGCCAGCCAATTGGGAGAGATCGCGCCGATAGGCGGCAAGGGTGTTTTCGGAGAGTCCGCGCTCTAGCCAGACCTCGTCGAGATAGGCCTCTATGAGCGCGCGCGAGGCAGCGGGCACTGCCTCTTCGAGGGCTTCAGCAGCCCGCACCAGACGACGCGCTCTGCTGGGGGGAGCGGCTCCCGTAGGAGCGGCTCCCGTGGGAGCGATCTCCGGATCGCGACCCGCAAATCACCCCAACCCCTAAACCTTTTCCTTGATCCGGGCCGACCGACCCGAGCGCTCGCGCAGGTAGTACAGCTTCGCCTTCCGAACGTCGCCGCGGCGCTTCACTTCCACGCTGGCAATGATCGGGCTGTGCAGCTGAAAAGAACGCTCCACGCCGACGCCGTGGGAAATTTTCCGCACCGTGAACGAAGAGTTCAGGCCACGATTGCGGCGGCCGATCACCACGCCTTCGAACGCCTGCAGACGTTCGCGGGTGCCTTCCTTTACCTTGACCTGGACCACCACCGTGTCTCCGGCGCCAAATGCCGGCACGTCCGTCTTGAGCTGCTCGTTCTCGAGCACTTCGATCACCTTGTTCCTACGCACCGTCTTGCTCCTAAGCGAAATTCTTTTCCAGCAACTTTGCGAACAGCTCCCTGTCCTCATCCGACCACTCACGCCCGATCAGCATGTCGGGCCGCCGCTGCCAGGTTCTCCAGAACGCCTGCTGCCGCCGCCAGCGCGTAATGGCGCCGTGGTCGCCCGTAAGCAGCACCGCAGGTACCGCCTTACCGCCCACGTTTTCAGGGCGCGTATAGTGCGGGTAATCGAGCAATCCATCAAGGTGGGATTCCTCCACCGACGACGCCTGATTGCCCAACGTGCCGGGCAGATGCCGCGACAACGCATCCAGCAACACCATGGCCGGCAACTCGCCACCGGTGAGCACGTAATCGCCAATGGAGATCTCTTCGTCCACGGCGGATTCCACCACGCGCTCGTCGATACCCTCGTAGCGCCCAGCCACCAGCACCAGGCCCGGCTCGGCGGCAAGGGCTCGAACCTTCGCCTGATCCAGCCGTCGCCCCTGAGGTGAGAGATAGATCACCCGCGGCGGCAGCGTCGGGCCCGCGGCAGCGCCGGCCTGCTCGAGGCACGCGGCCTTGGCCGCATCGATGGCAGCGAGCAGCGGCTCCACCATCATCACCATGCCGGGGCCACCGCCATAAGGCCGGTCGTCCACGGTTCTGTGGCGATCGCTGGTGTAATCCCTGGGGTTGAACAACCCGAGCTGCACCACGCCCGCCGTCACCGCCCTGCCCAGCACACCGCTATCGGTTGCGGTGCGGAACATCTCCGGGAACAGGGTAACCACACTCAACCGCATCGACTCACCTCCGCGCCAGCCCGCAGGCGGCAGCCGGCGCTGCGGCGCCCGCTCACTCCGGCTCCGACCACTCCACGAGGATGCGCCGGCCAGCAAGATCCACCTCCAGCACGAACGCGGCAACGAAGGGGATCAGCGTCTCGTCGGCGCCGACCACCAGCAGGTCGTGGGCCCCGGTACTCAGCAACCGCACCACCTCGCCGAGCTCGCTGCCTGCCGTGTTCACCACCGTCAAACCAACCAGATCCTGCCAGTAGTACTCCTCGTCAGGGTCGAGTGCGGGCAGCGCGTCACGAGGCACCGCGATCAGCGTACCCGCCAAGGCTTGAGCGCGGTCGCGATCTTCGATACCGGCCAGTTGCGCCACGAACCCTGTGCCGTGCACCTTGAGCGAGCGCACCTTCACCTCCCGATAACCGCCACCATCTTCGAGCAGCCAGGGGCGATATTCGAGGATGTTCTCCGGCGGGACGGTGAAAGAGGTAACGTGCATCGCCCCGGCCACGCCATGGGCAGCACCAATACGCCCCACCACCACCGTCTGCGCAGTAGTGCTTTCGAGATCGGACTTGCGAGCGGACATCGGGGTACCTGTCCGAGAATCTGAAGGGGCGCTGACGCTGGCCGACGCCGTCCGGCTCGGGCCGGTCAGGCCGCGGCAGCTACCGCGGCGTCGTGCTTGCGAGCCTGAGCGATGAGCTTCTTGACCTTGTCCGAAGGCTGCGCGCCCTGGGAGATCCAGTGATCCACCCGCGCAACGTCCAGCCGCAGCTTCTCTTCGCCACCCTGAGCCACCGGATTGTAGAACCCGAGACGCTCCACGAAGCGGCCGTCTCGCCCGGTGGAACGTTCCGCGACGGTGACGTAGTAAAACGGCTTCTTCTTGGAGCCATGTCGAGCAAGGCGGATCGTAACCATGTAGCTAACCTGGGGTCGAAAGGCGCGGTATTGTAAAGGATGGCCGCCGACTTGCAAGACCAGTTGCAAGAGCCGGCGCCCCCAGCGCCTTCATCAGCGCGGACCCGCCGGTCGGCGAGCGCCCTGAATGCCACGCATCATTTTCTGCATGCCGCCCTTGCGGGTGACCTTCTTCATCATCTTCTGCATCTGTTTGTGCTGCTTGAGGACTTTGTTGACCTCGGGCAACTGGGCGCCCGCACCCCGAGCGATGCGCTGCTTTCTCGAGCCGTTGATGAGATCGGGGAAACGGCGCTCCTGGGGGGTCATGGAATCGATGATGACCGCCATTCTCTTGAACATGCCGTCGTCGAGTTGGGCCTGGGCGGCAGGTGGCAGCTGACCCATACCCGGGAGCTTGTCCATCATGCTCTTGATGCCGCCCATGTTGGTCATCTGCTCGAGCTGGTCGCGGAAGTCCTCCAGATCGAACTTCTTGCCCTTCTGCAGCTTGCGGGCCAATTTCTCGGCCTTGTCCCGGTCGACTTTGCGCTCGGCCTCTTCGATCAGCGACAGCACGTCGCCCATGCCGAGGATGCGCGACGCCAGACGGTCGGGGTGGAAGGGCTCCAGCGCATCGGTGCGCTCGCCCATGCCGATGAACTTGATGGGCTTGCCGGTGATCGAGCGCACCGACAGCGCCGCGCCGCCCCGGGCGTCACCGTCGGTTTTGGCCAGCACCACCCCCGTCAGGGTGATGGCGTCGTTGAACGCCTTGGCCGTATTTGCCGCATCCTGACCGGTCATGGCGTCGACCACGAACAATGTCTCGATGGGCTGCAGGCGCGTCTGCAGCGCCAGAATCTCGTCCATCATCTCAGCGTCGATGGCCAGGCGGCCGGCGGTGTCGACCAGCAACACGTCGGCGAACTGGGTACGCGCTTCCCTGACGGCGCGATCGACGATGTCGAGGGGCTTTTCATCCGGGCTGGAGGTGACCACGTAGGCGCCGACCTCGGCACCCAGAGTAGCCAACTGATCGATGGCTGCCGGCCGGTACACGTCGGCGCTCACCACCGCCACCTTTTTCTTGTGGCGCTCCTTGAGGTAGCGGGCCAGTTTGGCGACGGTCGTGGTTTTGCCCGCCCCCTGAAGCCCTGCCATCAGCACGATGGCCGGCGGCTGGGTGTTCAGGTTGAGGCCGTCATTGGCCTCCCCCATCACCCGCACCAGCTCTTCGTGCACGATCTTGACGAAGGCTTCCCCCGGATTGAGAGCCGCATCCACCACCTGGCCGAGCGCTCGCTGCTTTACGTGATCGACGAACTCCTTGACCACCGACAACGCGACATCGGCCTCCAGCAACGCCATACGCACGTCGCGCAGCGCGGCACTGACGTTCTCCTCGGTCAGCCGGGACTTGCCGGTGATGCCGCGCAGGGTTTGAGTGAGTTTTTCCGAAAGGCTTTCGAACATGGGGTACCTCATCGACAGACCGGGAATTATACCCTTCACGGCCCCCACGCGTTATGCCAAACTCGCCCCCTTACTTCCGAACCACCATGAAACCCGGGATGAACCGCCGGCTGGCACCCCATTGATGGCGACACTTTCCGGCCTCGCGGCCACCGTCAGCATAGCGGCCGCCTCTCTGTACCTCCTCGGCGCAGCGTTGCAGATCACAGCGCTGCGGCACCAGAAGACACTGCCTCTGCGAACCCTCGTGCTGATCACGGCGCCGGCGATGCTGCTGCACGCGGTCGCTACCTACCTGCAGGTACTGACCGTCGACGGTCTGTATCTGGGTTTCTTTGCCGCAGCGAGCCTGATCACGCTGCTCATGGTGTTGTTCGTGATGCTGGCTGCCCTGCGCCTGCCGGCACAGAATCTGCTGCTGCTGGTTCTGCCCATCGCGGCGGTGGCGGTAATCGCCAGCCTGCTCGGCGACAGCGGGTTCCGGGCGCGGGAAACACTTCCAGCAACCCTCGCTGTGCACATTCTGTTTTCGATCTTCGCCTACAGCATCCTCTTCATGGCCGCTTGTCAGTCTGTGCTGCTCGCCTATCAGGAGCATGCTCTCAAGGCGCGAAACTCGATCGGCGCCCTGCGGGTGCTGCCACCGCTGGAGACCATGGAGACGCTGCTGTTCTCGCTGCTATGGACGGGCATCATCGCCCTCACCGCAGCCATCGCCACGGGGTTCCTGTTTCTCGAGGATCTTTTCGCCCAGCGGGTGGTGCATCACACGGTGCTCGCCATCGCCTCCTGGCTGCTCTACGCCGGCCTGCTGGCCGGCCGCCACTTCCTCGGCTGGCGCAGCAGCACCGCCACCTCCTGGACGCTGATCGCCTTCTCGCTGCTGATCCTCGCCTACTTCGGCAGCAAGTTCGTGCTGGAGATCCTGCTGGAGAACCAATCCCGGTGAACGGCTGCCGTTGCAGTGCTGTCGGCCTGCGCCAGGGGCTCAGGCGCCGATGAACATCGCCGACCTATCCTCGGAAACGCTGGCGATCGTCGTCGCCGTGCTGGTGGTGATGTCCGCCTACTTCTCCGGCTCGGAAACCGCCATGGTGGCCCTGAATCGCTACCGCCTGCGGCATATGGTGAAGCAAGGCCACCGCGGCGCCCGCAAGGCCGACCGCTTGCTGCGGCGGCCCGACCGACTGCTCGGCGTCATTCTGATCGGTAACAATCTGGTGAACTTCACCGCCGCCAGCCTCGCCACCGTGCTGGGTATCCGCCTGCTGGGCGACACCGGCGTGGTGGTGGCACCCATCGTCATCACGCTGATCTTTCTGATCTTCGCCGAGGTCGCGCCGAAGACCATCGCCGCGAGGCTGCCGGAGCCCATCGCCTTCCGCAGCGCCTACGTACTCGAACCGCTGCTGAAGCTGCTGTACCCGGGTGTGGTGTTCATCAACGGCTTCTCCAATCTGCTGGTCAAGCCGTTTCTCCCTGCCCATGACGAGCCGGGATCAGCGCGCGACAGCCTGACCCCGGAAGAGTTGCGAACGGTCGTCAATGAGGGCGCGGCGCTGCCCGAGCAGGGACAGAGCATGATGCTCAGCATTCTGGATCTGGATACCGTGTCGGTAGACGACATCATGGTACCTCGATCAGACATCATCGGCATCGACATCGATGATCCCATGAGTGACATCCTCAACATGCTGGCGTCCAGCCAGCACACCCGGCTGCCGGTATACAAGGACAACATCGACAACATGCTGGGCGTTCTGCACCTGCGTCGGGTCGCCCGTTATCTGCAGAGCGCGGAGATCACCAAGGCAGAATTGCTGCAGCTGACCGAGGAGCCCTACTACGTTCCCGAAGCGACGCCCCTGCACACCCAGCTGATCAACTTCCAGAAAGACAAGAAACGCATCGCCATGGTGGTGGACGAGTACGGTGACGTCCGCGGCATTGTGACTCTGGAAGACATCCTCGAG
>JBLRXD010000095.1:0-14464 GCA_047920935.1 Pseudomonadales bacterium | reverse complement strand
ACGCGGGTTCTGGCGGATCGGGAAAGCGCCGGCGCCCGCTGGCCCCGAACGTCTTACCCGGACGGCGGCCGCCCGACAGAACGCGTGACCAGAACCGGTCGCGATCTGGAGATCGCTCCTACGGGGGGCTACCGCAGCCAGGCCAGGGTGGCCATGCGGCCGGTGACGCTGTCGCGGCGGTACGAGTAGAAACGCGGGTCGCTGTGGGTGCAAAGGCGTTCGCAATGCACCACCGGCACGCCCGCCTGCTGAAGCAGGCGTTCGCTCAGGGTGAACAGATCGAGCTGGTACTTGCCGGGTTTGGGCCCGGGCCGTACGCAGGCTCGGCTCAGCGGGCCGCCGTCGCCAAGGGCGGCCACCGCCGCCACCACTTCCTCGCCGACCTCGTAGGCTTCGGGGCCGATGGCCGGGCCGATCCACGCCAGCAATTCGGTGGGCGCCGCCGGCAGCGCGTCAGCGACGCCAGTCAGCGCGTCAGCGACGCCAGTCAGCGCGTCAGCGACGCCAGTCAGCGCGTCGACGACGCTGGTCAGCACGCCGCCCACCAGGCCCCGCCACCCGGCGTGGGCCACCGCCACCAAAGAGCCTGCCCGATCGCAAATCACCACCGGTACGCAGTCGGCGGTGAGCACCGCGAGCCCCAGGCCGCGCTCGCTCGTCCAGGCGGCATCCGCCTCAGGCACCAGCGCCGCCGTCTGGCTGCTGGCCTCGATGCAGCGCCGTCCATGCACCTGGTCGAGCCACTGCACCCGCTCGACTCCGGTACTGGCGACCAGGATCTGCCGGTTTGCCGTCACCGCATGAGGCTCATCGCCCACGTGAGTGGCCAGGTTCAGGTACGCGTAAGGCCCCTGGCTGTGGCCCGCCACGGCGCCGCGGCCGCGGCGCGTGGTGCAGACGACGCCCACGCTGGCCGGCCAGTGGCCCGACGGGGGGCCGACCCAATCAATCGTCATGCTGGTGAACATCGGCCTCGAGGATTTCCATGAGCCGGCGCAGATCCTCTGGCGGCTCGGCCTGGAAGCTCAGCGCCTCCCCCGTCAGCGGATGAAGCAAGCCCAGCTTCCAAGCGTGCAATGCCTGACGGCGGAAGGCCCGCAGCACCTCCACGGTGGTCTGGTCGGGCTGGGGCGGCAGACGACCGCGCGCGCCATAGCGGCCGTCGCCCACCAGCGGGTAGCCGGCCGACGCCAGATGCACGCGGATCTGATGGGTGCGGCCGGTTTCCAGCGTTGCCTCGACCAATGTGTGGGCGCGATAGCGGGCCAGCACACGCACCCGGGTCAGCGCCTGCCGGCCGTCGTCGCGCACCGCCTGCCGCGTACGCCGATGGGGATCGCGACCGAGGGGTTTGTCGATATCCATACCGCCCACCAACTGGCCCTCCACCAGGGCCAGGTAGCGACGTGACACCTCCCGACGGCCGAGCATCTTGCCGAGCACGTGCTGCGCGGAAGCGGTGGCGGCCACCAGCAGCAGACCGCTGGTATCCTTGTCCAGCCGGTGGATGATGCCGGCCCTGGGCAGGTGCGCCAGCCCAGGTCGATAGCTCAGCAGGCCGTTGACCAAGGTGCCGCGGGGGTTGCCGGCGCCCGGATGCACCACCAGCCCGGCCGGCTTGTCGATCACCAGCAGCGTATCGTCCTCGTAGACCACCCGGAACGCCACCGGCTCGGCCGTGCCCCAATCTTCCCGGGCCTCCAGGGTGGCGTCGAGGCGCAGCCGCTCGCCGCCCAGCAGCCGCGCTTTGGGCTTGACCGTGGCATCGTCCACCCGCAACGCGCCCTCCTGAATCCATTTGCTCAACAGCGCCCGGGAATAATCGGCGAACAATTCGGCCGCCACGCGGTCTACGCGCATACCGGCCTTTTCCGCTGGCACCCGGGCTTCTCGGCGTATACGTTCCATCGATGGCGCGGTCTCTGGTTGCAAGGGAGTCACAGATCATTAAATTAGGCGAGTTTCCCGGGCATCGCCCCCGGGATCAATCGGAGGTCGACACAGTACATGAAGCATCCCATCAGTAAGCATCTGTTCCTGGTTCCGGCGCTGCTATGCCTGGCGCTGCTCGGCGGCTGCGCGATGCTTCCCTGGGGCGGCGATAAAGGCAGCGACGCCGACGAGGACGTCAATGCCACCGAACAGTTGCTGTACCGCAACGTACAGCGTAGCCTGCGGTCGGGCAACTTCCGCCAGGCCGTTCAGGCGCTGGAGCAGCTGGAGGCCTTTTTCCCCTTTGGCCGCTATGCCGAGCAGGCCCAACTGGAACTGATCTACGCCCACTACATGGGGTTCAACCCGGACGCGGCGCGCAGCTCCGCCGACCGCTTCATTCGCCTGCACCCGCAGCACCCCAACGTCGACTACGCCTACTACCTCAAAGGCTTGGCCGCCTACAACAGAAACCGCGGCGTGCTCGATCGGCTGGTGGTGTCCGACCTGTCGAAGCGGGACATGACCTCGGCACGGGAGTCATACGCCGACTTCGGCGTGCTGCTGTCGCGGTTCCCCGACAGCCCCTACGCGCCGGATGCCCGGCAACGTATGCTTTATCTGCGCAACCTGCTGGCCGATTCCGAGCTCAACGTGGCCAACTTCTACATGCAGCGGGGCGCCCTGGTGGCGGCCGCCAACCGCGCTCGCTTCGTCGTCGAGAACTACTCCAAGTCCAACGCCGTGCCAGATGCCCTGGCTTTGCTGGTGGAAGCCAACTACAAACTCGGGCTGGAAGATGCCGCCAACGATGCGCTGCGGGTGCTGTCGGTGAACTTCCCCGACTATCCGGCGTTCGATCGCGACGGCAACCTGGTGTTGAACGAACAGATCCTCAATCGCGACCGGTCCTGGACCAACATGGTCACGTTGGGGCTACTGGACCGGCCCGACGTACCGCCACCGATCAGATTGCGCCGCACCGACTGAGGCAACATCGCGCTGGGTGATCCAGCTCCCAGTCTCGCGGATTCGACTACGCTTAATCTATGAATCCGCGTCCCGACGGGACCTGCAATGTTTGCCTATCGCGCTGAAATCGTTGAAGAGATCGAGCGGCGTCACCACGCCCTCGATCTGAGCCTGCTGAGGATCTACAGCTATTACCGGCTGCTGGTGGGCTTGGGCCTGCTCAGCGTGTTCCTGCAGAGCTTCATGGCCAGCGAGCTGGGCGGCCACGCGCCAGGCCTATTCCTGCGCGTCGTGCTCGGCTTCTGCGCCATCAACGTCATCACCGTGCTGCTGCTGCCCGTGGTGCCCCGCCGCTACTTCCATACCCCGCGCATCGCCGGTGGCCTGGTGGCGCTCGACATCCTGGTGCTCGCCATCCTCATGTATGCCAGCGGCGGTGTTGGCAGCGGTGTGGGGCTGCTGCTGCTGGTATCCGTCGCCGCCGGCGCCATTCTGGTGGCCGGCCGGAGCGCGCTGCTGCTGGCCGCCTTGGCCACCATTGCCGTGCTGTACGAGGAGTTCTACCTGTCGCTGTCGGCGCCGCATCTTCACGACGATTACTTCCAGGCGGGCATCCTTGGCGGGCTGTTCTTCGGGGCGGCCCTGGTGCTGCGATTTCTCTCGCATCGGGTTCGCGACAACGATGTCCGCGCCCTCACCCAGGCGGCCGAACTGGCCGATCTCGAGCGGGTGAACCGCCAGATCATTGCCCGCATGCGCACCGGCATCGCCGTGGTCGACAGCGCCAATCGGGTGCGGATGGCGAATCAGTCCGCGCGGACGCTGCTGGGTTGCCAGCCAGGCACCGAACTGGCGGCGCTACCAACGGCGCTCGCCCAGCATCTGGCGGCGTGGCGCCAGAATATGGATGTGCGAGTGCCGCCGTTCCAGGTCGCGGACGACGCGCCGGAGATCCGCGTCAACTTTCTGGCGGTGCGCCGTGGCGATCCCTATGGCGACGTCACGGTGTTCATCGAGGACACATCCGAAGTGCAGCAGCAGGCGCAGCAACTCAAGCTCGCCGCGCTGGGACGGCTGTCCGCCAGCATAGCCCACGAGATCCGTAATCCGCTGGGCGCCATCAGCCATGCCGCGCAACTGCTGAGCGAATCCGAACACCTCGACCCCGGCGATCGGCGCCTTTCGGAGATCATTCACAACCACGGCCAACGCATGAATCGGGTGGTGGAAAACGTGCTCGAAACCTCCCGCCGACGGCTACCCACCCCGGTGCGGCTGAACCTGGCGAACCATTTGGCGGCGTTTGCCGACGCGTTCCGCGACAGCGTGCCGGACGTGCAGCTCGAGGTTTCGGTGACGCCGGTCGATGCCGAAGTGCGCGTCGACAAGAGCCAGCTCGACCAGGTGCTGAACAACCTGGTCAGCAACGCCATCCGTCATAGCCGCGAGCACACCGGGTGCCCGTTTGCGCGCCTCGAGGGCGGCATCGACCCGCGCACCGAACGAACCTACCTGAACGTCATCGACCACGGCCAGGGCGTGCCCGAACAGGACGTCGAGCACCTGTTCGATCCGTTCTTCACCACCGCGCCGAACGGAACCGGTCTCGGCCTGTACATTTCCCGGGAGCTGTGCGAGGCCAACCAGGCTCGACTACTCTACTATCGCCACGCGACCCACGGCGCCTGCTTCCGCATGACCTTCAGTCATCCGGATCGGATCGTGGCCTGACAGGAAACACTCAATGTCCGACGTAAATTCAGACCGCCGCTTCGACCGCCGCATCGGGAAACGCGCGCTGGTCGTGGACGACGAACCCGATATCCGCGAGCTGCTCGAGATCACTCTGGGACGCATGGGCATCGTCACCACCGCCGCAGCCAACGTGACCGAGGCGCGAACGCTGCTCGCCGAGCAGGACTACGACCTTTGCCTCACCGACCTGCATCTGCCGGATGGCAACGGCGTGGATCTGGTGGGGTTCATCGGCGAGTTCCGGCCGAGCCTGCCGGTGGCGGTGATCACCGCCTACGGCAGCATGGACGTCGCCATCGGCGCGCTCAAAGCCGGCGCTTTCGACTTCCTGCAGAAACCGGTGGATCTGGAGCAGCTGCGGGCACTGGTGGATGCCGCGCTCAAGCTCGGCGACCCGGGGGGCGCGCCTCGCGACGGCCGAACACGACTTGTCGGCACCTCCTCCGTGATGGAGCGGCTGCGGGCGCAGATCGCCAAACTGGCCCGCAGCCAGGCACCCATCTACCTGAGCGGCGAATCCGGCTCGGGCAAGGAGGTGGCCGCGCGGCTGATTCACGAGCTCGGCCCAAGAGCGGAAGCGCCGTTCGTCGCGGTGAACTGCGGCGCCATCCCCGGAGAGCTCATGGAGAGCGAGTTCTTCGGCCACGTGAAAGGCAGCTTCACGGGCGCTGTGGCCGACAACCAGGGGTTGTTCCAGGCGGCCGCAAAAGGCACGCTGTTCCTCGACGAGGTGGCCGATCTGCCGCTATCGATGCAGGTCAAGCTGCTACGGGCCATTCAGGAAAAGGCCGTGCGCGCGGTGGGGTCCGCCCAGGAAAACCCGATCGACGTGCGCGTTCTCTGCGCCACCCACAAGGATCTCGGCTTGGAGGTCGCAGCCGGCCGCTTCCGCCAGGATCTCTACTACCGCTTGAACGTCATCGAACTGGCCATGCCCAGCCTGCGGGAGCGCCGTGGCGACATTCCGGAGCTGGCGGCGCTGATTCTCGAGCGTCTGTCTGCCGACTACGGCGGCCGTCTGCCGGCGCTGGCGCCGGATGCATTGCAAGCCCTGCAGGAGTACGGGTTTCCAGGCAACGTGCGGGAGCTCGAAAACATCCTGGAGCGTGCCTTCACCTTGT
This sequence comes from Pseudomonadales bacterium, assembly GCA_047920935.1. Classification (GTDB taxonomy): domain Bacteria; phylum Pseudomonadota; class Gammaproteobacteria; order Pseudomonadales; family Azotimanducaceae; genus UBA7803. The sequence continues at coordinate 8,684 of JBLRXD010000095.1, read as the reverse complement.
GTGAGGGTGGCACGATCAGGCCCCACGACCTGCAACTGGCCGGCGCCGTGGACGCCTGGGAGGAAGCGGCAAGCGTAGCAACTGCAACCGTAGCACCTGCGACCACAGCGGCCGCCACAGCCCGACCACGGGCCTGGGAGGGCGCTGACGAGACCGTCGAAGCCACGGGCAACGGCACCCAGGCCACCGTTCGCCTGTCACCCGGCGAGTCACTGGAAGGCTTTCTCGAGGGCCTGGAGCGTCGCCTGATCACCGAGGCGCTCGAAGCGACCCGGTGGAACAAGACCGCTGCCGCAAAACGCCTGGGTATTACCTTCCGGGCGCTCCGCTATCGACTCAAAAAGCTGCAGTTGGAATGAGCGGACGGCGCTCTCCGGCATCCACTCACGTGAGCTGACGCCGGCGGCCGCTGTCGCAACGCGCCCGCACCCGGCCCAATTGCCCCATGGCCGTGCGGGCATTCACCGTCGTCGAACTTCTGGTCACGTTGGCCGTTGCCTCCGCCTGCCTGTCACTGGCCCTGCCTTCCTTCCACAACCTGCTGGCCAGCGCGCGCGCCACCGCCGCCGTGAACCACATCATCGGAGCTGTCGCCGTGGCCCGCACCCAGGCGATCCTGCTGCAACGCACCACTACCCTGTGCCCTGGCACGGCTCACCCGGCAAACGAACCCGCCTGCCTGGGGCGCAACCAGTGGCATCTCGGCACGCTGGTGTTCGTAGACGACAACCGCAACGGCCTGATCGATCCCGGCGAGCGCCTGCTCACCGCCCTGCCGCCACTGCGCACCGGTGAACGTATCTACTGGCGCTCGTTCCGTAACCGCAGTTACCTGCAGTTTCACCCGCGCGGCTACACCGAGTGGCAGAACGGCAGCTTCCTGTATTGCCCCGCCGACGGCCGCGCCGAATACGCCCGCATGGCGATCGTCAACGCCCAGGGGCGCGTGCGCGTGGCCAGGGATGCCGATGGCGATGGCATTGCGGAGGATGCTTCCGGTCAGCCGCTGGCGTGCCCCTAGGCAGTCAGCTGTCGGTGGTGGGCGAAGCGCGCTCGGCGGCCCAGCGCGCGAACTCGGCCAACGGCAGGGGCGGCGCGAAATGGAAGCCCTGCAGAAGATCACACCGCAGGTCGCGCAGCAGCGCCGCGGTCTCCCGATCTTCCACACCTTCCGCCACGACGGGCAACCCGAAGTGATGGCCGAGACCGATCATCATACCGGTGAGGTACCGGTTGGTGTCGTCCTGCAGCAGGCCGGTGACGAAGCTGCGGTCGATCTTCAGCTCGTCCACCGGCAACGACTTGAACTGCGCCAGTGCGGAATTCCCGGTGCCGAAGTCGTCCATGGCGATGCGCACCCCACGATCGCGAAGCTCCGCAAACTCCGGGCACAGTGCGCCCAGAGATTCCATCAGGCCGTTCTCGGTCACTTCCAGCATCAGGCGCGCCGGATCCACCTCCCACAGCGACAGCTCGTCCAGACACAGGCGCAACAGTGCCGAGCTGGTCAGCATGCTGGGTTCGAGATTGATGGACAGGCTCGGCAGTATCGGGTCGCCAGCCAGGTCGCGCACGCCCTGGCGGATCACGTGGCGCGTCAACGACGCCATCCTGTCCGCGTCGAGGTAGGGCAGAAAGTTGCCGGGAGTGAGCAAGCCATCGGCATGCTCCCAGCGGATCAGCCCCTCGGCCCCGACAAGGCCGTTGTCGCTGGCCCTGACCTTCGGCTGGTAGTAAAGCTTGAGCGCGTGCTGACGGATGCCCTCCTCCACCTGATCGTTCAGCAACCAGCGCCGCTGCAGCGTCTCCAGATCGAGTTCGTCCGCCACCTGATAGGTGCGCCCGGCCGACCTGGCCGATTCTCGAGCCGTCTCCGCAGAGCGGAACAGGTTTTCCGCTTCGGTTTCCCCGGTTCTGCCGCAGGCGATCCCGGCCCGCACCTGCAGGACGATGTTGATGTCGTCGAGTTCGAACGGGCTGTCGAACAGGCGCTGCAGCTTCAGCCCCGCGAGCATCGCGTGGTTGCGATCACGCAAGCCACGAATCAGCAGGCAATGCTTGCTTTCGTTGATGGCGATGAGCTCGTCATCATCGCGCAGCAACTGCTCGATGCGGCGCGCGTACTCGTGCACGGCGGCACCCGCGGCCTCGCTGCCGAACAGGCTGGTTATTCGCCCGAGACCTTCCAACGACATGACGCAGACGGCCAGATAGCTGCCGGCGGCGCCGGCGGCGCCGGCGGCGCGATCATTGTCGACGATGAGATAGGGGCCGGCCATTTACAGGAAGAACTCCTTCGCATCCACCCCGTAAGCCCCGTACGGCAGTTCCCGGGCGATGCGCAACCCGGCCTGGCTATCGGCGTTCAGATCCACGATCACCAGCTGATCGCGGCGGCGTTTCTGCGCATCGAGGATCAGCAGCACCTTGGGGCGCAGCCGGCGCCCGGTAGATTGGCTGAACACTACCGCCACCTCGCCGGAATTCAGCTCCACCAGGCAGCCGTTGGGGAAGATTCCCACTGCCTGGGAAAACTGCTCGACCAGCTCGGGCTGATACTTGGCTGGGGAGAGGTCCTGCAGTTCCATCAGTGCCTCGAAAGAGGACCGTGTACGGTTGATGGCGCGGGGGCTGATCATGGCATCGTAGCTGTCGAGAATGGCGGCGATACGGGCGAATACCGGTACCGCCGAGCCTTTCAAGCCTTCCGGATAGCCACTGCCGTCCATGCGCTCGTGATGCCAGCGCACCACGCCCATCACATCCGGGTCGGTCGCGCCCATCTCGGTAACCATCGCCACCGAATGATCGACGTGAGATCGCAGCTCCTGCCACTCGGCCTCGGTGAGGTCGCCCTGTTTGTCGAGCAATTCCGGCGGCAGACGCACCTTGCCTACGTCCACCAGCGAGCACCCCATCGCCAGCAACTTCACCCGATCCGGCGGCAGGCCGAGTTGCCGCCCCATCAGCCCACCCCACACCGCCATGGCCAGGCAGTGCTCGTGGGTGTGCTGATCCGTCCGCTGCACCCGCATCAGCGCCACCAGCGCATCCTTGTTGCGCAGAATGCTGTCTACCAGCGGATCCACGGCGCCGCGGATCTCGCCCAGGGGGATTTTTCGCTTGGCAGAAATCTCGGCCCACAACTGCCGAAAGGTCGCCGTGCTCGCCTCGAACGCCTGCTTGGCCCCGGGCAGCTCGTCCTCCACCGAGGCAGAATCCTCGTAGGCGACCCGGACCTCTGCCCGCCGCTCGCGCGCACTTCGCTTACGCTGCGGCGCTTCGTCGGGGGAAGGGGTAACCAACTCCAGCTTGACCCCAAGGTTCATACGGGAGTCGAACCGACGCGGGTCGACGTAGACCCGCTCGCACACCCCGGAAACATTGGCGACGTCATCCGCGGAGCGAATGTAGAAGCCCTGCACCGAGAACGGCGTCTCGAGCCATGGCCGGTCGAGCTCGGCGACGTACATGCCAACCAAAAGCTCTGCTGCGTCAATTTCGCGGAGCATCCTTTTCCACGCCCGTCGTGATATTTCAAGCAAAAGAATAGCTTACGGTTGCCAGGTCGTACTGCGACCCAGCGCGCATCTCTTGGCGGATCAAGTCTCTTCCACCTTGACGTGCGCGGGCAGTTCCTGGATCCGCACCATGCGCCGCTCCGAGGGCGATATCACCAGATAGTCGAAGACGATCTGCATGCCCGGCTCCAGCATCGTGAACGCGCCATAGCTGCCGCCGATCTCCACCCGGGTATCCACCCCCACGTAATAACGGTAGCCGCTGACGATCAGGTTCGATCCGCCGAAGTCCAGAGCTTCGATGATTCCCGAACGGCTGGCTTCGGGATAGCGGTCCGCCCCGATCTGCGCGGCGGCCTGAACCGACAAGCTCAATCCCAATGCCAGCAGCAGCCGTGTTGTTGCTCTTACCATGACGACCCTCCTCAATTGTTGTCCAGCTCGCGCCACGACAGCCTGCCGGTGCGACTGTCGTTGACGTTGTCGATCAGATACGAAACCGTGGTGTTACCGCCGCTGACGAACAGGAAGTCGGTATCTCCCTCGCCGCCGAGGGTAGCCAGATCCACCAGCTGACCGTCCAGGTCCGACTGGTTGAACAGAATACCGCCGGAGAAGGCTTCGCCACCGACTTCGACCAGATCCCGGCTGTCGACGGAACCATCGTTGTTGAAATCGACGATCGGGCGGCCCGCGTCGCCGCCGCTGACGGCGTCGAACAGGATGATGGAACCGGGCCGGGTGCCGAAGCAGGAGAACTCGTCCAGGCTCGGCAGCACCGTGGTGGTGATCACGGACCCATCCCTGAACAGCAAGCGGCGAATGGCCTTCTCGCCCGGATACTGGGCGCCGGGAGGATTGCGCCCCGATGTATCGTCGTTGGTGCCACCCGACAGCGTGCCGGTAGCGCGCGGCATGTCGAGGTCGATGTACCAGCCGTAAACACCAGGCTCCGTGCTGCTTTCGAGGCGATAGTCCACAGGGTTTTTGCTGACGATGCGTCGCGTCACCGTAGGAGAGACTGTGTCGTCCACCACGTTGGTGATGGTCTGCTGAACCAGCCGCAATTCCTTGCTATCGCTTTGAGCCGTTGCCGGCGCGCTGGCGCCGCGATCCCAGATGGCGTAGATCGACTGAATGTCCTCGCTGTCGGCATCGTCCCGGGTCATGTAGCTGCCGGTGCCGAAGATCACCAGGAACCCCTGCTCGGTGGGATGTTTGATCACCAGCGGCTGGGTCAGGATCGGTTGGATGGTCGTTCCCGAGCCGGTGTCGTAGCCGGCAGTGAACAACCGCGTCGTGGTCCAATTGGCGGGGTTCGAATCGGAGATATCGAAGCGGAACAGGTTGCCCAGTCGATCGCCGGCATAGACCCAATCCACGGTACCGTTCAGATCCCGGTCTACGGCCGCGGGAGCGCCCAGGCCGTTCGGATACCCCGCCAGCGGATGCGGCGGCGGTTGCACACCGAAGCCGGTGTCGAGCTTGACGAAGTCCCCCGGGCCCCAGCCGTTGTGCCCCCGATCCATGAACAGCACGAACAGTTTGGCGATGCCCGCGGTGGAATTGGGGCCGTTGCCGAACAGGGCCACCCACTCTTTCTCGGCGGTCGCGCCGCCGTCGTCGACGTTGCTCATCGCCACGGTCGGCAGCGACAGGGTGTAGCCGAGATCCTTCACCGGGTTGCCGGCTGGGTCCAGAATGGCTCCCACGACACCACCCAACGGGGTGCCCGAGGCATCCACCGGATAGGTGTCGTCCTCGTCGGTGAATTCCCACAGCACGGCGCCGGCGGCGCTTGCCTCAGAAGCGAACGCGGCATCGGGATCCGTCACGTCGAGCGCGAACAGCCCCTTGCCGCCAGCGCCAAGCCCACCCACCAGGACCGATCTCCAGCTCTTGGTCCCTAGCGCCGATGTGCGCATGTACGCATCATTGAAGCGCGGCGTCAGATCCACGAAGTAGCGATGCTGGTAGAACGGCGAGGTAAAGGCATCCAGAGCGTTGCGATAGGACCGGGTTCCGTCGATAAGCTTGTTAGGCACGTAGGCGAACAGCTCGTCGCCAGTGACACCATGGAATCCATGCATCATGCCGTCGTTGGCGCCCACGTAGACCAGCGGTGTGCGACCTGCCTTGTCGCTGGCAAATTCTGAGTAGAGCTGCCCGGCGCCAATCGGGTAAGGGCGCTGATCGCGGTTGATCGACCGAGGCGCGCCAACGAAAACGGGGCTCGAGTTGACGATGTCGCCGAGCAGGCCCCCGGTTGCGGCCCGCTCACGCAGCGGCCCGGCGGGATCTTCGGCTCCTCTTCCGCCACGCAGAAAGTCCACCTGCTGCGGAGTGAGGGTGAGTTGCTGCTCGGGCGTCAGCGACACGTGGCGGAACGGGATGCCGGTCATGGCGCCCGGGTCGAACGACACCACCACCCGAGTGTTGGGCGCCTTGACGTCGAGGCGCTCGGAAGCGCGCCACAACGGCACCGGATCCAGAACTCCGTCGGTGCTGACATTCGTCGCCGTCAACTCGCCGGTGTTGTCGCGCAGATCGTAGAAGCCACGGTACAGCAGCGTTCCCTCCCGCAGCGAGGTGGAGTTGAAGGCGGCGGAAGAGGTCGATGAGGCCGCTGCAGTGAACTCCAGGAAAGCGGTTTCCAGCGCAGCCTGAAGCTCCCGCGGATTGCCGGCAGAAAGAAACCGGCCACGACCATTTACCGACGCGTGCAGCAGGTCGTCTATCTTCTCGAGGTTGCCGGCGAACGGGTCGGGCCAGGCAAACGGCTCGGTCGGATCCCTGGGCACGTCCGCCGGATCTATCGTTCCCCTGGCGCCGAAGGCGATGGCATAGGTCTTCATGTGCTGATGCATGCGCGAGTCGTCGTCGAACACACCCGGCGGCACGCCATCGCGATCGCGCTGCATCAGCGGTACTTCATTGGCGAGCGATGGGTGCAGATCGGTTTCGTAGTAGTGCATGGCCACGTCCGCCAGGGTTGCCGGCCATGGGTCCGCGTAACGGCCGCCGTCGAACGGGCTGTTGTTATCCCCATCGGGGTTGCCGGTGATGCCGGTGCCGCCGTTCCAGTAGCCGTCGGAAAACAGCAGCGCGAAATTCTGCTGGCAGAAGCCCTGAGGCGCCGGCAATGCCGGGCACTCGCCACCGCCCGAGGCGCAACTGAAGATCTGCCCGGCGCGACCCAGCATGTTCCGCAGGGGCGTGCCGCCGAACGAGCTGACGCTGTAGACGTTGTCGAGGAACATTTTCTTGTTGCCCTCGGTGTACAGCGGGTTCATCGGCCGGATCGGCTCGGACGTGGTGTTGCTGGTCGTTTCGTAGCCGAGGCGGATGTCCTGCAGTTGCGATACCACCTTGCCGATGCCGTTCTTGGTGGCGTATTCCCTCGAGCGGTAGTACTGGAAGAAGTTGGCGAAATTCTGCAGTTCCTGCTCGTAGGTGCAGACCAGGGGATTGCCGTCGCCGATGGCGCAGTCCTGGCGGTCTGGGCCGCCGGGAAACTTGCCATCCAGCGGACCGCTGCCGGCCCGGATCTCCACCAGTTCGTGGGGCGCGTCCCAGGCGAGCGGCGGCTCTGCCGTGGTGCGGTAGTATCTCGGAATGTAAAGATCGACCACGTTGATGGTGGTGGTGCCGCCGCTTACACCCCATACCGGCACCCGGGTGGAGCGATAGCTGTGGGGCGCGAGCAGGTCGATGCGATTGGTGGGATCGACCGGATTGAGCCGGACGGCGCGCGGGTTGGCATCCGCGAAATCCTGATTACTGGCGTCCTGGCCGATCCAGGGGGTGTAGCGCACGCTCGGGTTGTAATACATGCTGTTGTGGATGTGATTGCTGGCGCGCCAGACACCGTAGCGGTTGTTCGGGAACGCCAGTTCGAGCGCCTCCTGCGTCGGCACAATCCGCCCGCTGTCGCTGGTGGACGGGAAGGTGTTGGTGCGCAGATCCCATTGGTATACGAAGCTGGTGCTGGCAAGGCCCGAGGTGGCGACGCCACTGTTCTCCAGTTCGAAGCCGCCATCCTCGGCCGCTCCGGCAACGATCATGTGCCAATCCATGCTGCCCGAGGTGTCCATCACCACCAGCACGTTGGGGGGCACGCTGATGGATTGCTCCAGTGGCGTGTTGGATAAGCTGAACGGTATCGCCACCTCGCCGGCCGCCGGCGGCCCCGTCGGTTCCGGCGCCTTCAGCACCACCACCCGCACCCGATAGGCAGGGTCGACGCTGAGGTCGATGCCATCGCTGAGGCGGTAGCTGAACTCCACCTCACCGGTAAAATCCACCGGCGGCAGATACTGAAACGCGCCGCTGGTCTGGTTGATGGTCAGCAAGCCGAGCAGCGGGAAGCTCTCGATCTGCACGGTCAACGTCGAGCCCACCGGCTCACCGTCCGCGCCGACCAGGGCGCCTTCCACGTCGTAGGCGCCGGCCAGCAGGCCGGTCTCGGCGTCCACCACCAGACTGCCGTTCTCCTGCACGAAGAAGGTGCGCTCCTGGACACCCACGGGGGGGTCGTTGACCCACTGCACGCTCACTGTCACCGTAGCCGTGCTGGTGTCACCGTCTCGGTCGCGAATCGTGTAGGTGAAGTAGTCGACCCCGTTGAAGTCGGGCTTCGGCTCGTATTGAATCTGATTACCGACGATGCTCACCTGGCCGTTGGGCAATGTCACCGGATCGCCGATCTGATTGAGCACCGTGGTCGGCGGGCTCTCGCTGAACCCGTCAACGCCCGCTTGGATGATGACGGTCGGCTCCTCCGCCAGATAGTCGTTGGCCAGCACGTCGATCAGAATCGGGCCGCCATCTTCGAGCATATCCACCGCATCATCGCGGGCGATCGGCATGTCATTGACCCAGATGACCACGATGTCGAAAGTCACGTCCGGCGACGTATCGATACCCCCATTGGCGGTGCCGCCATTGTCCGACAGATTCAGAGTGATGGTGGCGACCCCGTAGGCATCCACGTCGGAGGTGAACGACAGGGTGCCGGTGGTGGCATCCACCGTCGGTTGAGCGCTGAACAGCGCCGGGTTGCTGTTGCCCACAACATTGAACGTCAGCGTCTGGCCGCTCTCGTCCGGCGGGCCGGCGGACATGTTGCTGGCCCAGCCGACGAAGCTCTGCGGGCCGGCATCC
>JBLRXD010000094.1:0-14490 GCA_047920935.1 Pseudomonadales bacterium | reverse complement strand
CCTCGAAACGCTCGCCGTTGATGCCGCCGGTGCGCAGCAGGATCACCAGGCTGTAATACTCGGGAATGCCCTCGACGATCCAATCGTCGCCCGGCGCGCCTCTGCCCTGCATCGCCACATGCATCAGTTCGTGCAGGAACGTGCTGGTGCTGTTGCCGCTCAGCAGCGGCCGCGCCGGGTGCACGTACAGCGACGCCGGTCCGGACAAACCGCCGCGCCACATGGCCTCGCTGCCGCCGACGATCAGCACCCGGGAAGGCAGGGAAGGGGCGATGCGCACCAGTTCAGGAACCGTCCAGTGGAGAAATGCCAGCAGGTCCATGCGGCGGAAATTCTCGCCTCGGGGCCCGGCGATGGCGATATCGCGGCCGGCGATGACGGTGCGGCGGATGCCGAGATCGCCCGCCGCCAGCCAGCCCACCGGTCGGGTGAAGCGGTGCCCGCGGGCGGCTACCGCGAGCGGCTCCGCGGCAGGCCCGTAGGGGCTTTCGAAGCTCCACCCGGATGGCCCGTCGAAACTCAAGGTGGAGCGCGAAAACGCACCCGCCGTGCTGCGGACGCGCGCCGCGGGGAACAGGTTGTCGAGGCGCATGACGACCCAGTCGTCGGTCATCAGGGCGTCGTAGCCGGTGCCGCGCTTGCGGTCGACCAGCACCCGGTAGTGCAGCTTTCCGCCATTGGCGGGCACCTGCCACACCAGCCGCCTGCCCTGGCGTGATACCTCGCCGTCGCCGGTGAACCCGCTGAAGCGAGGCGCCGGGGCGTTGAGGTCCAGCTGCATGAGCGCGCCGTTGTTCCGGGTTACTTCGATGGTCGCTTCGGCATGCCCCTCGTGCGGGACGAAGCGGGCAGAAAACAGCACGTCGTAGGATTGCGGCTGCGCGCCCAGGGTGGCGGCGGGCGCGCAAGCCAGGGTCAACGACAACAGCAGCAGGAGTATGCGCATGACAACGGGGGCTCGCCAGGGTGAGGAACGGCAACTGGCGCAGAGCCTGCCAGACTGAAGCACGCACCGCTACCCCGGGCCCCATGGTGCTCAGGCGCTGGCGAGGGTCTCCGGTTGGCGCTGTTGTGCTTCGCTCCCGTGGCGTAAAACCGCCCGGTGGATCCAGTAGTCGACGCTGGTGAAGCGGCCGCCCCCGGTGAACAGCAGCACCACGAGCATCACCAGATACGTGGCGGCAAATTCGATGCCGTTGTTGAGGATCGTGATCGACCCCCGCCCGGTCAACCAGGAGTAGTTGCCGTGCTCCCTGAGAATCTCGATGGCCGCGGCGCGACGTGGCACGGCCTCCATGACCCGCTCGTTGGCCAGCCAGCTGGAAGCATCGGAGATGGCTAACCAACCGTTCTGCCAGTGCACGGTGAACATGGCCACCAGCATGGTGATGATCAGCGGGATGGAAAACCAGCGCGTAGCGAAGCCGATCAGCAGCGCCATGCCGCCGAACAGCTCGGCGCTGGCGGCCAGCGTGGTCATAAGGTAAGGAAACGGCAGCCCGAGGCCCCAGTCGGCATTGCCCATCCAGGCTGCGGTATTTTCGAAGCTGGCGAACTTGGTCCAGCCCGCCTGAATCATCACCGGTGCGAGATACAGCCGCAGCAACAGCGGCCCGACGCCGTCGGCCGGCTTCAAAGCATCTACCAATCTATCGTGAAAGTGTCTGGCGGTAGCAATCATCGTGGCGCCCCTATGCTGATGACGATGAGTCGTGATCAGCCGCCCCGGCCAGCAGGCCGGCCGCGAGCGGCTTGGTTATCAAAACGGGTTTCCGGTTGGTTCAAGCGGCGCCGCACTTGCCTTCGCCGCACTTGCCCTCGGCGCCGTCTTTGGCATCGCCGCCGCACTTGCCTTCGCCGCACTTGCCCTCGGCGCCATCTTTGGCTTCGCCGCCGCACTTGCCTTCGCCGCACTTGCCCTCGGCGCCGTCTTTGGCATCGCCGCCGCACTTACCTTCGCCGCACTTGCCTTCGGCGTCGCTCTTTGCAGCCAGCAGGTAGCCGCCATCGAGGTCGTCGGCCACGAATTGGCTATCCGCGGCGGCGGACGCGGCCCCAACCAGGCCCAGGGTCGTGATGAATGCGGAGCCTGCGAGGGCTGCCATGGAAGTGCGCTTGTTCGTCAGCTTCATGATTTTCTCCAGTACCTTTTGGTCGGGCCACGAACACACCATCGCTTCGGCCCAATGTTGATTTGCCCGCCCAAGCCGCTGGCCCGAGATCGGATCGATGAGCGCTGTGTCTGCGCTCGTGTATTGGACGCAGCGACTTCCAGGGCGTTACAGTGGTCGATCAGTGCAGTTTCAACCGTGGCCGTACCAGCCCGTTGAGCAGGTCGGCCACGTACAGACCGAACATGCGCCGGGCGCCGTAGATCGTCATCTGATGGCGTCGATGCAAAGAGACGTAGGTCCAGTGCGCCAGATGGCCCTCGATGAACCAGGTGCGCTTGCTCAGGCTGCTCATCAGGCCGCCGACGGCGGAGTGTTCGGCCAGCGAGACCAGCGAGCCATAGTCGCGGTAAGCGAACGTTGCGTCGAACGGTTTGTCGGTACAGCGTGCCGTTAACAGTTTTGTCAGATATTCGGCCTGCTGGCTGGCGGCCTGCGCCCGGGGTGGGGCGGCGTCGCAGCAGTCTCCCAAAGCGAAGACGTGCGGGTCCGAGGTGCGCAGCTGCGCGTCGACGGCCAACTGGCCTCGACTCGTGGTTGCCAACCCGAGCCGGCCGAGCAATGCCGGGCCACGGATGCCCGCGGCCCAGACCATCAGATCGGCGGGAATACGCTCATCACCGGCGAGCACCAGGCCGTCCTTACGGGCGCAGGTCACGGTGGCGCCGGTGCGCACCGTGACCCCGAGGTGGAGCAGCTCACGCTGGGCTTTGGCTGCGATGCGCGGGTTCAGAGCGGGGAGGATGCGCTCGCCGGCTTCCACCAGGGTGATGCGCAGGCGCAGCCTTGTGGCCCAGTAATGTCGGAAGTAGCGGGCGGCGCTTTCCAGCTCGGCGGCCAGTTCCACCCCGGTGGCGCCGGCACCGACGATCGCCACATCCAGCGGTTGGCTCGTTGCTTCCAGCGTGCGCCCCTGCATCGCGCTCAACAGGTGCTCGTGGAAGACCTCGGCATCTTCTGGTCCGTCGAGAAAAAATGCGTGTTGCGCGACTCCGGGAATGCCGAAGTCGGCGCTTTCGCTGCCTACGGCCAGCACCAGAACGTGGTATCGCATCTGCCGTTGCTGCGACAATGGCCGGCCGCGCCGGTCCCGGCTCGGCCCCAAGGTCAGTCGCCGCGCGCCGACATCCAGCGCCTGCAGCTCGCCCTGGGCGAAGCTGAAACCGTTGATGCGCGCCAGGTTCAGATAGTCGGCACCGCCGAGTTCGGAGTTGAACGCGCCCGTGGCGACTTCGTGCAGCAGCGGCTTCCAGACGTGCTGGCGATTGCGGTCGATGAGGACGATCTCTATCTGCTGGGTGCGCCGCAGCCGCCGCCCGAGCCGGCAGGCCAGTTCCAGACCGCCGGCCCCGCCGCCGACGATCACCACACGCTTGTGGTCATCCTCGCTGGTCCACATGGCTGGGCTGCGGTGCAAATACCGGACCGCGTCGGTACAGCGCTGGAGAATATCATGACGAGCGTGGAAGCCGCGGCTTCGCAGTTGGGAATCAGCGGCTTGGAAGCGTTACCATCGTCAACGATGGTGCCGAGGAGAGGACTTGAACCTCCACGGGGTTTCCCCCACCAGCACCTGAAGCTGGCGTGTCTACCAATTTCACCACCTCGGCATGAAGTGGGGCGCGAAATTTACTTTTAGCGGCGAGTGATGTCAATGGAATCGCGAAAGGAACGGCGGCAGCGTAGTGCCGGAGTGCAGACCGGCAAGGCCGAAGGCGGCTCGGGGCATGGTCGCTGGACGGCGGCGGCGCTGCTCGAACTGTTGGCTCGGGAGCCTGCGCCGGCGGGATGGCGCGAGTTGCTGGCGCTGACCCAAAGCCATGATCCGCGCGCCCGCAAGGCGTTGAGCATGCTCGTCAAGGGGATGCTGCGCAACGGCGAGCTCAGCCAGGATCAGAATGGGCACTACCACCCGGCGCCCACGGAGGGCAACGAAGCCGTGCTCGAGGGCAGTGGCCGCAATCTTACGTTCGCCGGCGCGCCGGTGGAGCGCGGCCGTGGCTTCAAGCTGCGCCCCGGGGATCGGGTAGAGGGTGCCGTCGTCGATGGCCGGGCGCGGGTGCTGCGTGTGGTCGAGTACTCGTCCCAGCCGGTCATCGGCGAGTTGCGCTACCACGGCCGATTCCCCCACGTGGAATCGCTGTCGCCCGAGTACCGCGGCCGGGTGAGCCTCGAGTCTAAGCCGGACGTAGGCGAGGACGGCAACACCGTGGCGGTACGCATCACCGGCGAAGATCGTCAGGGGCTGGTGGGCGTGGTCACGGCGCTGATCTCCGCCAAGGCGGGGGCCACCCACGCGGCAGAGACCTTGCTCACCAGCCACCAGGTGCCGCGGGAGTGGCCGCCGGAGGTGCTGCGCGCCACCGAGCGGCTGCCGAAGCAGGTGCAGCCCGGGCGCCACCGCGATCGCGTGTCTCTGGTGGATGTACCGTTGGTGACCATAGACAGCGAATCCGCGAAGGATTTCGACGACGCCGTGTTCGCCGAGCGCCATCGCGGCGGCTGGCGCCTGGTGGTTGCCATCGCCGACGTAGCTCACTACGTGAAGCCCGGCAGTCCGCTGGATCTGTCCGCGTGGGAGCGTGGCAACTCCCTGTACCTGCCCGATCGGGTGGTGCCCATGCTGCCGGAGGCGCTGTCCAACGGTCTGTGCTCGCTCAGGCCCGAGGAGCCGCGGTTGGCGCTGGTGTGCGACATGCGGGTGACCGCCAAGGGCAACGTCACCCGGTTCGATTTCTATGAGGCGGTGATCAGCTCCTGGCAGCGTCTCACCTACACCCGGGTGCAGGAATTTCTCGAAGCCGGTCTGCTCGACGTCGAACCGGAAGTGCTGCAGTCGCTGCGCGAGCTGAAGGCCGTGTACGAGGCGCTGCGGCGGGCGCGCGAACTGCGCGGGGCGCTGGATTTCGACAGCCACGAATCGGTACTCGAACTCGAGGACGGCCACATCAAAGCCATTCACCCGGTCACCCGTCTCGACGCCCACCGCCTCATCGAGGAGGCCATGATCAGCGCCAACGTCTGTGCTGCCCGCTATCTGGAAGCGGCCGAACGCCCGGCGCTGTACCGCATCCACGAGCAGCCCGATGCGGAAAAGACCGAGCAGCTGCGCCAGGCACTGGCGTTCGCCGGCATCCGCCTGTCCCGCGGCGACCTGACCCCGAAGCTGGTCCATGATGCCCTGGAGCAGCTCGGTGACCGGCCTGACAAGTGGATTTTCGAGATGCTCACCCTGCGCTCCATGAACCAGGCGCTGTACAGCTCAGAGAACCGCGGCCACTACGGGTTGGCGCTGCAGCGCTACATGCACTTCACCTCGCCCATCCGCCGTTATGCCGATCTGGTGGTGCATCGTGCCATCAAAGCGGTGCTGCACGGCAACGAGGCCGACATGAGCGGCGATTGGCTGGTGGTCACCGGCGAGCACATCTCCAGCACCGAGCGCCGCGCCGACGAGGTGGCCTGGGGCGTGCAGGGGTGGTTGAAGTGCGAGTACGTCGCTGGGCGCATCGGCGAAGAGTTCGACGGCGTGGTGATGGGGGTGACCGACTTCGGCCTGTTCGTCGAGCTCAGCGGCTTCTACGTGCAAGGCCTGGTGCACATATCCGAGTTGGGCCAGGATTTCTTCCGCTTCAATCAGTCGAGCATGACCCTGGTGGGCGACCGTTCCGGTCGCCGCTTCGCCCTGGGCGACGAGCTCAAGGTCAAGCTGGTGGACGTGCAGCCTGCGGTGGGCAAAGTCGATCTGGCGCTGATCAGCACCCGTGGCGGTGGCGGCGCCAAGGAGTCGCGCCGTCGCCGGCGCCGCAGCGCCGACGCATGAGCCAGGTTTACGGGTTGCACGCGGTGGCCGCGATGGTGGCGGAGAATCCCGGACGGGTGCGGGTGATCCACGTGCAGCGCGGGCGCCGCGACGCCCGGGTCGGCGAGTTGCTCGAGGCCGCCCGGGAAAGCGGCATCCGCGTGGAGCCGGCGGAGAAGTCGTGGCTCGACCGGCGTTGCGGCGGCAGTCATCAGGGCGTGGTGGCCGAGTGCCACGAACTCACCCTGGCCACGGAGCTGGATCTGGAGGCCCGCTGGGAGGCGCTGGCGGCGCCGCGCCTCATCCTGATCCTCGATGGCCTCACCGATCCGCGCAACCTGGGGGCCTGCCTGCGCAGCGCCAACGCCGCCGGCGTGCAGGCGGTGCTGCTGCCGCGCCGGCGTAGCGCGCCGTTGAACGAGGTGGCGCTGAAGACGGCCGCCGGCGGCGCCGAAGGCCTGCTGCTGGTGGAGGTGGCGAACCTGGCGCGGAGGCTGGTGTGGCTCAAGCAGCAGGGTGTGTGGATCATCGGTAGCGATGGCGAAGCCGAACTCGACTGGAGTGGGGCGGATCTGACGGGCAGCTGTGCCCTCATCGTCGGCAGCGAGGGTGAGGGCATGCGCGCGCTTACCCGCAAGCACTGCGATCAGCTGGTGCGCATTCCCATGCTGGGGCAGGTGTCGAGCCTGAACGTCTCGGTGGCGGCCGGTATTCTGCTGTTCGAGGCCGTCCGCCAGCGTCGCGGCTCTGCCTAGCAAGCACTGAAAGCCCTTGCATGCTGCGGGCCCCGCTCCTAAACTTCGCGACCCTGAAAACGATCCCCTTGCCTCACGCCCGTTTTGTGAAGCGGCTGCCAGCCCGCGAGCGGAGGCGATACACCGAAAGGAGGAATCTACATGCGACACTATGAGGTCGTGTTTCTCGTGCACCCTGACCAGAGCGATCAGGTTCCCGGCATGATCGAACGTTACGAGCAACTCATCGAGCGCGGCGAAGGCAAAGTCCACCGCAAGGAAGACTGGGGCCGCCGTCAGCTGACGTTCCCCATCGCCAAGATCCACAAAGCGCACTACGCGATGATGAACATCGAAGTGAACGACGCCACCCTCGCCGAGCTCGAGAGCGCGTTCCGCTTCAACGATGCCGTGATCCGCAACCTGGTGATTCGTCGCTCGTCGGCGCCGGAAGGCAATTCCCGCATCTACGAAGAAGAACTCAAGGATCAGGAAAAAGACCGCGAGCGCGAGCAGCGCCGCGAGCAGGAACAGCAGCGTGAAGCCCGGCAGTCGGATTCCGGCGAAGGGTCGACCGAGGCAGCCCCTGCCACCGCTGAGGAGGAACAGGAATGAGCAGACGTTTTGGCCGCAAGAAGTTCGCCCGCCTGGACGTGCCCGGCGCAGAGATCGACTACAAGAATCTCGACCTGCTGAAGCAGTACGTCGGCGAGACCGGCAAGATCGTGCCGAGCCGGATCACCGGGACGACCGCGCGTCAGCAGCGGCGTCTGGCCCAGGAGATCAAGCGCGCACGCTACCTGGCCCTGCTGCCCTTCACCGATGCACATCGGTAAGCCGAGGACTTCGACATGAACGTAATTCTGCTGGAACGCATGAGCAACCTCGGTGACCTCGGCCAAGAAGTCGCGGTGAAGCCTGGGTTTGCCCGCAACTACCTGATCCCGAAGGGCAAGGCCGTGCGCGCCACCCCCGATAACCGTGCCGTGTTCGAGGCGCGCCGGGCTGAACTCGAGCGCGTTGCCGATGCCCGCCTGGGCGAGGCTCGCGACCGTGCCGCCAAGCTCGAAGGCGCCACCATCACCATGGTGGTGAGAGCGGGTGAAGAGGGCAAACTGTACGGCTCCGTGGGCACCCAGGACATCGCCGATGCGTTGACCGCAAAGGGCCTGGAAGTCGAGCGCAGCGAGGTCCGTCTGCCCGAGGGAACCATTCGCAGCCTGGGCGAGTACGAGGTCGATCTGCAGCTGCATTCCGACGTCATCGTGCCCGTTCAAGTGGTGGTGGTGGCCGAGTAACCAAGGCCGCTACGGCCCGGGTCGCGCAGCCGCTCCTGCCCGGGGGCGGATGCGCCAGCGACATCGGGTCGCATCGGGCAGTTTCCGCTTGATTCTCGCCGGCGATACTCGCAGGCTTTCTTACGAAAACCACGGCCACCGGTTTCCATGTCCGAGCGTTTTTTCGAGCCTGACGACGATCTCGATCACCTGCCGCCCATCGAGGCCGCAGCGACGGTGCCGGCCCGCGGGCGCACGTCCGGCGGTTACGGGTCCCCCAAGGCCCCGCCCCACTCTGTAGATGCCGAGCAGTCCGTGCTCGGCGGCCTGATGCTCAGCAACGATGCCTGGTTCAACGTCGCCGAAGTGGTCAGCGGCAACGACTTCTACCGTCCGTCCCATCAGATCATCTTCGACGCCATGGCCGATCTCGCCATGGACGATCAGCCCATGGATGCGGTCACCGTTTCCGAGCGGTTGGTCTCCAAAGGCCTGCTCGACAAGATCGGCGGCCTGGGGTATCTGGGCGAGCTGGTGGAAAGCACACCCGGTGCCAGCAACGTCATGGCCTACGCGGGCATCGTCCGCGAGTTGTCCACGTTGCGGCAGCTGATCGGTGCCGCCCAGCGCATCGCCGATTCGGCGTTCGCGCCGGAGGGGCGGCCCAGCGACGAAATCGTCGACATGGCGGAGCAGGAAGTTTTCCGCATTGCCGAAGGGCGCCTCAAGGACGGCGGTCCGCAGAAGCTGGTGCCGCTGCTGCAGGCGGCCGTGGCGCGCATCGAAAAACTGTACGCCACCCGCAGCCCCATCACCGGCATGGCCACCGGCTTCGACGACCTCGACAAAAAAACCGCCGGGCTGCAGCCTTCCGATCTCATCATCGTTGCCGGCCGCCCGTCCATGGGGAAGACCGCGTTCGCGCTGAACCTGGTTGAGCACGCGGTGATGGAGGGCGAAGGCGCGGTGCTGTTCTTCAGCCTGGAGATGCCTGCCGAGTCGCTGATCATGCGCTTGCTGTCGTCACTCGGGCGCATCGACCAGACCCGCATGCGCACCGGCGACATGCACGAGGAAGACTGGACCCGCTTCACCTCCGCGGTGAGTCAGCTCAAGGACAAGCAGCTGTATATCGACGACACCCCGGGCATCTCCCCCAGCGAGCTGCGCAACCGCGCCCGTCGGGTTGCCCGGGAGTCGGGCCACCTGGGCATGATCGTCGTCGACTACCTGCAGCTCATGCGCGGCTCCGGCAATCCGGAGAACCGCACCAACGAGATCTCCGAGATCTCCCGGTCGCTCAAGGGTATCGCCAAGGAGATGCGCTGCCCGCTGGTCGCGCTGTCCCAGCTCAACCGCAGCCTCGAGCAGCGCACCGACAAGCGCCCACTGATGGCCGACCTGCGAGAGAGTGGCGCCATCGAGCAGGATGCGGATGTCATCCTGTTCGTCTACCGCGACGAGGTCTATCACCCGGAGACCGCCGACAAGGGTACCGCCGAGATCATCATCGGCAAACAGCGCAACGGCCCCATCGGCTCGGTGCGGCTGGCCTTCATCGGCAACCTCACCAAATTCGAGAATCTGGCGCCCGATCGCTACGACCAGTTCGCGCCGTTCGAATAGCGGCGGTGGCCAAACCCAAGATCAAGACCGCCTACGTCTGCAGCGATTGCGGCGCCGAGCACATGAAGTGGCAGGGTCAGTGCGGAACCTGCAGCGCCTGGAACTCGCTCACCCGCTTGAACGTCACCCCGGTCAAGGAAGCCGGCCTCGGCTTCGCCGGCAGCCGCAGCGA
The DNA here is from genome assembly GCA_047920935.1 of Pseudomonadales bacterium. GTDB lineage: Bacteria > Pseudomonadota > Gammaproteobacteria > Pseudomonadales > Azotimanducaceae > UBA7803. The sequence continues at coordinate 4,708 of JBLRXD010000094.1, read as the reverse complement.
GATCAAACGCCTGGCCGAGGTGGAGCCGGAGCAGGCGGTGCGGCTGCCCACCGGGTTTTCGGAACTCGACCGGGTGCTCGGCGGCGGCCTGGTGACGGGTTCGGTGGTGCTCATCGGCGGCGATCCCGGCGCCGGCAAGAGCACCCTGCTGCTGCAGGTCTGCACCCAGTTGGCGGCAGCGGTCGAGGTGCTCTACGTCACCGGCGAGGAGTCGCTGCACCAGCTGGCGCTGCGCGCCCAGCGGCTGAACCTGCCGGCCGACAGGCTTTCGGTGGCATCCGAGACCCGGGGCGAAGCCATCGCCCGCCTCATGGAGGAGCAGAAGTTCGACGTGCTGGTGCTGGATTCCATCCAGGTGATGCAGATGGAATCCGTCGACAGCACCCCCGGCAGCGTCACTCAGGTGCGGGAGACCGCGGCGTTCTTCACCCGGCTGGCGAAGCAGACCGGGGTGGTGGTGATTCTCGTCGGCCACGTCACCAAGGAGGGCAGCCTCGCCGGCCCCAAGGTGCTCGAGCACATGATCGACTGCTTCATGATGCTCGACAGCCCCGCCGGCAGCCGCTATCGCACGCTGCGCGGCATCAAGAACCGCTTCGGCGAGGTCAACGAGCTGGGCGTCTTCGCCATGACCGAGCTGGGCATGAAGGAGGTGGCCAACCCGTCGGCCATCTTCCTGCAGCGCGGCGAGCTCGACTCCCCCGGCAGCGTGGTGACCGTCACCTGGGAAGGCACCCGGCCGTTGCTGGTGGAGTTGCAGGCCCTGGTGGACGTCGTCCAGGGCGGCTACGCCCGGCGGGTGGCGGTGGGCCTGGAGGCTCAGCGTCTGGCCATGCACCTGGCGGTGCTGCACCGGCACTGCGGCATCACCCTGGCCGATCAGGACGTGTTCGCCAACGTGGTGGGCGGCGTGCGCATCACCGAAACCGGCGCCGATCTGGCGGCGCTGCTGGCGGTGCTGTCGTCGTTTCGCAACCGCATCCTGCCGAAAGACCTGATCGTGTTCGGCGAGCTCGGCCTCACCGGCGAGGTGCGGCCGGTGGCCAACGGCCAGCAGCGCCTGGCCGAGGCCCGCAAGCACGGCTTCCGCCGCGCCATCGTGCCGTTCGCCAATCGCCCCAAGGAGGCCATCGCCGGCATGGCCGTGCACGGGGTGAAAAGCCTCTCGGGCGCGCTGGAAGTCCTGGATACCTTCTGAAGCGGTCGGTCGGGCGGGGCCGCGCGGCGCCGTGGGTCAGACGTCCTCGCCGAGCGGAACCTTGTCTTTCATCTGCTCCAGGCTGACGCCCTCGTCCGTCGCCTCGGACATCGAGAAACCCTGTCCCGCGCGCGGCTTGCGGCCGAGGGCGAACTCCGGCGGCAGGATGTCACGACCGGCCTCGGTGGCCTCGGGGTCGGAGTAGTAGCCGAGCGCGTAGTTGCCCTGGGTGTACCCGAGCAGCTCCTGGAGCTCGGGGTCGAGCGTTCGGGCGATGTGCGGGGGGCACGACAGATACTGATTCTCTTCCTGTCGCAGCCAGCCAAGGCAGTAAGTGATGTTGAGGCCGAGCCGCGAGACGTCGGAGTCGTTGCGCCCCCCGGAGTGCAGCACGGTGCCGCTGTACAGCAGCACCGACCCGGCACTCATTTCCGCCTGCACCACCTGATCGGCCGTCGCCTTGCGCTCCCACGGCCAGGTGTGGCTGCCGGGAACCACGCGGGTCGCGCCGTTGGCCACGGTGAAGTCGGTCAGCGCCCAGATGGTGTTGAACTGCGGCTCGATGGAGAGCGGCAGGTGCGTGCCCCAGGCGAGCCGGTCGCGATGCAGCACCTGCGCGCCCTGCCCCGGGTGGATGTAGATCGTCTGCGTGAGGTGCAGCAGAATCCTCTCGGCCCATGGTTTGAGAAACGTCCGCGCCGCATCGAGCACCTTGGGGTTCAGTACCAGATCGCGGCAAGTCGGGGCCCGGGCCACCAGAGCGCCGGTGCGCTGGGTGCGGCGGCCGGTGAAGTCGTCGGAACCGTACGGCGTACGCTCGATGAACGGCGTGACCTCGGCCACCATCTGCCGTACCGTCGGGGCCGGCGCGAGGCCGGCGACGATGCACGCGCCGTCGCGCTCCATAGCCGCCAGAATGGCTTCCGGCGGGCAGTCCGGCTGAAGCGTCTGCAGTGCCATGGCAAATCTCCTTTGAGCCCAGTCTCGGAAAAATACCACAGTGCAGATCGAAATGGCTTTACGTCGCGAAACCCCTCCGCGGAGGGGCTGGCGGGTGAGCCGGCACGCTCATCCCCACGGCGCCGCTCATTGTTTCAGAGCGACCGTCTCCGCCTCGATCGTGCGCGGTGAGGTCAGGCTTGCGCTGAAGCGCCCGGTGACCGTCACCACCTGGCCCAGATAGGGTGAGACGAGATGGTCGGGCTCGATGGCGACGCGGTTGAGATCTTCGTCTTCGATCCAGTAGTGCCGTGGTTTGGCGAAGGTGCGCACGACGCCTTCGGTGACGACCCTGCGCCCCTCATAGGCTGACGGCTGCTGCGCCAACGACTCGAGCGATGCGCGCGTGGTGGAGTCGCCGCAGCCGAAGATCAGCAGCGACAGGATCAGCAGCGTGACAGGGGCAGGTCGTCCAGGCATCGATGCGAGCGGCTCCAGGTTGCGAGGCAGGCAGTGAGGAAGATCGCACCGTCATGCCACTGTTGTCACTGCTCGCGTGCAATTGATAGCGCTGTCAAACGCCGGCGCTTCGGCTAGAATTCGCTTCTTTTGAAACTGCAGAATCATGCCGACCCCGAAAGTCACGATCGATGACGTCGCCAGGGCGGCGGGCGTGTCGATCAAGACGGTGTCCCGCGTCACCAATCGAGAGCCGAACGTCAGGGAGGCGACGCGGCAGAAGGTCGAGCGGGCGATTGCCGAGCTCAGTTACCGCCCGAACCAGTCGGCGCGCAATCTGGCGAGCCATCGGTCGCGGCTGATCGCGCTGGTTTACGACGATCCCAGCGTCTACGACATCCCCAGTTCCGGCTACATCATCAAGATGCAGCAGGGCGCCTTGCGAGCGTGCCAGCGGGATCACTACGATCTGCTGATCCACCCCTGCAATTATCGCAGTCGAGGCGTCGGCGCCGAGCTTCAGGCATTGATCGAGCACGCGCGCGCTGACGGCATCGTGCTCGCCGCGCCGCTGTCGAACATGCCGAAGATCGTTCGCGCCATCGAAGCCACGGGGACCCGCTTCGTGCGACTGTCGCCGGGGGTGGAGAAGGGTGGGCAGCTGTCGGTGTCAACCAACGACCGGGAAATCAGCGCCGAGATGACCCGCTACCTAGCATCGCTGGGCCACAAGCGCATCGCGTTCATCAAGGGGGACCCGACCCACAAGGCCGTCGCCAACCGCTTTCTCGGCTATCGGGACGGGCTGCAGCAGAGCGGCGTAGATTTCTCGGACGAGCTGGTGGCGGCGGGCGACAACTCGTTCGGTTCCGGCGAGCGGTGCGCCGCCGAACTGCTGCAGCGGGACAACCCGCCGACGGCGGTGTTCGCAGCCAATGACGATATGGCGGCCGGCGTGATCCGAGTAGCCGATCGCCTCGGCATCGGCATTCCCGCCCGGCTGTCGGTGGCCGGCTTCGACGATATTGCCTTGGCCCGCCTGGTCTATCCGGCGCTGACGACGATCAGACAGCCCTTGGCGGTGATGGCCGACCGTGCGGTTGCGGCCATCATCGCGGCGGCTTCCGCAGGCGCGCAACAGCACGGCACCATCGTCATTCCGGCGGAACTGCAGATTCGCGAGTCCACCGGCCCGGCGCCGGCGGACTGAATCATTCGGCGGGCGCTGTCAGGAACGGCAGGTTCCCATGGGCAGCCTTGCCGCGGCCGTCGTCGACGTGAACGAACAGGCGGTACGCGCCCGGCGGTGGCGCCGTGATTCGCGGCCGCGCGGTGCCCGCATCGTCGATGAAGCCGTCCAGGCTGGCTATCGGCGGTTCGAAGTCGCCTCCTGACTGAGTCGCGCGGCTTTCGGGTTTCAGCTCCCAGCGATAGCTCAGCGGATCGCCGTTGGGGTCTACGGCGTCGACCTCGGCGTGGTAGGCGGCTCCAGCCTCCAGGCGCACGCTGTCTCCAGCGACCTTGCCATCCAGCTGCAACGAAACGAGTTGCGGCGAGCGGTTGGCGGGTGGGGCGCCGGTCCAGATGGCATGCAGCACGTCGATGCTCTCGGTCTCATGGCCGTGCTCGGTGAACAGCCCGAACCAGGTCGGGGTGCGTTCCTGCTTCTGGCCCCAGTAGAACGCGTAGGAGCCGATCAGACGGCCTTCGAGCGGCTGCAGGATCTCGGTGTAGCCGCGCCGATACCGTTCTGCCTTCTCCGAACTCGTCGCCTCGATGGGCGCCCCCCAGTCGGTCGTCTCCACCTCCCAAAAGCCGATCGTGCCCCACTCGGTCACCATGAAGGGCGCATCGAAGCCGATCCGCTCGAGTTGCTGCGGCAGTCCGAACAGCTCGCCGTATACCTGAAAGCTGATGAAGTCGAGGTTGGGCGCCCGCTGGCGGATGTCGGTAATCACGTTCTCCCCGATACCGGCGATGGTCGTGGTGGCGGGATGATTCGGGTCCAGCTCGTGAATCATCGACACCACATCGTGGACGGCATCGTAGACCGCCGGGTTGCTGTAGCCGTGATTGAGCTCGTTGCCGATGATCCACAACAGCAGCGCCGGA